>JAAEZL010000070.1 GCA_018222875.1 Algicola sp.
TAAAACAGCAAAAGTGAAGAGTGTTCCTAACACAAAGCTCATAGCATAGATCAAATTACCTAATAACCAGAATGAAAATAAAAAAAGAAACAGCAAGATTAAACCGTAGACAATTACACGTGCTTTTTTAGGACCTTGTGAAGCATCCTCACTAACTCTCAACACTTCTAATGGTGATACATACCAAGTGCTCAACAATGGTAATAATGCAAATAACACCGACATAAATAAGCCAAGAAAAACGCCCATAATAATGGGTTGAGCTGTTATACTGACTTCCACTGTAAATGGTAAAAATGCTTTTAACAGGTATGGAAATAGCTCCTGAAGCGCTACACCAATTAAAGAACCCAATAAACCACCAATGATACCAATACCTGCAATTTGAATTGCAAAAATTAAAAAACTTTGTTGCCTCGAAGCTCCCATGCATTTTAAAACAGCAATAGATTTGAGTTTCTCTTTAATGTAAATATGAACAGAGCTAGCAATACCAATACAACCTAACAATAAAGCGATAAAAGCAGCCAGGTTTAAAAACTTACCTACATTTTCGTAACGTCGTCCTAAACGCCTGCTTGTGCTGGTATGTGTATCTAAATCGGCATTTTCCTTGTCCAGCATTGGTCCTATCTTGTCCTCAAATCGCGTTAGGTTTAAGGTATCTGATGCTTTATAAAAAAACTGGTATTCCTTACGACTCCCAAACTGTAATAGTTCTGTGGCTTCAATAAACCGATGTGGAATCACAATTGGTGGTGCAACAGATGTTGTAATGGCTGTACTTCCGGGAATTGTTTTTAGTGCACCAACAATAGGCATCGTTAATTCACCTACTTTTATGGAATCACCTGGCTGACAATTAAACTGAAGCAATAAGGTAGCGTCTACTAAAGCTCCTCCTAATTCCTGATAGGTTGTAGCAGCTGAAACCGGTTCAGTATTCATAGAACCATAAAACGGAAAGTCGCCATCTATACCGCGTACCTTAACCAACTTGGTTCCTCCATTCTTTGGAAATGCAATCATAGACACAAAATTGACTTCCAAGGCATCAGGCTTTAAAGAATCAATAATAGTTTGAGCACGAGTTGTCGGTTGCTGTCTGGCATCAATAATATAATCTGCTCCCATCAAGGATTTAGACTGTCGTTGTATATTATCTTTAAGATTGGTACTAAACAACTGTATTGAAACAACAGCAGCAATACCTAAAATAATAGATGCCATAAACAAAAGTAAACGTACTCTACTCGCTTTGGCATCTCGCCATGCCATTTTAAAAAGCCATGTTGTATGTTGATTCATAGTACTATTTAAGTAGGATTACAGTACGTTTTCGATACGTTCATTGGTTAATATCTGACCTCCTTTAAGACGTAAAATTTGCTGCGTTCGGTTAGCTAAATCTAAATCATGCGATATAATCACTAAAGTGGTACCAGCTTCTTTGTTCAAGTCAAACAATAACTGAATTACTTTTTCTCCGGTTTCCTCATCCAGATTTCCTGTAGGTTCATCTGCAAACAAGATTGAAGGTGCATTTGAAAAAGCTCTGGCCAATGCCACTCGTTGTTGTTCGCCTCCTGACAATTGAGAAGGATAGTGATGAAAACGATCTGCCAAACCCACTTTTTCCAGTAAAGTTTTACTCTTTGCAATCGCATGTGTATCACCTTGTAACTCTAAAGGCACACTTACATTTTCTAAGGCTGTTAAGGTTGGCAACAACTGGAAATTTTGAAAAATAAAACCCACTTCCTTATTTCGTAATTGCGCTCGTTGGTCTTCATTTAACCTGCTTAAATCGTGTCCGCATAACTCCACAGTACCAGCATTAGGCTGATCTAAACCAGCACACAATCCTAATAACGTTGTTTTTCCACTTCCTGACGGACCAACAATGGAAAAGGTCTGGCCTTTTTCAACATCAAAAGTAATATCTTGTAAAACCGTTAATTGTTTGTTACCACTGGAATATGTCTTTTCCAGCCCAGTAATCTTTAATATCTTTGACATATTAATTAATATTAGATGATAGCTTATGCCGAAGGCTCAAAATAAACAAATGAAATCAAACCTACCAAAATCAATGGTGCAGAATCTCTTAAAGTTTTGTTATATTATAGCATTACCATTTTTGCTAATGACCTGTGGCGAGAAAAAAGCTGAAAAGTCCTCCGAGGAAACACAAACAGATCAACAAACTGAAGAAAGACCAAAAGCTTCAACAAAAACCATTTTATGTTTTGGAGATAGTATTACAGCTGGTTATGGATTAGACAATAGTGATGATGCCTATCCTGCATTATTACAACAAAAAATTGATTCCATAGGTCTTAATTATACAGTCGTAAATTCAGGTCTCAGTGGCGAAACTTCAGCTGGTGGTAAAAGCCGGATTGACTGGGTTTTAAATCAGGACATGTCTATTTTTATATTAGAACTTGGCGCTAATGACGGATTGCGAGGTGTTCCGCTTACAGAAACACGTTCAAATTTACAAGCCATTATAGATAGCGTACAAAAGAAAAGTCCGAGTACAACCATCATTCTTGCTGGTATGGAATTACCTCCTAATATGGGACAGGATTACACGAGTCAATTCAGAGAACTCTATGCAGAATTAGCTGAAGAAAATAATCTGGAATTCATTCCTTTTATTCTTAAAGATGTTGGTGGTGTTAAAGAACTGAATCAAAATGATGGCATTCATCCCAATGTTGAAGGTCATAAAATTCTTGCAAACACAGTTTGGGACACGCTAAAACCGTTAATTACGAATTAGAAATTCTTCTAATCAGGTAAAATCTGTTCATAAGCATAGCATAAGCGTATCAAACCCGTGTCATATCCGTATCATAAGCGTGTTGTCCAGCGTTTTTTCCTACATCTATACTTGTGTAAATTGTAAGTTTGACACTTATTTTACATTTGATTTACAGTTTTGCACAGGCATTCTACTAGATTTGATCATCATCAAAAAACTTATCAGATTATGAAAAAACAAACTTTATTTGCTTTAGCAGGACTATTAGCATTAACTACTGTAGGATTCGGATTAATTAATCACAATGCAACAGAAGAAAAGCTGTTAGTTAAAACCGAAAAAAATGTAATTCAGGAGACCGATCAAAACTTGGTTCCTGAAGTATTTAAAACCATTCCAGACTTTGTCCATGGTATTGGTCCGAGATTCTCAGGAATTAAAAAATCTGAAATCGACAAGATCACTTCTATTGATGCGTTTCTGGAGGATGAGCTCATACAACATATGTCGAATATTAAATCCACCAGTATCACTTTAGTGCTTGACGAAAAACTATCAACTATTAGTGCACATGGTTCAAGTGCTACATTTACAAAAGCACAATTAGACTTATTACAAAGCTCTAACTACTCTACTAATTTTTCAATGCGTGTCGACTTTGATGAAAGAGATCCTGAATCTGGACATATATTTGATAGCTACAGATCACCTCACCATACGATTGTTCCCGAACAGCAAGCTCGTTATTCAGATGGTGAAGATGCTTTGAAATTATTTCTAAAAGAAAACTGTCAGTCAGTATTAATTAATGTAGATCCAGAACAATTAAAACCAGCCAGACTTTATTTTACAATAACCAAAGATGGAACCATCGAAAACTTAAAACTAGACCATGGCTCTGGCTATCCTGAAGTCGATAAAAAAATGATGGAGCTCATTACTAAAACTCCGGGAACATGGCTTCCTGCAAAAAATAGTAAGGCAGAAACCGTTAATCAAGAATTAGTAGTGTTCTTCGGGTTAATGGGTTGCTAATACACTTCAGACCAAAAAAAAGCCACAGTTTTTAAGTTGTGGCTTTTTTTATTGATTAGATTTTAGTTACTTACCAAATCTTAATACGTTCTTCTTTCGTTCTATAATTGGCTTCACCTTCTTTAACATTAAATGCTTCATATAAAGGTGTGAAATTCATTAACGGACCGTTAACTCGCCAGATTGGTGGTGAATGCGGATCTGTAGCGACATAGTTTCGCAAATATTCATCACGCATTTTTACACGCCAGATATTAGCAACCGATAAGAAGAAACGCTGGTTAGGCGTATAACCTCCTATTTTTGTTGTGTCTTGTCCTTGTTCTGTCATTTTAAAAGCATCAAAAGCAATTGCAATTCCCCCGTTATCAGCTGTGTTTTCACCAACGGTTAGTGCTCCTTTTAAATGCACACTGTCTAACACAGTAAACGCATCATACTGCTCAACTATTTGTTGTGTTTTCGCTTTAAATTTCGTGTAATCATCATCTGTCCACCAGTTAGTCACATTTCCATTTTTATCATATTGCGCTCCCTGATCATCAAAAGCATGCGTAAATTCATGGCCAATGACCATTCCAATTCCGCCATAATTTAAAGCATCATCAGCATACAAATCAAAATAAGGCGCTTGCAAAATACCTGCCGGAAACACAATTTCATTCAAAGACGGATTGTAATACGCAGTAACCGTTGAAGGTGTGGTATGCCATTCATCTCTGTTAGGTGCTTTATTTAATTGTTTAAGTTCATATTCATAAGCATCTTTGCGTAAGGCTACTACGTTTTCAAAAAACTGATCTCTGTTGATGGATACATCATAAGTCCTCCACACATCAGGATAGCCAATCTTCTTGTTGATGGCATAAAGCTTGTCTTTTGCTTTTACCTTTGTACTATCACTCATCCATTCAAGATTATCAATACGTTTTTCTAATGTTTTCTGAAAATTATTGACCAGATCTAAAGCACGCTGTTTTGCATCTTCGTTGAAGTATTTTTTCACATACAATTGTCCGAGAGCAAAACCTAATTGATTATCTACACGACGTACCATTTGCTTCGCTCGAGATTGCTGCTCTGATTGTCCAGACAATACTTTAGAATATTCAAATGAAGCATCCTGAAACGCTTTGCTTAATATATTGTCATGTGATCCTATAGAATTCGCTTTTAAGTATAATTTCCAGTCATTCAATGCAACGGAAGCTAACATAGTGTTTAATTTGTCATAATACTCTGGTTGAGCAATATCAACAGAGTCAACCTTAGCTCCTAAAATATCTAAAAGGGTTTCCCAATTGATGTTTGAGTGTCTGGCTAGCAAATCGGAAACCGCCATTTTATGGTAATTTTCTTTAATGATTCTTCGTTTTACTCTTGTTTTATGGGATTCGGCGAGTTTTTTTTCGATGTTATAAACAACTTCTGCCTGAGCTTCAGCGTTTTCATCACCAACCAGTTCAAAAAGTCGAGTTAAATATGTTTTATATGCGTTCTGAATTTGATCCACTGAGGGATCTTCAACAAAATAGTAATCACGATCTGGTAAACCCAATCCGGTTTGTGAAAAATGTAAAATATTGACAGAACTATCTTCCTGATCTGGAGAAATATAAGGACTAATAATTGAATAATCTCCTGTTTGTATTTGAGTCGCTACAAATTCGATTAACGATTCAATATTGTCAATAGCATCAATTCTATCCAATATGGGTTTGATAGGTTTAATTCCGCGTTCATTAATACTGGTAGTATCCATTCCTGAAGCATAAAAATCACCTACCTTTTGCTCAATACTTCCTTTAGGATGCTTCGCTTGTGAGACGTCTTCCAAAATAGTTTTAAGCAATTCCTGTTGAGGAATGTTTAAAAACCGATACGAACCAACACCAACCTGATCGTCAGCAATAACAGCATTATCCATCCAGATTCTATTGACGTGATTAAAAAAATCATCACCTGGTTTTATAGATTCGTCAATTCCTTCAAAAACAATTGGTTTAATTTCAGGTTCACTAACAGAAGCCTTTGAAGATGTATCATTCTTACAAGACATAAAGACCATGATAATGATTGAAGTGTAAATGATATTTTTCATAATTACTAAATTTTGTTTCTCAAAGATATGTAATTCTGTTTGTGTTACTTCCCTTTTAGCTCTTGAAATCCATATTAACATAATAACATTGAACTAAAATGTATATGCGTTAATATCCTTCACATAACAGCTAAGTTTATCATCTGTACTCATCTATATTAAACTGTAAATAATTTAACCAAAAAAAACATATACCTATGAATTTAGAAAACAGAACTATTATCATTACAGGAGCATCAAGCGGAATCGGAGAAGCTACAGCAAAAAAACTATCCAGCCATGGTGCAAACGTGGTGCTAATGTCAAGAAGTACCGACAAATTAACCGATTTGAAAGAACGTATAGAAAAAGATGGAGGCAAGGCTTTGGTTACTCCAGGTGATGTCACCAAAAAAGGTGATTTCGAAGAAGCCATTGCTAAAGCTGTTGCAACTTTTGGCAAGGTTGACGGACTTGTAAATAACGCAGGTTTAATGCCATTATCCTTCGTTGAGAAATTGAAGACAGACGAATGGGAACAAATGGTAGATGTCAATATTAAAGGTGTTTTAAATGGTGTGTCTTCCGTTTTACCACAACTTATTGAAAACAATGGAGGCGATATTATCAACATTTCCTCAATGGCAGCTAACAGATATTTTCCAGGAGGTGCAGTATACTGTGCAACTAAATCGGCTGTTAAAATGTTTTCAGAAGGTTTACGTCAGGAATTAGCTCCGAAGCATAATATTAATGTGACTTCAATTGAACCTGGTGCAGTAGATACCAATTTAACAAGCACCATTACTGATGAAGATATCAAAGAAAAAATGTCAGAAATGCAAAACATGACAACATTAGAATCTGAAGATATAGCCAATGCCATTTACTATGCATTATCTCAGCCGAAACGCGTGAACATTAACGATATATACATAGTTCCTAGCGAACAAAAATAATAATTCAAAACCACACAAATGCAAACTCAAACAAAAACAGAAACTATTACAACTATAAATCCATCCAACGGAAAGTCTCTAAAAACTTATTCCTATATGATTGATGATGCTGTTGAATCTATAATTCAAAACTCACACGAAGCATTCTTAAATTGGCGTCTAAAGTCAATTGAAGAGCGCGCTAAACTAATCAAATCTATTGGTGAAGAGTTACAGAATTATAAGTCGGAACTCGCTGGATTAATGACAGACGAAATGGGCAAACTGCTCACGCAAAGTCAGCAGGAAGTCGATTTATGCACAGCCATTTGTGAGTATTGTGCTGAACATGCAGCTGAAACTTTAAAAAATGAAGAACGCGAGTTATCCGATGGAGGAAAAGGAATCATTACCTACGCTCCTATCGGAATAATATATGGTATTCAACCATGGAATTATCCTTCATATCAGGTTATACGCTATTCTATTGCTAATCTCATGGCTGGAAACAGTGTGCTTCTAAAACACGCTGGAAACGTCACAGGAACTGCCAAACTTTTAGAATCAATCTTCAAAGCCGCTGGTTTACCTGAAGGTTTATTTAGCGTATTGGTTATCGATCACGATCAGTCTGACAACATTATCAAGCACAAATTAGTCAGAGGTGTTACCTTAACCGGAAGTCCAAGTGCAGGAAAAGTCATAGGTAAAAAAGCAGGTGAGCAACTTAAAAAAACAGTTCTGGAACTTGGAAGCAATGATGCCTATTTAGTACTTCACGATGCTGACATAGAAAAGGCTGTTGAAAAATCGGTTAAAGGACGAATTTACAACAATGGGGAAACCTGTATAGCAGCTAAGCGATTTATAGCTGTAGACTCTGTTTATGATGAATTCAAACAAGCTTTTGTTAAGGCGATGTCTGATTTAAATTTAGGAAATCCTAAAAATGAGGATACAGATCTCGGACCAATGGCAAGAGAAGATTTAAGAGAAAAATTACATGATCAGGTAACAGAAAGTGTAGCTAATGGAGCCACCATACTATGCGGAGGTGAACCTGATGAAGGTGAAGGGTTTTATTATCCTGCAACAGTGTTAGAACATGTAAAGCCAGGACAACCTGCCTATGATGACGAACTATTTGGACCAGTTGCTTCTTTAATTAAAGCCAAAGATGATGAAGATGCTATGAGAATAGCAAACGATAGTCGATTTGGACTTGGTGGAGGCATATTTTCAAAAGATGTTAAACGAGCAACTCAATTAGCCGAAACCTATTTTGATACTGGAATGGTTTTTATTAATTCTTTTGGATTAGCTGAACCAAATATGCCGTTTGGTGGTGTAAAAGACTCCGGTTTTGGGCGTGAGCATGGAGGCTTCGGAATGAAAGAATTTGTAAACACCAAGTCTATAATGATTAGTGACGATTAAGGTATTTACTAATTCAAATAAAAGAAATCACCCAAATTATTTAGTTTGGGTGATTTTTTAGTTAATACAACGCCTCAGATTTATGCTTCTCCTCTGGCTGGATAATCTTTTTCTAACACAAAGTCTATTGATTTCAGAATATCTTCAATTTTTGGTCGTGCAAAAGGCATGGTTTGTATAGATGAAGCGTACAGTGTTTGTTCAGGATCTATAAGAAATAAAGCAGGTTCTATAAATTGTTCAGGTTCATCTTTAATACCCTTTGAAATATATAAATTCCATTCACGTGCTTCCTCTATGGGAAAGTTATAGCCAATCGGTAAATCACTTACTTCCCAATTTTCGTAACTAGCTTTGGCTTTCTCTTCAGTATCAGAACTGATAGCAATTACATTTATACCTTTATTTTTAAATGCATCCATGTTTTTTTGAATGGTTTGCAAATAGGTTTTACAAATCGGGCAGTGTTTACCTCTGTAAAATACTACCATTGTAAAATGCTCAGGCTTTTGATCGCTCAGTTTCCATTTAGCATCATTTACTAAGTTTATATCTATATCTGGTGTTTTTGTTCTTGGTTTAATCATCATATTATAAAATGTTTTAATTGTTGTTTTAATTGAACTTTAAAAATTAAGCGATTTCAAGTGCTTTCCCTATAAGGGTTTCACCTTCTAAAATTTCAAATACAGTTTTGTTTGATGCATCATCATGTAGTGATCTGACTAAAGTCTGTGCTACATCGTCGCGAGAAATTTCACCAAATTCATTTAGTGATTCTGCTAACTTAATTTTACCGGTTCCTTTTTCATTCGTTAAGCTTCCTGGTCTTACTATGACATATTTCAAGTTTGAAGATTTTAAAAACTCGTCAGCATTATGCTTCGCCTTCAAATACTCGTAAAGCTCATTACTTTCTTTTGGATTCTCTGCTCCCATAGAACTTAACATAACGAATCTTTTTACCTTCGAGTCTTCAGAAGCTCTTATCATTTTTTTTGCACCTTCCTGATCTACTTCTTTTACTTTTTTTCCTCCAGAGCCTGCAGCAAAAACAACTTTATCTATGTTTTCAACTGTATGAGAAATATCGTTTTCAAGATCACCTAAGACCGTCTTGATATCTTGTGCTTCAAATTGTGCTTTTTGGTTTTCATTCCTAACCATGGCAATGGGCTCAAAATATTGAGAAGCCTTTAATAATTGTACAACTTTTTTTCCTGTGGTACCTGTGGCACCTGCTACTAATACGTTTTCCATATTTATAATATGTACGAAACCATTAGATGAATTTAGTTTTAAGCATTAAAACTTTAACTCAAATCGTAAATGTTAATTTTTTTTTTAATTTGAAGGAGTAACAATCATTCAAAAAACTGTGTGAATCTCTTGAGTGGTGCATCTAAACGCTATCAGATTCCGTTATTCTTTAACAGTTCTGTAAAAATTTAACATTTTATAACTGTTTTATTTTTTATATTCGGCAATCAAAAAAAATTAGCATTTTTTATTATCGTTTATGAAATTACTTTCAGCATGCCTTATAACCTTGTTTTCACTTAGTGTTTATGGCCAAAAAAAACTGGATTTAAAAATTGTAGATAAGTTAGACTTTGAGATTATTAAAAAAGCAGACTCTACAGATTTAAGTATCAAAACAGATAGCATTATTCCTATAGATATCAAAGCTGAATACTGGGATCATACAGTTTATAATCCGTATAAAGATGATGTTGTAATATTTCCGGTACAATTGAAATTTGAAGATTCAACATATGCGTCTCCAATTAGTAGAAATAAAGTTGTAACGTCACGATATGGTTGGCGAAGGGGTCGTGCTCACAAGGGAATTGATATAGATTTAGTTACAGGTGACAGTTTGTTTTCAATGTTTGATGGCATTGTGAGAATGTCCAGATATTCAAAAGGTCATGGTAAGACTGTTGTTGTGAGACATTATAATGGTTTAGAAACTGTATATGCTCATTTATCTGAATATGGTGTTAAAGAAAATGATTCGGTATTTAAAGGACAATATTTAGGTAAAGGTGGTGTTTCTGGAAATGCAAGAGGTAGCCATTTACATTTAGTTATAAATTATAAAGGTATTGCTATAAATCCTGAATATTTATTTGAATTCAATCAAACCAACGCCATTAGAGAAAATGAAATATGGATTACTCAAAAGTGGACACGTCCTTACGTACATAATTCATTAAGACAAAGTAAAATCATTCCTATTCTGTCAGAGGAAGATGCTATTACAAGTCTGAAAAAGCAAAAGCAAATCTATGTGGTGAAGCGTGGAGATACGCTATCCCGAATATCAAGAACAAACAATGTTTCTATAGCTTCCTTATGTAAAACGAATGCTATAAGTAAGACGTCGGTAATAAAACCAGGTCAGAAATTAGTGATTGAAAAATAAGTTCTGAATTCCTATTTTGTAGAGTTGTCCTCTGAGTTAAGTATAATATCCTTTTCTACAACATATAACCCATCAACACTTTTAGGGGTTAATATTCTACTTGGATCTCCTTTTTTAACCAATCGTTTACGACAGGTTTTCGTAAGAAACGGATCCTCTTCAAATAAAAATGAAGCAATCTCGTAAGCCTCTTTAGAAGGTTCTTTTACAATAGGAAACAATTGCTGCATTTGATTGTAGCGTCTATCATTCCCAGGAATATAAGTATAAAACGTATAGGTTCCGTCAGCATCAGTTTTTATCCAACCTCTGTTATACACATAACGCTTTTCATTAGTATAACGTAAATCAAAATTACCATTCTCGTCTGCCTGGTCAATGTATAAAATGACATCTTTTGCAGGAGTTATACCATCACTTTCATATATAGTTCCTGTAATTTTAAGTTTATTTAATTTAGACTCAAAGCCTGGAATGGTATCTGTATTATTCAATTGAGTTTCAGTATAATCATACACTGGACTACGAGTTAAAAAATTTTCAGAAGTATCAATTGATTCTTGAGCACTAACAGAAACATTGGTGCCAATAAAAAAGGTCAGGCAAATAAAAGTGACTAAGTATTTCATCATTAATAAGATTTTGGGATGACACAAATTTCAATGATTTTCATCCTAATTCTCAATAAAGTCGAATTAACGTATGATTAGTACGACGAAATGAATCAATTTGCAAAATCTATCGATTAAGTACTTAAATATTCCAGTTTTAAAAAAGAGATGTCTAAACCTATTAACAGTTAGAAATGTACCAATGATTTAAAAAAATAGTTGAATTTGACTATCTAAAACATTCCAAACTGAACATTCAAACAGCTAAAAACTGAATAAATCATCACGAGTGTTTCGTCGTTAAAATTTGCATTTAATCTAGCAAAAATGCAGTTTAACCAAGAAATATGCATTTCATAAGGCAAAATATTTTGTAAAAAAAATTCAAATTTTGTTGTTTTTTTTAATAAAATGTATAGATTTGTTTCACCCAGATTAACTAAAAACTCGAAAAATGAGAACAAAATCTACTTTATTAATCCTATCTTTTTTTCTAATAGCAAGCACCAGTTTTGCTCAAGATAAAAAGGCCTCTTCCAAGAAAAAAGATGCCTCAATGAACATTATCAGTGGTAAAGTTAACATTTCAAAATACCACAGTCATGATGAATTAGACCGAATGTCAAAAGGTGAATTACTGACTCTTTACACTGAACGTATTAAAGTTATTGTAAACATATTACCTAATATTGCTTTCGCTACAAAACCTGGTATAACCATGAGAGATTTAGGTATTCCAGATACCAAGGAAAATAAAAAAGCTCTTGAAAATAATGTTGAAGCTTCTGTAAGCTACTTTGATAGTACTATTGAGTTTCAGAAAACCATTTTACCGTATTCAGACACAAGAGATTTAATAGCTGCTATTCTATTTTACGAAGAAACGCTTAAATCACTTCACACCTATAACGATTATAAAGCTGATTGATAGCCATATCTATTATCCGTTTAAAAAACCTCAACCTCATACGTTGAGGTTTTTTTTATGCACATTAATTCTTAGTTCTAAAACAATTGATTACATGATAATTAGCTGATTTAAAAATTTTAACAGTAAAACTATTACATTCTGTAAGAAAAAGACTATTCAAGTATTAAAATAGTGTATTTTATCGATATTATTTGCATTTCGTAAGTATTAACCTTATGTTTGATACTAATATTTAAGCGCCCACTTATCTAAACTAAATGAATTTAACCACTATGAAAAAAATTACTCAATACGCACTTTTATTCTTATTAGTGTATGGCAACGGTTTTGCTCAGCAAGAAAAAGGTATAACTGGCTACGATAATTGGCTGAATCCTTGGACAGAATTTAAACCTAATAAAGTAGATTATGGTAAACCTACTCAGATTTTAAGTGGAAATATTACCAGAGATACTAAGTTATACAAAGGCGACGTCTACTTACTTCTTGGAGACGTATTCGTTACAGATAGCACAACACTTACTATTGAACCAGGTACAATCATCGTTGGTGATTTTAAAACTAAAGGTTCTTTAACAATCAGCAATGGTTCTAAAATTGTCGCTAATGGAACCCATACTGATCCCATTGTTTTTACTTCCGGAAGAAGTTTAAAGAAACCAGGTGATTGGGGTGGATTATTTATTCTTGGTGATGCACCAATAAATACCATTGGAAATGAAAATGTATTAAACTTTGGTTTAAAACCTTCAGCGGCAAAAGACATCACTTATGGTGGTACTAACACAGATAGTTATTCAGGTATCCTAAAATATGTAAGAATTGAATTTGCCGGAAAACGAACCAGAGATTATGGATACTTTAACGGATTAACGATGGCAGGTGTTGGTCAACAAACCATCCTTGAAAATGTTATGGTGAGCTATTGTGAAGGCAACTCATTTAACGTTATGGGTGGAAACGTAAACCTTGAAAAATTTGTATCCTACAAATCGAGCATTAATGATTATGAATTTAACCATGGTGCACAAGTTAAAATATCAAATTCTTTAGCGGTTAGATCGCCTTATGCTTCAGGTGCAGAAGTGTCTAGATGTATCAATGCTTTGGCTTATGATAAAAGAGAAGATGCCGATTTTGCTAAACAGCAAACCACAATTCAGGCAGAAAATCTAACATTGGTTAATATTAGCAATGATCTTGATAATGATATAAAAATAGGCCTGGTCAATGAAGCTATTTACATTGGAGAGCATGTGTTTTTCACCATTGACAATAGCGTGATTTCTGGTTTCAATCCTGCTGTGATTTTTGACAATAAGATTAAAATCAATAGCGAAAACTTAGATAAAATTGGTTTTACAAGAACCTATTTCAACAACTGTAAAGGCAATATCTTTATTAAATACAATCCCAATAATGAAGATTTAGAAAACTGGTATGGTAACAGAGCATTTAACAATGTTTATTCTAAAGGTCCAGATGCTGAAACATTTATCGATTTGAAAAATACAAACCGACCAGATTTCAGATTGAGAATTAATAGAATCTTTGCTGCTAATGACGACATTGACGACAACGATTAATAAAATGAAACGCTTATAGAATAGAAAATTACAGCCCCAAATGTACACTACTAAAATTGCATACAAATTATATTTTGGTTTATGCTTTTTTGTCCTTTTCACTCAGGAACAACTAAATGCACAACTCGTTATCGGAACTCCGAACCTTGGGTTTAGTCAGGCGTGTGCAAGTGAGTCATTTAATACGTACAGCACAACGTTTGTGTTTTCTCCTGCTAGTGCATTAAATGCATCAAATCAGTTTACCATCGAAATGTCTGATGCTGATGGCGACTTTTCTACTCCAACAGTAATCTATACATCTAGTCCAGGAAGTGTAACCTCCTCTCCTGCCACTCTAAATTTTTCTTTACCTGAAACAACTTCTGGTGAAAGCTATAAAATAAGAATTAAAAGTTCTGCTCCTGCTGCAACGAGCTCTAACTCATCATCATTTGCTGCATATTATAAAATTCAGGATTCACCTTTTACCATAAATAATCTGGTAGCAACTGCTGCTTACTGTTCTGGCGGAAATTATCTGTTAACTATTGATAATCCTGGTTCTGAAACCAATGACTCACCTTTAAATTATCCGTCACTTACATTTAACTGGTTTAAGGTTACGGGACCAACTACGTCAGTCTTTGTTGCTGAAGGATCATCTTTAACGGTTAGTGAAGAGGGAACATACTTTGCTGAAACCAATTACGGAACCTGCACCTCTGATTCTTTTTCAAATCGTGTAACCGTTTCTGCAGTGTCTTCAGGTGAAGCAAATGCCGAAATTGTATCGAGTTTAGGAAATCCGTTTTGTCCTGGTTCTGGTGTTACTACCTTAACGACTTTATCTGGAAATGGATACCAATGGTTTAAAAATGGTGTCGTTATTCCTGAAGCTACAGATCAAATGTATGAAACCAGTGAATCTGGTACGTATGCTGTTCAGGTGGACTTAGGAAGTTGTTCTGCTACTGGTGCAATAGAACTTGTTAGCGAACTATTTGAAGCGTCTATCAATGTTTCAGAAGAAAATACAATTGAAGAAGATGAAAGTCTGTACATATTTATAACCACGAATGCTAACAATCCGGAATTTGAATGGTATTTAGATGATGTTTTAATTGCTGATGCTACTGAAGATGACTACGATGCTACTCAAGAAGGTTCGTATAAAGTGATTGTAAGTGAAACATCTGGTTGCATTGCCTCAAGAGAATTCACATTCGAAATTAACGAAGCTTTAGATCCTTTTCCAGAGGTAGAAAACATACCAAATATTGTGAGTCCGAATGGAGACGGATTCAATGACACGTGGATCATTCCAACAAAATATGTCAACGGAACTGATACCAATGTTACCATTATGACCAATCGAGGAAAAGTTGTTTTACAAACCAATAACTATCTCAACAACTGGCCAGATACAAATTTAAATGTAACCAGCATAAATCAGGTATTCTATTATGTGATCACCACATCAGATAATGAAACTAAAAAAGGCTCAATAACCGTCGTAAGATAATATGAAAACACATCTATTGGTTTTAATATTATGTTTCTGTTCCACACAGATGTTCTATTCTCAGGAAGATGATGGAGTGGTTGCGCTTAGCCTGCCTGTAAGAAATTCTTTAACTTTTAACCGCTTCGTTATCAATCCTACTTTTAGTTTTGTGCGCGAACAACACAAATACATCAGCATTTTTAATAAAAGAGAATGGGTTCAGTTTGACGATGCTCCTCTTACCTATATGGCGAGTTATTCAGGACGTTTTGGTGAAAATATTGGAGCTGGAATCGGACTGTTTCAACAAAACTATGGTGTTTTAACAACTTTTGGTGCGACTACAAACTTTGCGTATAACGTAAGAATGAACAGAGATAGTAATTTGACGTTCGGACTTAATATTGGTGCTTATAAAAGCGGACTTAACTCCGGAAGTGTTGTTAGCAATGTTAATGATCCTGCATTGCAAAATATTCCAGATAACTTCTTACTTACTATTAATCCAGGAATTAATTACGGACTGGCTTTTATCGATATTGGTGTTTCAATTAACAATTTAGCGGTTTATAATTTTGAATCGTCTCAAATGTTAAAAGACAATCCGGAACAAGGTATTCAGGCACATTTAATGTACACTGGTTATATGAATAGCAGAGGCTTCTTTGATGAAGCTAAATTCTCTGGTTTATTAAGATCTGAATTTAAAACAGACGAAACTATTATTTCTGCACAAGCTATGCTTACAGTACCAGTAGGAATTTGGGCACAAGTTGGTTATAATTCTGTATTTGGAATGTCTGGTGGTTTAGGTTTAAACATTACACCACAAATTGCTGTAGAATACAACTACGAAAAAGCCATTGGTGACTTAACAACCTTTGGTCCTTCTCACGATATTACGCTTGCTTACAGATTTAAAAACAGAGATCGTTACGATTACAGTAGTGGTGATGAAGTCACTGGATTAATCTCTGGTAACAAAAGAAAACCTATTATTTCTAAAGCGTCTAAAGCAAAAGCTGAAGCAAACCGAAAATTAGCAGCTGAGAAAAAAGCGCAACAGGAAGCTGTAGCACAAGCTAAACTGTTAGCTGAACAGAAAGCAC
>JAAEZL010000071.1:0-2404 GCA_018222875.1 Algicola sp.
TCTTTAAACAATAGTTCTAAGCCAGTCCTGATAATAGGATGGCTGTCTACTACTAATACCTTAATCATGATGTTTAATTTAGTTGGTTACTAAGTGTCCAAAACTTACTTAGGTTAAGTTCTAGAAAGTGGAGATTTCACTTACAAAAATAGAAAAAAAATCAATAAGAACGACTATTTGTAGTGATTAATTCATTGTTTGTTTTAAATCGTTGGGAATTTCGCAAACTGGAATTGGGATCATTTTATGCTGGTTATTGCGATTGTACCTCATAAATATTTGAAAGACTTCACGTTGTCTGCCTTCAAAATCATCTGCTGTTTTACCTTCGTCTTTTTGTTGCATTGCCCATTCGAGTTCAGGATATGATGCACCTATCTGGTCTTCATCACTTCTTGCATCGCCAAAAAGTCCATCACTTGGTGCAGCTTTCATGATAGATTCTGGAACGTCGAGATGTTTTCCTATGGCATATACTTCAGATTTTAGCAAGTCTGCAATCGGACTCAAATCTACGCCTCCATCACCATATTTTGTGTAAAACCCTACACCAAAATCTTCTACTTTATTTCCTGTTCCAGCGACTAACAATCCCAGAAGACCTGCGTGATAATACAAGGTTGTCATACGAAGTCTTGCTCTTGTATTTGCCAACGCCATATCTACAGTTGCTTGCTTGCCTTCAAGAGATACTTCAGTTTTAAATTCTTCAAACACAGGAGTTAAGTCTGTCCTGGTGTCGCTTACATTGGGAAAACGCTCTTTCAACTGAGTAATATGTTCCTGAGCTCTGCTAACATGACTGGCAGCTTGATGAATTGGCATTTCAATACATAACACATCTAAACCTGTTTTTGCACAGAGAGTAGAGGTGACAGCAGAATCTATTCCTCCAG
The DNA here is from genome assembly GCA_018222875.1 of Algicola sp. Lineage (GTDB taxonomy): Bacteria > Bacteroidota > Bacteroidia > Flavobacteriales > Flavobacteriaceae > Psychroserpens. Next base: position 897 of record JAAEZL010000071.1, read on the forward strand.
AAATACCAACCACAAAACCTTTTACGTTGGCGTTTGTAGCATAATCTTTAAGCCAGCTTACAATATAATCAATAACTTTATCTGTCTGCATTTTTTATAGTATTTAAGTGAAAGAATAGTACCTTTGCAAAACAAAAATAAAGGAATCACGTTAGTAATAAAAATTAATAATACCGAAGTTTCTTTTTAATTTATCATGAAAAAATTTTGCAGTATTTTGGTCTTGCTATTGATTGCTTTTTCCTGTGAAAAAGAAAATCAAATTGAGCAAGAGATTTCTAAAATTGAAGTCGATTTTATGGTCGAACGTTTTGATCGTGCCTTTTCTGAAGCGAAACCGGAAAATTTAAATCAGCTAAAAACAACATTCCCTTTTTTATTTTCAAAACACATACCGGATTCCGTGTTTATTGCTAGAATGACGGATACCTTACAGAATGAATTATTAGATGAAGTAGATAAAAAATTTAATAATTTCTCTGCAATTGAAGACGATATCACGCGTCTTTTTCAACATTTAAAATACTATGATAAAACGTTCTCTGAGCCACGAGTAGTGACTTTAACCAACGATGTGAAATACAGAGATAAAGTGATTGTTACAGATACAATTGTTCTTATTCCTCTTGATAATTACCTTGGAAAAGACCATAAGTTTTACGTCAATATTCCTAAATACATTACCCAAAATATGGAGCCTTCCCAAGTAGTTTCTAATCTGGCTTCAGAGTATGCTAAACGCTATACCTTTCAATCGCAAAAGAAAACACTTCTGGATGATATGATTTATTTCGGAAAGCAGTTATACTTTAAGGATAAAATGATTCCTTTTGTGTCTGATGAAGTAAAAATAGGCTACTCCAAAGAACAATTAGATTTTGCTGAGGCTAATGAAGGTCAGATTTGGAGCAATTTCATAGAAAACGAATATCTGTATAGCACAGATAGCAGTTTGCCAGGTCGCTTTATAGCTGACGCACCCTTTTCAAAGTTTTATTTACAACTTGACAGTGAGTCTCCAGGACGACTCGGACGATATATTGGCTGGCAAATTGTAAGAGCTTATATGAACAATAATAACTACGTGACTTTTTTGGAAATGATGAAGAAAGATGCCACTGAAATTTTTAATAAATCAAATTATAAACCACCAAAATAATGTCTGAAAAACACACATCAAAAATAGAGCTTAGTGTAGAACTTGATGAAAACAGAGTGCCAGAGCAATTGCACTGGACAGCTGAAGATGGAGGAATTACAAATGCTGAAGCTAAAGCGATGATGCTTGCTGTTTGGGATAGTAAGGCTCAGGAAACACTTAGAATTGATCTCTGGACCAAAGACATGCCAGTTGACGAGATGAAATTGTTTTTTCATCAAACACTAGTTGAAATGAGTAAAACATTCCGAAGAGCAACACAAGATGAAAAAATGTCGGCAACAATGATGGATTTCTGCGACTATTTTGCCGAAAAGCTGGAGCTAAAAAAGAACTAATTATTTAATAG
>JAAEZL010000071.1:2414-4596 GCA_018222875.1 Algicola sp.
GGTTAATTCTTTAGTAACGTGGCAAATCTTTTAATAGCTTACTTTTGTCTTGCTGTCAATTCAATTAAAAATGCATTAGTTAGGCTTCAAGAGTCGAAGAAAACTAATGTTTTTTATTTTAAAGCACTCTTTTAAATCAGTAGTTTAAAGTGATAAGCGTTGCTGCTAATGATGGTCTTAAATGTTTGGTTTCTCATTTAAAGAACTATAAATAGGTTGCACATTGAAGAATTTTGATTTTTTAGATTTGTAATACTTTTTGTTTTTAAGTTGTTTATCCATGAACTTTGATCGGTCGTAAATCTCATATACAAGCAAGGTATTATTTTTACCTATGTCTGATTTTAGTTCTAGCTTAATTTTTTCGATTAAATCATGTATATCATCTAAATATTCTAGGCTCATAGATTTATGTGACCCAAAACCAGTATTGCTTTCATAAACAACCCAGTAAAGTGTGTTGTTGTTATCTTTTATTTGATACAAAGGTTGTCTTTCAGATCTGTCGCTATTATCTTTAACTTTTATTTCTCTTGCAGACACTTCTGCTAGTTTTTTATTGTCATCCGATTTTTTCAGATACATCACAATTCGCTTTCTTCCTAATCTGGCTTTTACAATAAAATTACCTTTAGGCAACATGTTTAAGTCAATTTTAGCTTTTGTACTATCAATCTCTATGGTTTTCAAAAAGTCTTTATTAAATATATCTACTTGTCGTATGGTTTTTTTACTTTCTAAGATTAAGCTGTCTCCTGTTGTATTTAGAGTTTGTATCAATTTTCGAGCTTTATGATTTGTATTAGGTTGAAACATAATGCTCTGACTGTAACTAAATGCGGTTAAAAATAAAAATAGTAATATGTAGAATTGCTTTATCATGATTTTGTTTTTAAGTTGTTAATCTTCCCAAATTATTACAATAAATGTAAGCTAACAATAGGATAGTATTGAACTCAATGTCAGAAATTTTTGACTCAATTGAATTTTCAAAACTAAAATCATACAGTTTTAAAATGAAAAATTTGCGATTGAATGCTTTGTCCTTTCAGTTGTTATAAGCATACACTGGCTCAACATTAAAAATGGTTGATGTTTCAGATTTATAATATTCAGAATTTCTAAGCTGATTGGTCATAAATTCTGATTTGTCGAAAACCTCATAGATGACCAACTTGTTTTTCTTGCCTATGTCTGACTTTAATTCTAAAGTTATTTTTGCAATTAATTTGTCAATATCTTCTTTATATTCTAACCTCATAATTTTAGTTGAGCCGAAATTTGAATTACTTTCTGAAACAACCCAGTAATAAAGTGTAGTTTTTTTGGCAGCGTCTTCAACGTTGTCATTAACTATAGACTCATACTCTTTGACTTCGCTTTTAGAATAATCAAAAGATGCAGTTCTGATCAGGCTTTTTTTCTCTAAAGACATCACAATCCATTTTGTATCTACTTTGGCTTTAATAATAAACGACCCAATTGGTAATAGATTAAGGTCAATGTTAGTCTTATTACTATTTACATAAATACTTTCTGAAAAATCATCATTAAATATAACGACGCTGTGGATGTATTTGTCCTTGCTTTGAAGTACAAGTTGGTTCATTTTATGATCAAGGATTTGTTCTAACTCGCTGGCCTTGTAATTTACATTCGGTTGAAACGTTATATGTTGACTATGAACAAAGATTGTAAATAACGTCAATGCTAAAGTGTAGTAGTTTCTAAACATAACGGTTGGATTTTAAGATTAAACTTCAACTAATGCAAGTAGGCTGATTTTAGTAAACTAAAACGATTTAGAAGGACAGGTATATCATATATACGAAGTTTAAGGTCCTACGGTTTTTTATCCCTTCACCATTATTTAGATTTTTGAAAAAAAAGTTGTGATTTAAAAACCGTCTTCTACCTCATCACTTGATACATAAAGGGGATCTGTATTTAAGAATTTTGACGCTTCCTCTGTAGTGTAATAGGCTGGATTTCTGAATTGTTTATCCATAAACTCAGACTTGTTGTAAACTTCATATATGATGAGTTTATTAGCTTTTCCTATATTTGATTTCAACTCTAATTTGTTTTTTGAAATCAATTTATAAATGTCATCCTTGTATTCTAACCTCATGGTTTTACTGGATCCGAAGCTTGAATTGCTTTCTGTTACAACCCAATAAAA
>JAAEZL010000071.1:4606-9573 GCA_018222875.1 Algicola sp.
CCAATAAAATAAAGATTCGTTATCATTTGTAGCTTCAAAAGGGTTTTGAATAAACTCTAAAACATGACCATCTGTAGTGCTTTCAGTTTCACTTAAAGATTCGGTTTTAGCCTTTGTCCTACGCTTTTTTTCGTTAGAAGATGTGATTTTGAGATCTTCCTTTTTTTCAAGGTACATTACAATCCATTTTTGGCCTAATTTGGCCTGAATAACAAAATCTCCGTAAGGCAATGTTGTCAGATCAATCTCTGTTTTGTGACTAAAAACATCAATGTTTTCAGAAAAAAAATCATTGAAAATGCTTACTTTAAGAATTTGTTCAGTTTCACTTTCTAATACGATACGATCTTCTTCCTCATTTAGGCTCTGTTGTAAAGTGTTAGCTCGGAAATTTAAGTTTTTATGGAAGATAATTTGCTGGCCATAGCTGAGTACGGAGCATAGCATGACTAGTGCTAAAATGTAGGTGGTTTTAGACATGATTTGTAGATTTGGTATATCTAAGGTAAGTAAAAATTTTAATATGAGTGAATCTCAGTATAAATTTGCGCAAAGCGTGTCAATAGTAATTAAAAAATGCTGCTGAATTAACAGGTCCTTTTTATAATTTTAATTTAACTAAATTAGCCCTTATGCGAAACATACTCTTTGGTGTTGTAATTACTTTAATTGTGTTGTTCACATTTAAATATTGTGGTGATAAAAATGAAGATAAAATTGTTCTTCAGGAACATTCAGCACTAATCCAAAAACAAATTAAAAATGTTGGAAAATTAATCGTTACCGAAGGTCATTTTAGTGAAGTCTTCAGCTATCAAAATTCAAAAAGGTTGTTCGGTGATTTAATTGAAGCTGAAAAAAAAGCATTAGTTGTTGTGAATGCAGAGGTAACTATTGGCTATGACTTAAGTAAAATTGAATTCAATATTGACGAAACAACAAAAACACTTCAAATAGTAAGCATCCCAGAAGAGGAGATTAAAATGTCGCCTGATTTTGAATATTATGATATTCAGGCGGATTTCTTAAATCAGTTTGAAGCTGGAGATTACAATAAGATTAAAGACATAGTCAAAACCTCTTTAATGAAAAAAGTAGAAGCTTCAGAGCTAAAATCGAATGCTAAAAACAGATTGCTTAGTGAACTGGCGAAGTTTTATATTCTGACAAATTCTTTGGGTTGGACGCTTGAGTATAATGAAATTCCAGTTTCAACCTATGAAGATCTTCAATCTTTGAAATTATAGCTTAGTCTTTAAACTCACCCAGCCACCACCATTGGTCGCTTCAATATTGTTAAGATTTAAAAACTTTGCAGCTTTTGCAGAACGAACACCACTTTCACAACAAACAATCACTGGTTTGTTTAATGATTTCACTTCGTCAACTCGATTTTTTAAATCATCTAGAGGAATATGAACAGCGTTTTCAATATGACCTTGATTCCATTCACGCTCTGTTCTCACATCTAAAACAACAGCTCCGTTTTTCAAAAATTCTTTAACCTGACGCTTTTTAGCACCAAAAATAAAACTTAAAAGTCCCATAGTTTCTTTTTGTTTAAATTTACAAAGAATTTGAATATAAAGTTTTTTGAAACAAGAAACACGTAAAGATGAAATCATAAATACAGCTGCTAAACTTTTTAAAGAAAAAGGCTATAGCGCTGTAACCATGCGTGATTTAGCAACAGCTATGGGAATTAAAGCGGCCAGCTTATACAATCACATCAATTCTAAACAAGACATTCTCAAAACCATTATCATTTCAATTGCTGAAGAATTTACAACGGGAATGCACAGCATCATTAATTCTGAAGCATCCAGTATCTCTAAATTAAAACGTGTTGTCAAGCTTCATGTTAATATTACCTCTAAGAATACCAACGGAATGGCTTCCCTAAATAACGACTGGATGCATCTTGAAGATCAGTTAAACTATTACCTTCAGCTTCGTAACGATTATGAAAATGATGTTCTCAACATCATTAAAGAAGGTGTGTCTTCTTCAGAAATAAAAAATAATAACCCTGAAATCATCATGTTTTCAATGCTAACAACGTTGCGTTCCCTGTATTTATGGATTCCAAAAAAAGAAGATCTAAATGCAAATGATTTAGCCGAAAATTTAAGCGAAGTCCTCATTGAGGGAATTAACAAATAGTTAGCAAATTATTTTGTAAATTTGTAATCCAAACTAACAAGTGTTAGTTAGAATTGTTTAACTTAATAGTTCCCTTTTCATAGGAAAGGGTTAGGGATAGGAATGGCAGAATTTCACAGCGTAAAGGTTGCAGATATATATAAAGAAACAGATGATACTTCAGTAGTAACTTTTGAAATTCCATCTGAATTACAAGATGTCTTTAAATTCAGACAAGGGCAGCATTTAACACTCAAAGCCGATATTAATGGCGAAGATGTTCGTCGATCCTATTCGCTTTGTTCTAGTCCAGAAGAAAAACAATGGAAAGTTGCTGTAAAGCTAATTCCTGGCGGAAAGTTTTCAACCTATATAAACAATACCTTAAAAAAAGGAGATCAACTTGAAGTCATGACACCAAGTGGTACGTTTGGTGTCGAGGTTAACGCGACAACATCTAAAAACTATCTCTTTTTTGCAGCTGGAAGCGGAATTACGCCTGTGTTATCCATGATAAAAACGCATCTCAAAGCTGAGCCTAATTCTACATGTAAGTTGTTTTATGTGAATAAGACAGCAAAATCTATTATCTTTAAGGAAGAGTTAGAACAATTAAGAAACACCTATTTCGGAAGGCTGGAAATCTACTATTTCTTAACCAAAGAACGTCGTGATATCGAATTGTTTAATGGCCGTTTTGATGATGAAAAAATGCAAGTCCTTACCAAAACGTTTATAGATATTCCTGATACGAGTGAAGTGTTTCTGTGCGGACCAGAACAAATGGTGAACTACGTCAGTGATTATTTAGTAACAGCAGGATTGCCAAAAGAATTGGTGCATTTTGAACTCTTCGTTACCGGACTTTCAGATGAAGATATTAAACGCGCAGAACGTCTGTCTAAGCAAAATGTAGAGGGTATCGAGGTAGTTATTGTCGATGGAGGAAAAGAATTTACATTCACCATGACCAAAGAGTACGACAATATTTTAGATGCTGCGCTTGGCGCTGGAGCCGATTTGCCTTTTGCTTGTAAAGGAGGAGTATGCAGCACCTGTAAATGTGAAGTGAAAGAAGGTGCTGTTGAAATGAAAATTAATTACGCGTTAGATGAAAAGGAGGTAGCACAAAATCTGGTATTGAGTTGCCAGGCTGTCCCGACAACGGATAGAGTGATTGTCGATTTTGACGTTTAAAAGAATAAGGGCGTTACTCTACGTCGCTGCAGCTCTGTAGAGTCAGGCTCTCGCAAGTCGCTATCAAAGATGAGCTCCAACAAATGCTCCATCCTTAACGCATAGCGATAGTTAAGCACAAGGTTAAGTGTCATTCCGAGCATAGTCGAGGAAACCAAAATATATTGAAAAAGAAAAATTAAAGTTCAACACGCTAAAAGCAAAAGCCAATAGCAAAAAACAAAGAACTATGAGTGAAGATCAAATAAAAAGTCTGGAACAACAATTTGATGAGCGTATCGCAAGAGACGAAAAAATCGAACCTAAAGACTGGATGCCAGAAAAGTATCGCCAAACACATATTCGCCAGATGTCACAACATGCACATTCCGAAATTGTAGGCATGCTTCCAGAAGGTAACTGGATTACCAGAGCACCATCGTTAAGACGAAAAGTTGCTTTGCTGGCAAAAGTTCAGGATGAAGCTGGACATGGTTTGTATTTATATTCGGCAACCGAAACTTTAGGTATTTCCAGAGATGAAATGTATGAACAATTACATTCGGGTAAAGCCAAATATTCATCCATTTTTAATTATCCAACCATTACTTGGGCAGATATGGGAGCCATAGGTTGGTTGGTTGATGGTGCAGCAATTATAAATCAGGTGCCATTATGTAACACCTCTTACGGACCTTATGCCAGAGCGATGATTCGTGTGTGTAAAGAGGAAAGCTTTCACCAGCGTCAAGGTTATGAAATCATGATGAAACTGGCTAACGGAACTCCAGAGCAAAAAGACATGGCTCAAGATGCTCTAAATCGCTGGTGGTGGCCAAGTTTAATGATGTTGGGACCTACAGATGATAAGTCGGTACATACCGAACAATCCATGAAATGGAAACTTAAACGTAAAACAAATGATGAATTACGTCAGCAGTTTATTGACCAAACCGTTCCTCAGGCAGACTTGATAGGTTTAACAATTCCTGATCCAGATTTAAAATGGAACGAAGAACGTCAAAGCTATGATTTTGGTGAGATCGATTGGGATGAGTTTTGGCAGGTTGTAAAAGGTCATGGACCAATGAATAAAGAACGAATGAAAGCCAGAGTTTCAGCATGGGAAGAAGGCGAGTGGGTTCGTGATGCAGCAATGGCTTATGCCGAAAAGAACAGAACCTCTTTGAAAAAAGAGGTCTCATAAAAACAGAGATGAAGCATTGGCATGTCTACATAATGACAAACAAGCGCAATGGAGTAATTAATATTGGAGTCACGGATGCAATTAATGAAAGAGTAAAAGAGCACAAATTAAAAGGATATCCTAAATCTTTCACAGCTAGGTATAATTGTGATAAACTTGTTTATTTTGAAGAGTTTGAAAATGGAAGTGAGGCTGAGAAAAGAGAAAGACAATTCAAGAAATGGAAAAGAGATTGGAAAATTGAATTAATTGTAGAAATGAATCCAAGTTAGTCAGATTTAAGTGTCAATTGGAATCTGAATAAGAATAGAATTAGAAAGTAAAATAAAGATTTAATTAATAAGATACCTGCTTTCGCAGGCACTAGTATTATGGCAACAAAAAACTGGCCGCTTTGGGAAATCTTCGTAAGAAGTAAAAATGGATTAGAACACAGACACTT
>JAAEZL010000071.1:9583-15105 GCA_018222875.1 Algicola sp.
GCATTAGAAAACGCACGTGATGTCTATACCAGACGAAATGAAGGTGTAAGCATTTGGGTTGTAGAATCTAAACACATAACAGCTTCAAATCCAGAGCATAACGGTGAATTATTTGAGCCAGCTCAAGATAAAGTGTATCGTCATCCAACATTTTACGATTTACCAGACGAAGTTAAACACATGTAATGTCTGTCATTCCTGCGAAGGCAGGAATCTCATCAATAGAGTCCAAATGTCATTCAGAGCATAGCGAAGAATCTCATAATTCAAAAATTAAAAATGAAAAACGAAAATCTATACAATTACATCCTAGGAATCGCAGATAATAGTCTTATCCTTGGTCAGCGTATGGGCGAACTTTGTGGTCATGGGCCAACTTTAGAAACAGATATTGCCTGTACGAATATCTCATTGGATTTATTCGGACAAGTACGAAGTTATTTTCAATATGCAGCTAAAATTGCAGGTGATAAGAGAACCGAAGATGATATAGCCATGCTTCGCAAAGAGCGTGACTATAAAAATGTATTACTGGTAGAACAACCAAATACAAATTTTGCCTACTCCATAGGTCGTCAATTTTTATTCGATGTTTATCATTTGGCGTTTCTTGCCGAATTGCAAAAGAGCTCAGATTTAACCTTGTCTGCGATAGCTAATAAATGCATCAAAGAAGTGAGTTATCATGAACGCTTTTCTTCAGATTGGGTTAAACGACTGGGAGATGGTACCAAAGAGAGCAATAAAAAAATGCAAGAGGCTATTAATGATTTATGGACTTACACTGATGAATTATTTCATCAAACAGAAGCTGACAAAGCTATGGTAACAGAAGGTATAGGTGTTAATGTGACAAAACTAAAAGAATCTTATTACGAAGAAGTTGGTAACCTTTTGGAAGAAGCAAACCTTCAAACTCCTGAACTAAAATATTTTCAAAAAGGAGGGAAACAAGGAATTCATACAGAACATTTAGGATATATATTAAGCGATTTGCAATACATGCAACGTACCTATCCAAATATGGAATGGTAATAACTTTTGATTTGTCATCCTGAACTTGATTCAGGATCTCTTCAATTAAAACTAAACGTTACCTCGAGCGTAGTCGAGAGGTCTAAAAACATGACAACAACAGAACAAAACATAGACGAAATTCTAATCCCAATTCTGGAGAAAGTTTCTGACCCAGAAATTCCAGTATTGTCTATCATGGACATGGGAGTTGTACGTTCTGCCGTTATCGAAAATAGTTGTGTTAAAGTTGAAATCACACCAACGTACAGTGGTTGTCCAGCAATGGATGTGATTGGAGACGATATAAAAAAAGCACTAAAAGATGCAGGTTACGAATCTGAAATTGATTTGATTTTGCATCCAGCTTGGACAACCGATTGGATTACACCAAGAGGTAGAAAAGCACTAGAAGATTACGGAATAGCAGCACCTTTAAATGCAGAAGCTGATAAAGATGTATTGCTAAACGGAAAACGAATCGTTAAGTGTACCAATTGTGGTTCGCAAAACACACGATTAGTGAGTCAGTTTGGTTCAACAGCATGTAAAGCACAGTTTCAGTGTGAGGATTGTCAGGAACCATTCGACTATTTTAAATGTTTAAAATGATTACTTGTTGTCACCCTGAGCGCAGTCGAAGGGTCTCATCAAGAACTAAATAATATAGAAACGTCATCCTGAACTTATTTCAGGATCTCATTAGGAATGAATTACAAATAACAAGTCAGTTCGAGTGAAATTACTTTTTAGCAATTTTGTATCGAGAACAAATAAAGAATTTTGTCATTCCGCACTTGATGCGGAATCTAATAAAACAAGGTATGAGCAATAATTCAATTCTATTAAAAATTGAAGAAAAGGTCGCGTACATCACGCTAAACAGACCAGAAGTTTTTAATAGCTTCAATCGAGATATGGCTTTGAGTCTGCAGTCCATTATGGATGACTGTGAGCAAAATGATGCCGTTAGAGCAATTGTGCTTACCGGAAAAGGTAAAGCATTTTGTGCTGGTCAGGATTTAAAAGAAGTGACTTCACCAGAATTAAATCCAGGATTTAAAAAGATTCTCGATGAACATTACAACCCAATTATTACAAGAATTCGAAAGATAAGTAAGCCTGTTGTGGCAGCTGTTAATGGTGTCGCAGCAGGAGCAGGAGCAAACATTGCTTTGGCTTGTGATGTTGTTGTTGCTCACGAAAAAGTAAGCTTTATTCAGGCATTTAGTTTGATTGGTTTGGTGCCTGATAGTGCAGGTACGTATTTTTTACCACGATTAATAGGCTTTCAAAAAGCATCGGCTTTAGCCATGTTGGGAGATAAAGTTTCGGCTGAAGAAGCTGAGCAATTAGGAATGATTTATAAAGTGATTCCCTTGGAGAATTTTGAAGAAGAAGTAGATGCATTAGCTGTTAAATTAGCCAATATGCCAACAAAAGCTCTAGGATTCATTAAAAAGCTATTAAATCAATCCATGACAAATACTCTGGATGAACAATTGGCATTAGAATCAAAATTACAAATTGAAGCAGCACAAAGTGACGATTATGCTGAAGGTGTTGCGGCATTTATAGAAAAACGGAAACCAAATTTTAAAGGAAAGTAAAAACGTCTGTTCGAGTATAATTGCTTTTTTGCAATTTCGAATCGGGAACAAAATAATAATAGAAACGTCATCCTGAACTTATTTTAGGATCTTATTGAAAATTAATCAGTTTTGTCATTCCGCACTTGATACGGAATCCACAATAAAAGAAGACATATGAATATAGGAATAATCGGATCTGGAACAATGGGAAGTGGCATCGCACAGGTTGCTGCAACAGCTAATTGTAAAGTGAAATTATACGATACCAATCAAGAGGCTTTAAATAAAGCAAAAGCAAGTCTTGAAAAAATCTTATTGCGTTTAATTGAAAAAGGACGAATAGATGCTTCCGAAAAATCCAGAATTCAATCTAACATCTCCTATGTAGATCGATTAAAAGATCTGGCAGATTCAAATTTGACGATTGAAGCTATTGTTGAAAATCTTGAGATTAAACAAAACGTTTTTTCAGAATTAGAGGGTTATGTTTCTGAAGATTGCATTATCGCATCAAATACATCAAGTCTATCCATTGCATCAATTGCTGCTTCATTACAAAAGCCCGAACGTTGTATCGGAATTCATTTTTTTAATCCGGCACCTTTAATGCAACTGGTTGAGGTCATTCCTGCCATTCAAACTTCAAAAGAAGTTCTTGAAAAGTCGGTCAATACTATTTCCGATTGGAAAAAAGTAGTTGCTGTGGCAAAAGACACACCAGGTTTTATCGTAAATCGTGTGGCAAGACCTTTTTATGGTGAATCTCTTCGCATTTACGAAGAAGGCATTGCTGATTTTGCAACCATAGATTATAGCTTGAAAACTTTGGGAGGTTTTAGAATGGGACCATTTGAGCTTATGGATTTCATAGGAAATGATGTGAATTACACAGTCACAGAAACCGTATTTAAAGCCTTTTATTTTGATCCAAGATACAAGCCAGCATTTACGCAAAAACGTTTTGCTGAAGCAGGTTACTTAGGTAGAAAATCTGGAAAAGGCTATTACAATTATGACGACAACGGAAAGCTAATTTCACGTCATTCTGAACTTGTTTCAGAATCTCATGATAAAAATCTATTAAATAAGATTTTCAATAGAGTCTTAGTTATGCTCATCAACGAAGCAGCAGATGCCTTATTTTTAAACATAGCGTCTGCAGAAGATATTGACAATGCCATGACAAAAGGAGTTAACTACCCTAAAGGATTACTGGCTTGGGCAGATGAAAAAGGAATCGACTGGTGTGTATCAAAAATGGATGAATTTTATAACGAATATCATGAAGATCGCTACCGTTGCAGTCCGTTATTACGTAAAATGAATAGAGAACATAAAACATTTTTTTAGATGAAAGGCGAAGCCATTCCACATAAAATGTTATCGCAAGACGCATACAGTTCTTGGCTAGGAATAGAAATTCTGGAATGTGAAATCGGTCGCTGTAAAGTAGCTATGACCATCAGAAAAGAAATGCTAAACAGCATGAATAAAGCACATGGTGGAATCAGTTATTCGTTAGCTGATACAGCTTTTGGTTTCGCTGCTAATACACATGGTAAATATGCCGTGTCTATTGAAACCAGTATCAATCACATTGAAGCGCTTAATGAAGGTGATTATCTCGTTGCGGAATCAGTAATTGAAAAAGTAAACAATAAACTTGGTTTCAATATTATTGAAGTGAAACGAGGAGAAGAATTAGTTGCGCTTTTTAAAGGTGTTGTATATAGAACTCAAAAAGATTGGGAATAAAATAAAAGAATGTCACCTTGAGCACAGTCAAAAGGTTTTTAATAAAAATAATTTATCATTTCACGCTAAATGTGGAATCGCTTAAATAGAAATTAGCAAATGAAAGAAGCATATATCATTGATGGAGTAAGAACTCCAATAGGAAACTACAAAGGCACATTATCTGCAGTTCGTACCGACGATTTAGCAGCTTTAGTGATTGAAGAAATCGTAAAACGAAATCCTGACATTCCCAAAGAAGCCTATGACGATGTCATTATGGGTTGTGCCAATCAGGCTGGTGAAGACAACCGCAACGTAGCAAGAATGGCCTCATTATTGGCAGGATTACCCTTTACAGTTCCGGGAGAAACAGTAAACAGATTATGTAGCTCAGGATTGTCGGCAATCATTCATGCCAATCGCGCTATAAAAGCTGGTGATGGCGACTTGTTTATTTCAGGAGGTGTTGAAAATATGACACGTGGTCCATACGTCATTGCAAAACCATCTTCAGCATTTGGAGGTGATGCAAAAATGTATGATTCAACTTTCGGATGGCGTTTTATCAATCCTAAAATGCAAGAGCTATACGGAACAGATGGCATGGGAAATACAGCCGAAAACCTGGTGACTAAATACGCTATTTCCAGAAGTGATCAAGATAAATTTGCCTATTGGAGTCAGATGAAAGCAACAAAAGCACAAGAAAACGGACGCCTGGCTAAAGAAATTGTAACTGTTGAAATTCCACAGCGTAAAAAAGATCCAATCCGATTTTTAAAAGATGAATTTGTAAAACCAACAACGTCATTGGAAGTCCTAGGAAAATTACGTCCAGCATTTAAAAAAGAAGGAGGAAGCGTAACTGCAGGAAATTCATCAGGATTAAACGATGGAGCTGCAGCAACAATCATAGCTTCCCAGGATGCTGTAAACAAATACAACTTAAAGCCCTTGGCAAGAATTGTAAGTTCTGCAGTGGTTGGTGTCGAACCAAGAATTATGGGAATTGGTCCTGTTGAAGCGTCTAATAAAGCACTCGAAAAAGCAGGACTAACCATGAATGATATGGATGTGATTGAACTAAATGAAGCTTTCGCCGCTCAAGCCTTGGCATGCACAAGAGCTTGGGGAATAGCAGATGACGATCCAGGATTAAATGCAAATGGTGGTTCTATT
>JAAEZL010000071.1:15115-16330 GCA_018222875.1 Algicola sp.
CGTACTCTGCAGCTTTAGAGTTGCAAGAACAACATAAACGCTATGCCTTAATCACGATGTGTATTGGTGTCGGACAAGGCTATGCTGCAATTATTGAAAATGTAAATATGTAATAAAATCTGGGCGTTACCACAAGGGTCGCGCTTTCGGCAGTCGCTCTCTTCGAGGAGCTTCAACAAATGCCTCAATCGCTAACGCAATGGCTAACTAAGAATTATCATTCCATACTTGATACGGAATCCACTATAAAGTAAACAGTAAAGATGAATAAAATACAACATTACGTTCAGGGACACTGGACAACAGGAAAAGAAGAAGGAACACCAATTCTAGATGCAGTTACTGGTGAAGCATTTACTAGTGTTGCTATTGAAGGATTAGATGTTCCCGAAATCTTAAACTACGGAAGAACAAAAGGTGGAGAACAACTTCGTAAAATGACATTTCAGGAAAGGGGAAATATGCTAAAGAAATTAGCATTATACCTCACCAAACGAAAAGATGCGTTTTATGACTTAAGTTACAGAACAGGAGCAACAAAAGTCGATAGCTGGATAGATATTGAAGGTGGTTTTGGTAACTTATTTGCCAATGCATCATTACGGAAATTGTTTCCAAATCAGGCGTATCACGTAGAAGGAGATCCTATCGATTTATCTCGTGGTGGACGCTTTATGGCGCATCACATTATGGTGCCCAAAAAAGGTGTTGCAGTTCACATCAATGCCTTTAATTTTCCGGTTTGGGGCATGTTAGAAAAATGTGCCGTGAACTGGATGGCTGGAGTGCCAGCAGTAGTCTTACCTGCACCTTCATCATCATATTTAGCAGAAGCTGTGGCGAGAACAATTATAGATTCAGGTATTTTGCCAGAAGGTGCTTTGCAAATTATAAACGGAACCGTTAAAACTATTCTCGATACAGTAGAATCTCAGGATGTTGTCACGTTTACAGGTTCAGCACAAACAGGACGTTTGTTAAAAGCGCATCCCAGATTAATTCAGGAATCTGTGCCTTTTACTATGGAAGCGGATTCGTTAAATGCGTCTGTCTTAGGTGAAGATGCCGTTCCTGGAACTCCCGAATTCGACTTGTTTATTAAAGAAGTTCGAAAAGAAATGACGGTTAAAGCCGGACAAAAATGTACTGCAATCCGTAGAATTATCGTTCCCGAAAATTTGGTTGAAGATGTTCAAATTCAATTAGGAAAAGCAT
>JAAEZL010000278.1 GCA_018222875.1 Algicola sp.
GCTCTGAACCAACTGAGCTACGCGCCCTAATTATTGGACTGCAAATATAGTCTAGATTTTTAATTGGCAAAAGCTTTTTATAAAAAAAATTAAATTATTTCAGCTACCATAAAGGTACTTCCTCCAACATAAATCAAATCTTCCTCTTCAGAATTTTTCTTTGCAGAATTAAGTGCTTCATTTACCGTATTATAGCTTTGGCCTTTAAAGCCATTACTTAAAAATTTATTTTTTAGTATACTAACATCCATTCCTCTGGGAATATCAGGTTTACAAAAATAATAGGTGGCCTGCTTTGGCAACAGTGGTAAAATTGACTCTAGATCTTTATCATTTACAACTCCAAAAACCATATGAAGATTATTAAACTCTTCATCAGCAATTTGTTTCATGACGTATGACAATCCTTCTTTATTATGAGCAGTATCACAAATAATTTTAGGTCGGTCTTGCAATATCTGCCAACGACCTTTTAAGGCAGTATTATTTACTACGTTTTTTAAACCTTTAATTAATTGCTCCTGTGAAATTGTGAATCTATTTTGAGTATTGAGCACATTAACGGTTTGCACAACCGTTTTTATATTGTGTTTTTGATAACTCCCTTTTAAATCACTTTCAAAGCTTTTTGTAACCAATTGATCTGCGAAATAAATTTCAGAAGCATTACGTTTAGCAACAGCAACAAACACTTCTTTAGTTTCTGGTTGAGTTTCACCAATAACAACTGGCACTTTAGGTTTAATAATTCCTGCTTTTTCAGTCGCAATAGACTGATATGTATGTCCTAAAAATTGCATGTGATCAAAACCAATATTGGTAATGACTGAAACTTCAGGAGTTATAATGTTTGTAGAATCTAATCGACCACCTAATCCAACTTCAATAACAGCAATATCGACCTGTTTTTGACTGAAATAATCAAACGCCATTCCGACAGTCATTTCGAAAAAAGATAACTGATGGTCTTCAAAAAAAGACTGATTTCTCTTTATGAATCCTATTACAAACTGTTTACTTATCTCTTTACCATTAATCTTAATTCGTTCTCTAAAATCTTTTAAATGCGGCGATGTATACAATCCGACGTTATATCCAGCTTCCTGAAGCACTGAAGCGAGCATATGACTTGTAGAACCTTTACCATTAGTTCCGGCAACGTGAATACTTTTAAAAAAACGTTCAGGATGATTTAAATGATTTGCTAGAAGATTAGTATTTGATAAATCGACCTTGTATGCAGTTGTACCTTGATTTTGATACATAGGTAACTGCTTAAACATCCAATTAACAGTCTCTTGATAATTCATCAATTTGTAGGTGTAAAGTTCACACTTACTTTACCATATTGTCGAGCCGGAGCTTTTGAGTCTGCTGGCCATTTATAAGACATCGCTATTTTTTTTGCTTGGGCATTTAAACAAGACGTAGCATTATTGCTTCCTTTAACTCCTGGAGTTGCTTCAATAACCTGACCATTTCGGTTAACAACAATATCGACGACTATTAAGCCATATTCATTTTCGCAGCCATCATAAAGTGTATAGTCGGGAGCTCCTCTTCCATTTAAACCATAACCTACTCCACCATTACCAGAACCAGGAGTTCCTTTGTAAGGTGCATACGGACTTCCATCTAAATCACCTTTATCTCCAGGACCATCACCAGGACCTTCGCCTTCTTTTGTTGGTCCTTCAGAATTTTTTACTCCTCCTATAAGAGCATCAAGTTTATCTTTTGTATCTTGTTTTTCCTTAGCCTTACGCTCCTCTTCTGCTTTTTTGAGTTGTTCAAGACGTTCAGCTTCAGCCTTAGCTTTTGCCTGAACATCTTTGGCCTTTTTTATGGCGATAGCTTCTGCTGATTCATTAGTTAATACATCTTCAGATTTGCTATTAGACTCAGTTGTTTTTTCGGGTTGTGCTTTATCTGCCTGAGTATCTTCTTTTGAAATCTCTTTTGTAGGTCTGGATTTTATAGGTTCGGTTGGTTGAATAGTACCTGAACCGACTGAAGAATTACCGAAATTAACTGCAACACCATATTCTTCCGGAGGATCTAGATAAGGAGGACCAACCACAAACAATAGCAATACTAAAATAACAACAATAAGTGTTGTGATTTTTGCAGAATTACGT
>JAAEZL010000279.1 GCA_018222875.1 Algicola sp.
AATCCCATTCACGATTTGAACCACCTACATAAAAAGTCGGCTTGGTGAAGCGATAATGTTTAGGGTACTTTAACGGCACCATGAGTGAAACAAACACACGTGAGCCACCACGAGCTGAGCCGACATTACGCCCATTCGCGCCATAGCAAACAATGTCCTCGTAAGGTAAATAAAACGGTTTTCTAAATAAAGTATGCGGGGTTTTTACAAGCCCAGTATGGCGATTAAAGTAAAAATTATCTCGGTGCGCTAATATGGCGCGGTGTTTTAAAATAAATAAACCCAAACTAAAGAGCGTCACATAGATTGACGCCATCACCCAAAAATATTCAAGTCCATTCCCAATTAACATTATGATATGAAAAAAGAAAACCATTAAAGCGAGACTCGTACAACCGAAACCAAGAATAGTAAATAAATTAGACCAGCCTCCAAACCATGAAATAGCCAACTGCTTACCATCGCTCTCTACCCAATGCCCCTCAAGTGTTGAGCCACGATTAGGGGATTCAAGCTCTGCTGCATATTGATCAGTAAAACGCTTACTTTTAAAGGTACGAGTTTTGAAGCGGCAGCCATTGAGTGCTTCTGCTTTTTTTAATCGCGTTTCATAACTGTCTTGATGCAAATAGTCTCTTGGCAGTTGCTCTTCGTAGGTTTGCCTATCCTTACGGTATTTAACTTTATTTTCAGCTCTTATACTTATTTCTGCCGCTTTCTCAGGGTTGTCTCTTGTAAATTTCTCTATTCGCACCTCATCTTCTTCATCTAACGCAAGTTGCTTAATGGTTTTATCTTTTGCTCTTGTTGGGTCTCTGCCAGGGTTTTCGGCGCACCACTGGTTAATTGCGTTAATACGATTTTCTCTTTTAATTTTTTCTCGTTCTTCATGAGTTAAACCGTCGTTTTGTTCAGCAATATAGCGTTTAAGCTCCTCATCACTAATAAGGTTATCAAGTAAGTCATCCAGTTTGCTTGATTCTACTGGGCTTTTATCATCACTACTCATTGTCATTGCTATCTACATTCCTTGTTATTTGGCCATTCTATTTAGTGCCTTAAGCCTTAAACACCCATTGCTATTTGCCTTAATAATGTTTTTGTTAACCGCTTCCAATAAGGCGTTGTATCGGGCTGATTTAAGCTTTCGTCAATTGGCCATTTTTCCCATGGTTTGGTGATTTCTTCGTTTGCCCAGCGTTTAGGGTTGGTTATTGCACCATCAAAGTTAAAGCGATAAATATCGTTATCAAGCTGTTCTTCTATCTGCTGCATTTGTTTGTAACTCATTAAGCGCCAATACTTTTCTGGGCGGTTATTCTGTTTATCAAAATCGCGTGTAACTGGGTCTAAATGACGAAACGGCTCTATTTCAGGTGAGTCAACTAATGGTTTGCTTAAATCCATAAAGCGCACCACGCGCTCCCATGTATAACGACAGTAGTTTGGATTTTGTGGGTTGTCTTTAACGCGAATTTCACTAAACGCACCACGGTGGTTGCTGTAATCTTTATGAGCCACATACATCGCATGGGTGACACCATGTCCTTGTGAATGGTTGGCTTTAGCGTAAAACGCCTCGATATCTGAGAACGGAAATGTCGCATGACCATGCTCATTCTTTTGCGCATTATCAACCGACCAGGGAAAGCTTACCGTTTGATTTATGCGGTCAAAATACACCTCACGCCGAGGTAAAATGTAGCGTGCTAAAATAGGCCCGAAGTTGAGGAAGAAAAGGTTAAAACTAAGAGAAAGACATACAAAAAATACAGGAAATGAAGCAATATTCGGTTTGTATATCAATTCATAGAACCATGCAATCAAGGCTATAATCATAAAAGTAGTTAGTACTGCTCCCAGTAATATAGGCCCCAATATTAACCCTAGCGACCAATCATTCCCTTTTTGAAAGCCTAAATAACGAGCTTGATTATCTAAGCTTTTAGCTTTTACTGGTTTCTTATCATCTCTCTCAATTATAAAGCGTAGAAACATAAATCCTTTTGGATCTTTTAAATAATCAAATAATTCAGCTTGAATGTACCGCTTAAAGTTTTGTGACGCTTCGATTGTTCTTGCATTCATTTTTGCGAATCTATACGAAATAGACATAGATATCCTTATCTTTCAATGT
>JAAEZL010000072.1:0-665 GCA_018222875.1 Algicola sp.
ATCCGATAGTCGTCGCCATCACAAAATGCGATATATTTTCCACTGGCTGAAAAAATATTATATAAAAAATTAAAGCGTCCTGAAGGATTGCCATGAATTTTGATATTATTCGCTCTGTGATGAAGAATAAGCTTTATTTTATCTGGAAATTTCTTGGCATAATCTATACAAATCTCACGTGTTTTATCAGTAGAAGCATCTTCGCCAATAAGAATTTCAAAAGTGAAATTTGTTTCCTGACTTAAAATACCATCAAGGCATTTTTTTATATAGTTTTCATGATTGTAGGTTTGAATGCATACAGAAACCAAAGGATTTTCTTTCACCTGATGATTAAAAATGTTAACCTCTTTTTTCTGAAATGTGTCAAGAAACGCTTTAAAATCCATACTAATCTAAATAAATTTCTAGTTCAGAATGTTTCAAATCCTTAACTATGTACTCGATAATAGGGTCAGGTAATGCTTTCCAGTTTTCGTCTTTAGTGCGCTGTTTAAACACCGAATACGCATCAGCTTGAGAGACTGATGTACTCTTTTTTAGGAAGTCTTTTGTAGATTCAGCAACTTTTAAATTTACAAAATCGAATAAACGTTCTACTACTGCAATTGTATCAGACATCAGTTCATTGTAAGAAATAATCATAACACGTTCTGGATATTGTT
>JAAEZL010000072.1:675-5907 GCA_018222875.1 Algicola sp.
ATACAAGATTGTCGCTTCCTTCCATTTTTCATAGCCGTTAAATTCTTCTTTTTTATCTAAATTTTTAGAAGGTGCAAATTGCCACTCGTTTTCAAAATCCCAGCCTTGATCTGCTCTGAACTCCTTTGGTGCATTTTTCCAGCTATATAAAGTCGCTAAAGGATTTCTAATCAGTAAAATCAATTTAACAGACGTATGTTTAGCCATCAAATTTTCTAAAATATGATGATATCGTACTTCCTTATAGCAAATATGAGTAAAGTTTTCATCTGTACTAAAATCGGGAACAATTCCTTTTTTTATATCCTCTTTCTGATTGATAAAATCGTCATCTGAACTACTTATGTTTTTAAAAAAAGCTTCGATATCTTCACTGGAAGATGCTTCATTCAGATAATCCTTAAATGCGTAAGAAAATAACGGTTGATACCTAAAATTGACCTTAGGATGACTGTTAAAAATTTGTCCCAACCAGGTTGAGCCACTTCTGGGAACACTATGTATAGCAACATATTGCATTATACTAACTGGTATTTGGTTAACAACAAATTTGTCTCTTCTTTTGAATTATACATCAACACGTCAATAATAGAAAGCCAAGGTACAAAGTTCTTTAGTTTACCTTGTTGGTATACTATATCTTTCGATGATTCAATAAATTGTAATGTAATATCTTCAGATTTAAAATAAGCTTTATCGTAGAGCTCTTTTCCACCTGTCGGATTTACATAGGTATCCGCTTCCAGACGCTTAGTAATATGAATTAATCGGTCTGCTCTTTCCATGCCTTTTGATTCTGAAAAATCTTCAGAAGACCTATAAAATTTAGTATCTATATCCAGATAGTTGCTCACTTGTTGTATACTGTCTATTGCCAGTTCTGAAATTAAAGTACTGTTTCCGTTTAAAACAGATGCTACAATCGGAAAAACTGAATCAAAAAATGGAGCTTTTTTATATGAGAATTCAATTGTTTTCAGAATTTTCGAATAATCCTTTGACGTTGTATTGATTTCAATTTCATTGATAAGCTTATTCTGACTGGCCTTAATACAAGGAATTGAAATTAAAGTTGAAGCATTATTTGAAAGGATTTTATTTCGGTTAATCCAGCCACCTTTGATGAAATTAACATCATCATAAAATACAAAAGCATCTACATCGTAAATTAATTGAAAATAACCAATGTAAGGAAATATATAAGGTTGCACTACAGCTACTTTCATTATACATGCTTTAATATATGATTAGAAATCGTTTTTACCTGATCCTCTGTTAAATCATAATATAATGGTAAACATAATATGCGTTTTGCAATAGATTCTGAATTTTTCATAGGCTCACCTTTTAAGTAATCAATGGTGTTTAACGAGGGATAAAAGTAACGTCTCGGAAAAATCTGATTCGAATTTAAAGCTTCATTTACGGTATTTAATTGTGCTTCAGATTCAAAGACCAAAGGAAAATAAGCATAATTATAAACGGAATTTTCTAAGATTTTTTGAAACTGAAATTTTCCAGAACCAAGTATCTCCATGTACAACTTATACAACAATTCCCGTCGTTCAATAATAGAATCAAAATAGGGAAATACAGTTAATCCCATGGCAGCCTGAAATTCGCTCATTTTGGCGTTAATTCCCAGCCCATGGAAGTTTTCAGGACCATCATGACCAAAATTATGATGGTAATACAATTTGTCATAAAGTCCTTGATCTTTAGCAAACAGAGCTCCACCTTCTCCCGTGTGAAAAATTTTAGTAGCATGAAAACTACAGGTACTTACATCTCCAAATTCAAAAATTGAAGTACCTTTATAACTTACACCAAAGGCGTGAGCAGCATCATAAATAACATTTAAGTTGTACTTTTTAGCTATGTTATCAATGGCTTCCAGATTACAAGGGTTACCAAAAACATGTGTTGCTATAATGGCTGATGTTTTATCAGTAATTTTTGCTTCAATTTCTTTCGGACTAATATTAAAACTATCAGCTTCAATATCTGCAAAAACTGGTGTGCAGGATTCCCATACTATGCTTGATGCTGTAGCGATATAACTAAAAGGTGTTGTTATGATTTCTCCTTTTAGATGCAGCGCTTTAATTGCAATCTGTAATGGCAATGTTCCATTTGTAGTTGCAATCATATTGGTAATGTGAAACTTTGTTTTTATCTTTTGTTCTAATTCCTTAACTAGTGCGCCTCTGTTGGTAATCCAGGCTTTATCCCAAGATGTTTTTAAAATAGCATTATATTCAGCTTGATCTGGAAGAAAGGATTTAGTTACATTTATCATTAAGAAAATTTGACACGTTTAAAATTGTAAAACAAATATAAATCGTTTAACTGTGTTGCACAATTTATATTCGATATCATTAAGAAACAAGATAGCAATAATGCCTGAATTTACGCTTATTTGTAGATAAAATAAACATCCGCACATTTTAATAGAAGTCTGTGATGTTGTAAATTTGTCCATTGAAACTTACACTATCAGAAGAGTTGAGCTATTCTTTTAGAAACGTTTGAAACTGAAGTAAATGAATTACAAAAGCGCCTTACAAAACGATATTTTCAAAATCATATCTAATTCTGCCCGAGAGTTGAAGCTTGATTCTTATGTGATTGGTGGCTTTGTTCGCGATCATATTTTAAACCGAGGCTTGCATAAAGATATTGATATCGTCGCTGTTGGAAGTGGAATTGCGCTGGCCAAACATGTGGCAAAACACCTACCTAACACACCAAAAGTTCAGGTGTTTAAAACCTACGGAACTGCCATGCTACCTTTTAAAGATATGGATATCGAATTTGTTGGTGCTCGTAAAGAAAGCTACAATGAAGACAGCAGAAATCCAGTAGTTGAAAACGGAACGCTCGAAGATGACCAAAACCGAAGAGATTTTACAATCAATGCCCTGGCTTTAGATTTGAGTGCTACAAATTTTGGTGAATTATTAGATCCTTTTAATGGTATTGAAGATTTGCAAAATAAAATCATTCGAACGCCTTTAGATCCAGATATCACCTATAGTGACGATCCCTTGCGAATGATGAGAGCGATTCGGTTTGCAACCCAACTCAACTTTACCATTGAAGAAAAATCGCTTGAAGCCATTACCAGAAATAAACATCGGATTAAAATTATTACTAAAGAGCGAATAGTCGTAGAACTGAATAAAATTCTGGAAAGCGATGTGCCTTCCGTTGGCTTTTTATTGCTGGAAAAAACCGGACTACTTCAATACATTTTACCAGAATTAACTGCTTTAAAAGGTATTGATGAAATTGAAGGTCAGACACACAAAGACAATTTTTATCATACTTTAGAAGTCGTTGATAATATTGCGAAAAACACAGACAACCTCTGGTTACGTTGGGCTGCACTACTTCATGATATTGGGAAGGCTCCAACAAAGAAGTTTAGTAAAAAAGTAGGATGGACATTCCATGCGCATGAATTTGAAGGCGCAAAAATGGTCTATCAGTTATTTAAAAGATTGAAAATGCCATTGAATGAAAAAATGAAATTCGTTCAAAAAATGGTGTTTATGAGTTCAAGACCTATTGTTCTGGCTCAGGATATTGTCACAGATTCAGCTGTAAGACGTTTAATTTTTGATGCTGGTGATTATGTCGAAGATTTAATGACGCTTTGTGAAGCCGATATTACTACTAAAAATCCGAAGAAATTTCAGAAATACCACAATAACTTTAAAGTGGTTCGTGAAAAAATTGATGAAGTGGAAGCACGAGATCATGTGCGTAATTTTCAACCACCAATCTCTGGTGAAGATATTATGAAAACTTTTAACATTAAGCCTTCACGTGAAATCGGACAAATAAAAGAAGCTATCAAAGAAGCCATTTTAGAAGGTGATATTCCTAATGAGTATGAAGCAGCTTATCAATTGATGCTTAAAGAAGGAAAACGTTTAGGGTTAGTTGCAAGTTCTTAGTAAGTACAGATTTCTTTAAATTATTTTATAAATCATTGACTTCAATCCAATAGCCATTTAGATCTTGAAAATACACTTGTTGAATACCGTCCTTTCTGACGTAATCTTTATCTGGAGTATTTTGCCAATCCGAATAATTAATTTTTAAAGCCTCTAAATGGTTTTTAAAGGCTTCAAAATCGTTGGTAGCTAAAGCAAAATGAGCAGCTTTATTTATTTTGATTTCAAAATCAGGTCTGGGAATTAAATGTAATTGTTTGCCTTCACCTAAAGAAAGCCATCTCGTTTTTGAGCCAGACGCTGTGTTCTTAATTTCATTGAATTGAAATACCTTCTGATAAAATTCAATGGATTCATTGACATCTTTTACAGAAAGCGCTATATGATCGAAAGTAAAAGAAGGTGTTTTCATTAGGTTTTAAAAGATTTATTCAACAGCCTTTAAACTCAAATCTTTGTTGTAAACGGAATGTGTTAATGCACCAGAAGAAATATAATCAACGCCACATTCTGCATATTTTCTAAGTGTTTTTTCATTGATACCTCCTGAAGATTCAGTCAGACATTGATTTCCAATTAACTTAACAGCGGTTCGTGTATCGTCATAATTGAAATTATCAATTAAAATACGATACACACCTCCTACTTCCAGGATTTCTTTAATTTCTTCAAGGTTTCGTGCTTCAACAATAATCTTTAAATCACGATTCGTATCTTTTAAATATTGCTTTGTTTTATTAATGGCATTTGTAATACCACCCGAAAAATCAATATGATTGTCTTTCAACATAATCATATCATACAATGCAAATCTGTGGTTCTCTCCTCCTCCAATTTTTACAGCCCATTTTTCAAGTGCTCGCAAACCTGGAGTGGTTTTTCTGGTATCCAGAATTTTAGTTCCAGTGCCTTCCAGTAAATCGACAAACTGCTTTGTTTTAGTTGCAATAGCACTCATACGCTGCATGGCATTTAACACCAAACGTTCAGCTTTCAGGATAGATTGCGAAGCGCCTTCCACATAAAATACAATATCACCATACTTTACAGGACTTCCGTCTTCAATTAACGTTTCAACGGTCATATCGTTATCTACATAAGCAAAAACCTGTTTCGCAAATTCTACACCAGCAATGATGCAATCATCCTTCACTAAAAGTTTGGCTTTTCCTCTTGCTGTTGCAGGAATACATGCCAGAGAGCTGTGATCTCCATCACCAACATCTTCTCGGATCGCATTCGCGTTCATTAAGTCTATTATTGTATTGAT
>JAAEZL010000072.1:5917-15758 GCA_018222875.1 Algicola sp.
TTATTGAATTGTGCTTTAGAAATCATGGTTATGTATTTCCTGTAAAAATACTAATTGCAACTGAAAAAGTTTTAAAAAACAAATTCCAAATTGGAAAATATAAAATATCGTAATGACATAAAATCACTAAATTTGAATATTAATTTGACATTTTCTGTCTCCTCGAGCGCGGTCGAGAGGTTAAATAATAAGGTCTCGACTGCGCTCGACCAGACAACATCATGACAATTAGACTTCTAGCCATAGGCAAAACAGATAACAAGCAATTACAAGCTCTTATTACTGACTATCAAAAACGTTTAGGGTTTTATGTAAAATTTGAATTTGAGATTATTCCTGACCTAAAAAAAGCTAAAAATTTAAGCGAAGACCAACAAAAGCAAAAGGAAGGCGAACTCATTTTAAACAAACTAAATCCTACAGATGTTTTGATTTTACTGGATGAAAACGGAAAACAATTAGATTCCGTTGGCTTTTCAAATTACTTACAAAAACACATGAATTCAGGAATCAAGCAATTGGTTTTTGTTATTGGTGGACCTTACGGATTTTCTCCGGAAGTATATCAAAAAGCAAATGGGAAACTGTCCTTATCTAAAATGACCTTTTCCCATCAGATGATTCGTTTGTTTGTGATAGAGCAATTGTATCGTGGCTTTACCATTTTACGGAATGAACCTTATCATCATAGATAATCTGGCATTTCGTAAAACTAAAAGTGTTTATTACTCCAAGCCAAGACTTTTAATGTACGCCTTATTATTCATTGGTCGACCTAAAAACTCTTCAACCACTTCATCAACTGGTCGCTGACTTCCGTTTGCCAAGATTAATTTTCTGTAGTTTACACCTGTTTTGGTATCACGTAATCCGTTGGTTTCAAATACAGTAAACATATCTTGCGCATAGACTTCAGACCATAAATAACCATAATAATATACTGGATGTGTATTAATGTGAATCCAACTTGCCTGAGGATGCGTTCCTTCAATATACCAATCCATTACTCCCAGTTGTTTGTCAATATCTCGCCATAACTGGTCTGTATCTAAAGGTGCATTCGGATTGTATTTATCGTATAAATTCATGTCATAAATACAACTTCTTAGTGAACCTTGAGCCGATAATCCAGAAGACACGTTTTTTGCATTCACCATATTATCAAATACTGCTTTTGGCAAAACCTCTCCTGTTTCATAATGTTTCGCAAACGAGCTTAAGATGTCATAATCCCAAATCCAGTTTTCAAATATTTGCGACATGGCTTCTACAAAGTCGCTTTTTGTATCGGCTTGTAAACTGTATTCACCTTGATAAGCCAAAGCATCCATAATATGTCCGAATTCATGAAACAAAGTACTCAATTCACTATGAGTAATCATTGAAGGCAGTTTGTCAGTTCCTTTTGTAAAATTTCCTAAAAGCATAGCGACAGGCACTTCATAACCCTCTTCCTTTTGTTTTCCAGTAGAGAGCGGAACCGCATAAAACCAGGATTCTTTAAATGGTCTTGGATACAAATCTAAATAGAAACGACCTTTCAATTTTCCATTTTCGAATACTTCATACGCTTGTACTTCTTCATGCCATATTGAAGCGTTCTCTAGTTTTCTAAACTCTAAGTCTAGAAGTTCCTGATATAATTTGAATATACCCTCTAAACAAGCATCAACTGGTAAATACTCACGAATCTTTTCAGCATCAACCTGATATTTTGTTTTTAAAATTTGATTTCTATAGTAGGAAACATCCCAAGGGTTCAAAGTTTGATCCATAGGAATATCATCTCTGTTTTTTCGGGCAGTTTTTAACACTTCAATATCCTGAATCGCCTTTTCTTTAGATTCGGCTACCAAATCGTCAATAAACTCCCAAACAGTTTCAGGGTTTTTAGCCATTTTCGGAACCAGATTGTACTCAGCATACGACTCGTAACCCATAAGTTGCGAAAGCTGATAACGTTTATCAACCAATTGTTTTAAGATGTCTAAATTTTCATCTGCACCTCTATTAGAATACAACATTTGATAGGCCTTTCTGGTTTCAGAATTTGTAGCATTATCCATAACTGGTCCTCTTGTTGAAGGCTGTGCAGGTATTTTATAGGTTCCGTCTTCTGTTCTGTAGGTATCTTTAAAATTTTCCGGAAGTCCTTCAGCTCCAGCTTCATCAAGTGTTAATACTAAATTAGCGGTATTCATGTTGGTTGAATACTGAGAGGTTAAGTCTGTAATTTCAGATTTTAAAGCTTTAAAGGTTTCTAATTTATCGTCGGGAAGGTTTACACCAGACAGTTTGAAATTTTTAATAATATCATCTACAAATCGTTGTCTTCTATTATTTAATTCTGAATACCCGTTTGAAGCTTTAAAGGTTTCAAATTGCTTAAATAAATTTTTATCAGATGAGATTGCCGTATTTAATGAGTCTACTTTTTGCGAATACTCTAAACCTTTAGCTCTGGTTAAAGAATCCGTTGACGTCCAATACAACATAAACGAATTACTTCCTGCCTGACCTAATGTATTCATAACGCCATCAAAAGGAAGAAACGTATTTTCCAGTGTAGCTTTAGATTGATTTTTTATGTTTTCTATAGTTTGAGTCGCTTTATCTATTTCGTAAGTCACGTATTCTTCAATAGATGAACCTGTAACTTTAGCATAATCAAAAGGTTCATTTAAGGCGACATTAAACGGGTTATCCTGAGGTAATTCGGCTACGATAGTTTTAGATTCTTTTTCTGAACAACTCATGAGTGATAGTAAAACGATTGATACTGCAATTTTTTTCATTGGAACGATAAGTTTTAGTGTACACAAATATAACATTCAAAACCCATTTTATTAAAACAATAAGCCTTATAAATACATGTGTATGTTATAAGGCTTATTTCAGAGGTCTTAAAATACTAATGCGTTTTAAAAACCTGTTTGCGTTTTTTAAGTTGACGTTCTAAGTCTTTTATGGTTTCTCTAACAGCAACTTCATATTTCGCTTCATCTGAAGTAGCAAATATTCGCGGACCAGGCAAACTGAGCTCTATATCACAAATTTTACCTTTAGTATGGTTATTTTCATCTTGTTTGAATCTAACTGTTGCTCCTATTACAAACTCGTATCTGTTAAATAACTTTGATAGTTTTTCTTCTGTAAATGTATTTAAAGTTTCGCTTACGTCAACATTGACATATCTAATGTTTACATTCATAATTGGTCTTGTTTTTAGTTTAATTTCATTACCTAAATTTACGAAAAGGAAATTAAACTCTAACTGATAAAAGTCATAAAGAATTGATAAAGTTTGATGCCATTATTTATCTTTAACCAAAATAAATATCACAATGCAACTCGTATTCGCCACCAACAATCTCAACAAACTGAAAGAAGTTCAATCGCTAATTCCTGACCATATTAAACTATTGAGTTTAAAAGCTATTGGTTGTTTTGAAGACGTGCCGGAAACTCAATTGACGATTGAGGGTAATGCCATTCAAAAAGCCGAATACATCAAAGAACATTATGGTTACGATTGCTTTGCTGATGATACAGGACTAGAAGTTGAAGTTTTACATAATGAACCAGGTGTTTTTAGTGCACGTTATGCAGGAGAGCAACGCAATGCCAATGACAATATGGATTTATTACTGAAAAAGCTTGAAGATAAACCGAACAGAACTGCACGTTTCAAAACTGTAATAGCACTTCATCTTAACGGAAAACTAGAAACGTTTACTGGAATATGCAAAGGCGAAATTACCAAAACCAAACAAGGTGAAAAAGGCTTTGGTTATGATCCGATTTTTAAAGCTGAAGGTTATGACAAAACCTTTGCTGAAATCTCATTAGACGAGAAAAACAGAATCGGACATCGTGGGAAGGCAGTGAAGTTATTGGTAGAATTTTTATCGTCTTTGCGTTAACGATGGAACGGCATGTTTGAAATCCTTTTTGCTTTTTCGCAAAAAGATTGAGTAGTGAGAGCGTGTTAAAACGCCCAAGTATTGATTATCCAAATAAAAGCGTATCTTTGCACCTTGAAAAAATCCGTAGTTAGGATTTTATAAATTCCTCAGAGTGAGGATGTGTTGCCTAGAAGTTTAAGTGTTTAGTATGTCGATTCGCTTCTTTTGTAACACCAAAGGACATAATCGAATACAAAACAAAAGAATGAGCACATTCAAAGAACTCGGTCTTAATCAAGACCTATTAGCTGCTATTACCGATTTAGGATTTGAAACGCCTAGTGATGTACAAGCAAAAGCAATTCCAATTTTATTAGAAAAAGATACTGATTTGGTTGCCTTGGCGCAAACCGGAACAGGTAAGACAGCTGCATTTGGGTTTCCAATGCTTCAAAAAATCAACATTGACAGTCGTACCACGCAAGGATTGATTCTCTCTCCTACTCGTGAACTATGTCTGCAAATCACCAATGAGTTAAAACTCTACGGAAAGTATTGCAAAGGTTTAAACGTCACTGCTATTTATGGTGGTGCAAGTATTACAGACCAGGCGAGATCTGTTAAACGTGGTGCACAAATTATTGTGGCAACTCCTGGTCGTATGAAAGATATGATTAGCAGAAACATGGTAGATATTTCTAAAATTGAGTTTTCGGTTTTAGACGAAGCAGATGAAATGCTAAACATGGGATTTTATGAGGATATTACTGATATTTTATCACATACGCCTAAAGATAAAAACACATGGTTATTTTCTGCAACGATGCCGAAAGAGGTATCAAATATTGCAAAAAAATTCATGCACAGTCCTATTGAAATTACAGTAGGAAATAAAAATGAAAGTACAAATCAGGTGTCACACGAATACTATTTAGTGAATGCCAGAGACCGTTACCAAGCACTAAAACGTTTATCTGATGCAAATCCGGATATCTTTTCTGTGATTTTCTGTCGTACAAAACGCGATACACAAAAAGTGGCTGAAAACTTAATCGAAGATGGATACAGTGCAGGTGCTTTACATGGTGATTTGAGTCAGAACCAACGTGATTTGGTAATGAAATCGTTTAGAAACAAACAAATTCAAATGTTAGTAGCTACCGATGTTGCTGCTCGTGGAATTGATGTTGACGATATTACACACGTTATTAATTACCAGTTACCAGATGAAATCGAAACCTATACGCATCGTTCGGGTCGTACAGGTCGTGCCGGAAAAACTGGTGTTTCTATGGTGATCGTGTCTAAAAGTGAAGTTCGAAAAATTAAAAGTATCGAACGTATCATTAAAAAGGAATTTGAGAAAAAGGAAATTCCGGATGGTATGGAAATTTGTGAAGTGCAGTTGATGTCACTCGCTAATAAGATTCATAATACTGAGATTAATCACGAAATTGATAAATACTTAGATAGTATTAACACCTTATTTTCTGATACCGATAAAGATGAATTGATTAAAAAGTTCTTTTCTGTAGAGTTTACGCGTTTCTTTAATTATTATCAAAAATCTAAAGACCTGAACGTTAGTGATTCTTCACGAGGTAGTGAACGTGACAGTGGTCGTGATTATGGTGGAAGTCAAAATGAAACCCGTTATTTTATTAACGTAGGTCGCAAAGATGGTTACGATTGGATGAAATTGAAAGATTTCTTAAAAGAAGTCTTAGAATTAGGTCGTGATGATGTATTTAAAGTAGATGTAAAAGATAGCTTTTCATTTTTTAATACTGAAAAAGAGATTCAGGAGAAAGTCCTTGCTTTTTTCACTGATTTTAAACACGAGGGTAGATTCGTAAACGTAGAAGTGAGTGAGGACAAAGGCGGAAGAAGTCGCGGTGGACGACGAGATGGTGGAAAACGAAGACGCAACGATAGTAAACCAAGAGGAGAAAGACGTTCTTCTGGAAGACGAAGTGATTCTGGCTCTGGAAACAGGAGTGACAGACGCTCATCTGGAAGACGAAGTGATTCGGGTTCTGGAAACAGAAGTGACAGACGAAGTTCAGGAGGCGATTCCAGATCTCCTAGACGAACAGAGAGCAGTTCTGTTTCTGACAGACCAAGACGTTCGAGACGTAGAGATTAAATATAGAAACCTTACAACATTGTTGTGAGGTTTTTTTAAACCTTGTTGTTAATATTAAGTCAAATTATTAGCCAATAACCCTATATTTTACTTTTGTTTACTACTTTT
The DNA here is from genome assembly GCA_018222875.1 of Algicola sp. GTDB lineage: Bacteria > Bacteroidota > Bacteroidia > Flavobacteriales > Flavobacteriaceae > Psychroserpens. Next base: position 12,077 of record JAAEZL010000072.1, read on the forward strand.
ATATCGTAATTTTAGTACATGAGACACCTACACGTATTCACTCTTATTCTTTTTACATCTGTAATTTGTTTTGCACAAGATTCAACATCTGTTATGGGAACAGTTATCGATGTCTCTACAGATTTACCAATAGACCGCGTTAATATTGTTAATTTAAACCAAGTGATTGGTACCTCAACTAATGATGATGGTGAATTTGAGATTAAAGCAAATGTCAATGACACACTTCATTTTTCATATCTGGGATATAAATCAATTAAAGTAAGAGTAACCAATGACTGGCTTAAGTTTGGTAAAACAAAAATTGGCATGACTGAACTAGCTTTAGCTTTGGAAGAAGTTGTTGTAAATCAATTGAAGCTTACTGGCTATCTGGCTGTGGATATAAAACAAGTTCCCATAAAGTCTAATTACAGATACAGTATTTCAGGCTTATCTAACAAAGGTTATGAAGCTGGTGACAGAAGACCTAATGCCGTAAATAAAGTACTGGGAGCCATTTTTAATCCTGCAGATTTCTTACATAATATGTTTGGAAAAAAGCCAAATGAGTTACGTAAGCTTAAAAAGATGAAGCAAGATGATGAAATTAGAAATAATCTGGCTTCTCGTTTTGACAGGGAAATGCTTTTGGTTTTATTACAAGTTGATAAGTATGATCTGGACGAAATTATAAATCAGTGTAATTATTCAAAAGATTTCATTGAGACTGCTAATGACCTTCAGGTTCTTGATGCTATAAGTGAATGCTATGAAGAATATAAAGTCTTAAGTCGAAGCAATACAAAATCAGATCGTTTTTAATACTGTATTACTTACCTGAAACTGTTTACTGGTTCTCGAAAAATAAACTAACCAGGTTACTACTCCAATAAATTTAGTGCCATCCTCCATCAATTTAGTAATGTATGGTGACACATCTCGTATAAAATTATCTATAAACATAGAGAGTCCGAACCATCCCAAAGCAAGCGAGAACAGTAAAAAGTCTGTCGTTAAAATCAGTTTGTGAAATTTATAGAGATAGTACAACATCATTACTCCATAGGCTAGAAATACTATTTTTTGATGTATTCCTAAAGAGGGAAACAAGGTTTCATGAAACATAAAGGCATCATCTAAACCTAAAAGTAACGTGATATACACTGAAGCCCTTATAAACGTCTTGTGCTCTACTTTTGTAATAAATTGCACACTATACATACAAATAGCTGCTGTTGCAGACCATAGAAGAATACCTGCTTGCGATAAAATTCCTGCGTAAATAGGAAGTTTTGCAATTGCTGCTAAATCATTTGTAAGAATTTCTAGTGGTAAATTTTCATTTAAATGAATGCCCAACAATGTCCCTAGCATTATTAGTCCGACCAACAAAATTATTAAAAATGAAGACCGTAATGTTTTAAATTGACTGATTAAAATATTCACTGTAATATAAATAGCTAAAAAACGAATCTATTAATCTAAAGTTACACAGCAAATAAAATCTCTTTAAATACCAAAATATCAGACTAATAGTCTAAAATAAGAAATCATTGTTTTGAATGTAATGCGATTCTATTGCCTTCAGAATCTATGAAAACACCCATAAAACCATGTTCTGGTGAGATTTGAGTCTTTGGTTGATATATTTTTCCTCCGGCAACTTCAATGCGATCTAATTCATTTTGGACATCTTCAGAAATGAAATACACTAACGCACCTTCCTGACTCGGAATGTAAGTATCTTGTTTTATTAATGTGCCTGCTGCGCCTGGTTTTCCTTCATTAAAAGGAAACCAACCCATAAGCATACCTCCAAAGTCGTGAATAGCGATTTCAATTTTGAAAACAGCTTCGTAAAATTGTTTCGCTCTGTCCATGTCATGTACTGGTATTTCAAACCAGCCAACCATATTGTGTTCCATATTTATTTTGATTCTAAGATTTCTTTTAAACTTGCCAGACCTTCTTCAAAATCTTTACCTACATGTTTATCAACATTATAAAGCATCATAAAAATGTTTGCAGGCACTTTATTCTTACCTGAAAACCCCCAAGTCACTTTTGTTTGTCCGCCTCCTACATCTTCAACTTTAGTTACGGCATCAGATTCGGATTTCCAGGGCTTGAAAAAACGTAACCTCGCTTCTACTCTATCATTTTCAATAATGTTTATGATTTCTTGTTCACCTAAACCAACCTCTTTATTTCCATCCCATTTAGCTATAAATCCAATTTGACCATCTGTTCCAATGAACTCTTGTTTCATATCTGGATCCTTCTTTTTCCATGGCGACCACTGATCTTGATTTTTGATGTGTTTGAGATAATTAAAAACATCTGGAAGTGCTCTATTGATAATTATACTTCGGTTAACCTCATAATGACGAGGTGCCATTATTGCCAATACTACAAAAAGTAATAAAAGTGTAATGATACTATACAATACAATTGTCATGGTTGAAAGTGTTAGTTGTGATACTAAGGTACAAAATTATTAGGCTTGATAGTAACGTTTTATAATCTCCTCATAACTTTTAATGGTTTTCTTGCACCAGTCTAATCGCTTTTCCTGTTGTTCAGCTTCAGTGAGTTGCCATTTAATACTGGATTGTTTAAGTTTTGTGGTAACATGCTGTAAAATAATGGCAGCAGACACCGAAATATTTAAACTTTCTGTAAATCCAGACATGGGTATTTTTAAAAAGCAATCAGCCTCATCAATAACATCCTGAGATAAGCCCTGGGTTTCTCTTCCGAAGAAAAAACAAGACTTCTTTGATACATCAAAATCATGAAGCATTGCGTCATTCTCATGAGGTGTTGTGGCGACAATCTGATAACCGTTATGTTTTAATTCTGAAATAGCAGCTTTCACAGAATGATGTCTATTTATATCAACCCATTTTTGTGCTCCCATAGCAATTTCTCGATCAATGCGCTTACTGTTTATCTCTTCAACAATATGGACTTCCTGAATACCAAACACATCACAACTACGAATTACTGCACTAGTATTATGTAACTGATAAACATCTTCAGTCGCAACCGTAAAATGTTTTGTACGTTGCAATAAAACCTTTGAAAATCGTTCTTTACGAGATTCTGTGAGATACGACTCTAAATGTTCAAGAAGATTTAAATCTATCATAGTTGTAAAAATAAAGAAACCCAACCAAATGGCTGGGTTTCAAATAATTTATTATCTAAGACGTATTAATTAATTCCAATATCACCTTGCGCAACTAAGGTTGCCAGATCGTCAGCACTCAAATGAACATTAATATATCCATCAACTGCCAGCACATCATTATATCCAAAAGGTGTGTCATCGTCAAGTGCAGAGACATTAGAGAGACTCATACCAGTTAAACCATCTACTGGAGTAAACGTATATAATATACTTCCTGGAGCAGTAGCAACACTTCCCATATGAATATGAGCTGGATGCATACCATCATTTGGAGTTCCTACCAAAGATAGTAAGGCTAATGCTTCTCCATTATTTCTTTCGAAGAACGTAGCAGTACCATTAATTCCCGGTACATCTACAGTACCTAAGTTATAAGCAACTGAATCACCTGTTAAATCATTCTGTCCAATATCACCTTGCGCTACCAGCACATCAAGATCATCAGCACTTAAGTGAATATTGATATAACCATCAAAATCTAATATGTCTGAATATCCAAAACTTGAA
>JAAEZL010000073.1 GCA_018222875.1 Algicola sp.
TTAAAATGCCAGATGGCAACACAACTATTATCATTCAGGGGAAAAAACGTTTTGAAATTCAGGAGATTATTTCTGAAAAACCGTATTTAACAGCAAAAGTTAAAGATGTTCCCGAAGCAAAACCAGCAGTTGATAATCAAGAGTTTTCTGCGATTATAGATTCTATAAAAGATTTATCGCTTCAAATTATAAAGGACAGTCCTAATATTCCTACCGAAGCATCGTTTGCGATTAAGAATATTGAAAGTAATTCGTTTTTGGTCAACTTTGTGTCTTCCAATATGAACCTTTCTGTAAAAGAAAAGCAAGAGTTGTTGGAGATAAACGATTTGAAAGAACGTGCTTTAGCGACCTTAAAATTTATGAATATCGAATTTCAGAAACTGGAATTAAAAAATGATATTCAGTCTAAGGTTCAAAGTGATATGAATCAGCAGCAGCGCGAGTATTTCTTACACCAGCAAATGAAAACGATTCAGGAAGAACTTGGAGGAGGTGTGTCTTCTGGTGAAGAAATTGAAGAGATGCGTAAGCGTGCTAAACAAAAAAAATGGACTGACAAAGTTGCTGAGCATTTTGATAAGGAGTTGTCAAAAATGCAACGTATGAATCCGCAAGTTGCTGAGTATTCTATCCAGCGAAACTACCTAGACTTATTTTTAGACTTACCATGGAATGAGTTTAGTACAGATAAATTCGATTTAAAACGTGCGATGCGCATTTTAGATCGTGATCATTATGGTCTAGACGATGTTAAAAAGAGAATCATAGAATATCTGGCAGTTTTAAAATTGCGTAACGATATGAAATCGCCAATCCTTTGTTTATATGGACCTCCTGGTGTTGGTAAAACATCTCTTGGAAAGTCTATTGCTGAAGCATTAGGTCGTGAGTATGTTCGTATGTCTTTAGGTGGTTTACGTGATGAAGCAGAAATTCGTGGTCATCGTAAAACCTATATTGGCGCAATGCCAGGACGAATTATTCAGAGTTTGAAAAAAGCAGGAACATCTAATCCTGTATTTGTACTCGATGAAATTGATAAGTTATCTAATTCACATCAAGGTGATCCGTCTTCTGCGTTATTAGAAGTTTTAGATCCTGAACAAAATAGTGAGTTTCATGATAACTTTCTCGAAATGGGATTTGACTTGTCAAAAGTGATGTTTATTGCAACATCAAATAGCTTGAATACCATTCAGCCAGCATTAAGAGATCGTATGGAGATTATTAATGTAACCGGTTATACGATTGAAGAAAAAGTTGAAATTGGAAAACGTCATTTACTTCCGAAGCAATTAAAAGAACATGGTTTAACAGACAAACATCTTAAAATTGCTAAACCTCAATTAGAAAAGATTGTGGAAGGGTATACCAGAGAATCTGGAGTTCGTGGTTTAGAAAAGCAAATAGCAAAAATGGTGCGTCATGCAGCTAAAAATATTGCTATGGAAGAAGACTATAACTTAAAAGTGACTAATGAAGATGTCATAGAGGTACTTGGAGCACCAAAACTTGAACGCGATAAATACGAAAATAATAACGTTGCAGGTGTAGTCACAGGTTTGGCATGGACAAGCGTTGGAGGCGACATATTATTCATTGAATCTATTTTATCTAAAGGAAAAGGGAATCTTACGATTACTGGTAATTTAGGTAAAGTGATGAAAGAATCTGCCACCATTGCTATGGAATATATCAAGTCTAATGCAGATGAATTTGGAATTAATCCAGATGTTTTTGAAAAGTATAATGTACATATTCATGTCCCGGAAGGTGCAACGCCAAAAGATGGTCCGAGTGCTGGTGTAACGATGTTAACGTCGCTAGTGTCCTTATTTACACAGCGTAAGGTTAAAAATAGTTTAGCCATGACAGGTGAAATTACTTTAAGGGGAAAAGTGCTGCCAGTTGGAGGAATCAAAGAGAAAATTTTAGCAGCAAAACGCGCAAGAATTAAGGAGATTTTACTTTGCGAAGATAATAAACGAGACATAGAAGAAATAAAACCCTTATATTTGAAGGGATTAAAATTTCATTATGTCAAAGATATGAGTGACGTTTTGAGATTGGCATTAACCAATCAAAAAGTAAAGAATGCTAAAAAACTTTAGATTAATAGCTACGGTTTTAGTTTTTGCAGCTTCTGGTATTGGAGCTTCTGCACAGACTATCGAAGCCGATAATTACAAGGATGTCCTTCTAAATGGAAAACCAGCTAAACTTAATTTGGTTACTGGTGAGGTTACTTACACTGATGGAGAAATAGTAACGACCAGAGCTGCTAAGAAAATGAAAGATTCATTACTGGCAACTCGAACAGAAATTAAGACAAACCTAATTAAGGATATGTCTTTAGATTCTGAAACTACAGATGCTGAGAATGCTTCAACTGAAGATGTAAAAGACACTTCAATAGTCACAAAAACACCTGAGTCAAAGCAATCAGAAACGGATAGTCAACATGTTACTCAGGACACTTTGACTAACACGACTCTGGCTTCCAATCAAAATACTGAAAACATTGAAGAATCAACGGAAACAAATACGTCCGATTTTCATATGGTAAAAGAAGGGGAGACCTTGTACGCTATATCACAGCGATACAATACAAGCTTAGGACAATTAATGATTGCAAATGATTTAGAAACAACACTAATTAAAGAAGGAGAAACCTTAAGGGTAAGAAACTTTGAATCTACAGAAACCAGCTCTCAAACAGTTTGGATTGTTTCAAAAGGAGATACTTTATACAACATTGCAAAACGAAATAACATTACTGTTGATGAGCTAAAAGACCTTAACGAACTGTCAGGTAATTTAATTAAAGTCGGTCAAAAACTTCAGTTAAATCAGAATTCAACGCTTTCAAAAAAATAAAATAGACATATACTCGTTTTAAGATAGATTTATTTACTTTGCACCCTTATATGCTAAAGAAAATTACCACGTTTATTTGTCTGTTTACAACCTTTGTATTTTATGCACAAGTAGGTGGTGAATCTACATTTCAATTTTTGAATTTGGTCTCTTCTCCCAGACAAGCTGCTTTAGGTGGTAAAGTCATTACAAATTATGATTATGATGTGACTAGCGGATTGTTTAATCCGGCAAGTATCAACGCTGAAATGGATAACCAGCTCGCTGTTAATTATTCAAGTTATTTAGGAGGTATAAGTTACGGAACAGCTGCTTATGCCTACACTTGGGACAGACATGTACAAACCTTGCATATTGGTATGACTTACATTAATTATGGTGAGTTTGACGGTTATGATTTAAATGGAGTTTCTACCGGAACTTTTACTGGTAACGAAGCAGCTTTGTCCGCTGGTTATGCGTATCAAATTCCGTACAGTGATTTTTATATTGGCGCCAATTTTAAAATGATTACTTCCAAATTAGAACAGTACAATTCTATTGGTGTTGCTGCCGATTTTGGAGCCATGTATATTAATGAGAGATTAGATTTTCGCGCAGCATTAAGTGTTCGGAATTTCGGTACACAAATCGTAACCTATGCTGGACTTAATGAAAAGTTGCCTTTGGAAATTTCACTGGGTTTATCTCAAACACTTGAGAACATGCCCTTGCGTTGGCATTTAACTTTTGAAAATTTACAAAGATGGCCATTGTCGTTTTCTAATCCAGCCAGAGCCACAACGGATTTAGATGGAAATCAAACTCAGGAAAAAGTGGGTTTTCTAAATGAATTGATGCGTCATACGGTTATCGGAGCAGAATTATTTCCTGAACGTGGTTTCAATATCAGAATGGGTTATAATTTCAGAAGAGCTGAAGAATTACGCATCGAAGATCAACGTAATTTTTCAGGATTATCTTTTGGTATCGGAATTAAATTAAATAAAATGCGATTTAGTTACACACATGCCAGATATACTAGCGCCTCAAATACCAGTTTCTTTGGTTTACAAATTGATTTAAGATGATGCATAACATTACAATTGCCATAGACGGATACTCTTCCACTGGAAAAAGCACAGTCGCAAAGCGCTTAGCCAAAGCTTTAGGTTATGTGTATGTCGACTCAGGAGCCATGTATCGTGCAGTCACATTTTATGCCATGCAAAAAGGATTGATCTCCAAAACGTATTTTCATGAGCAACAACTTATTGAGCATCTTGATGCTATTAACATAAATTTTAAATTTAATAAAGATTTAGGTTTTGCTGAAGTGTATCTCAATGGTGAAAATATTGAAAAACATATCAGAACCCTAGATGTATCACAGTTTGTGAGTCAGGTAGCCACAGTGTCGGAAGTAAGAGAGCAATTGGTTTTGCAACAACAACACTTCGGAAAACATAAAGGAGTGGTCATGGATGGTCGCGATATTGGTACTGTTGTATTTCCTGATGCTGAATTAAAATTATTTATGACAGCTTCCGCAGAAAAAAGAGCGCAACGACGTTATGACGAACTTATTGAAAGAGGTGATGAGGTAAGTTTTGAAGATGTCTTAAAAAATGTTCAAACAAGAGATCATATCGATTCTACAAGAGAAGATTCGCCTTTAACAATGGCTGAAGATGCTATAAAGGTTGATAATTCTAATTTAAATTTAGATGAACAATTTGAATTTATCTACACTCTGGCAAAAGCTAAAATCGCTGAATACAATCAGTAATTCGCATAAAAAAAACGACCAGTGGTCGTTTTCTATATTTGCTCTAAACGTTAATTACGATAAATTAGGAATAATTAATTCCTGATCTGGATGAATTAAATCCGGATTTTTAAGAATGTCAGAATTCGCTTGAAAAATAGCATGATATTTTGAAGGATTACCATAATATTGCTTGGCAATTTTACCTAAAGTTTCTCCGCTTTTTACAGTATGTCTTGTATAAACAGAGGTGTCTGCCACTTTAATATCTGCCATAATATCTGAAGGACTGTCACCACCAATTGCTTTTATAGCGTCCCAGAGTAAATCTTTTTCGTATTGAGTTCTGGCTGTTCCCCAGATTTTTAATTTGCCATCTTCAACCTTAACATCGCCATCCTGGATGTTTAAAGTTTCGCCTAAATCTAGGACGTCTTGGTATTTTGCTTTTACCATAATTATTGTTTTTATTTTAATGTTATATGTCTTGTAAAGATATTAATTTATATGCCAAAATATCAATAAGTTAACTAACTTTTTTTAACATTTTTGAGTAATCAATAGTTGTATCGACGCTTAGTTTTTATTTTGTTTGTTTTATTAATAGATAATATGTATTTTTGCACTCCTTTTAGCGAAACCTAAGAAAGATAAAAGGACAAAATTATAACAAACAATAACGCTTCTGTGTGTGATTCGCTTTCATCTTTCTAAACGTACAGAATACAAATTAATATTCAGCACATGTCTGAAAAAGAAACAAAAAATGCTGAGGTAGAAACTACTGAAGCAGCAACTGTTGAAACTACAGAAACACAAACAGTTGAAACTCCAAAAGTATCTGAGTCACAAGCTAATCCTGAAAAATTCTTAAAAGATTTTAACTGGCACAATTACGAAGAAGGTATTGATCCGGTTGATGACAAACAATTAGAAGAATTTGAAAAATTAGTAGCTGAAAACTTCGTTGATACACTTAACGATGAAGTCGTAGAAGGTGAAGTGATTCATATTTCTGATAGAGATGCTATCATCGATATCAATGCAAAATCTGAAGGTGTAATTTCTCTTAATGAGTTCCGTTACAATCCAGATCTTAAAGTTGGTGATAAAGTAGAAGTATTAATTGATGTTCGTGAAGATGCAACTGGACAATTAGTATTATCTCACAGAAAAGCAAGAGTAATCAAAGCTTGGGATCGTGTAAACAATGCTCACGATACAGGTGAAATCGTAAATGGTTTTGTAAAATGCAGAACTAAAGGCGGTATGATCGTTGACGTATTTGGTATTGAAGCATTCTTACCAGGTTCGCAAATTGATGTGAAGCCAATTAGAGATTACGATCAATATGTAAATAAAACTATGGAATTTAAAGTTGTGAAAATCAACCACGAATTCAAAAACATAGTTGTGTCTCATAAAGCTTTAATTGAAGCTGATATTGAAGAACAGAAAAAAGAAATCATTGGTCAGTTAGAAAAAGGTCAGGTACTTGAAGGTACAGTTAAAAACATTACATCTTATGGTGTGTTTATTGATCTTTGTGGTGTTGACGGATTAATTCATATTACAGATCTTTCTTGGTCAAGAATTAATCATCCAAATGAAATCGTAGAATTAGACCAGAAACTTAATGTTGTAATCTTAGACTTTGATGAAGATAAGTCTAGAATCCAGTTAGGTCTTAAACAATTAAGCAAACATCCTTGGGAAGCTTTAGGCGAATCAGTAAAAGTTGGCGATAAAGTAAAAGGAAAAGTTGTTGTTATTGCTGATTATGGTGCATTTGTTGAAGTAGAAGAAGGTGTTGAAGGATTAGTTCACGTAAGTGAAATGTCATGGTCAACGCATTTACGTTCTGCTCAGGATTTCGTATCTGTTGGTGATGAAATCGAAGCTGAAATCTTAACGCTTGACAGAGAAGATCGTAAAATGTCTCTTGGTATTAAGCAATTAACGCCAGATCCATGGACAGATATTACTAGCAAATATCCTGTAGGTTCTAAGCACACAGGTATTGTACGTAACTTTACAAACTTTGGTGTATTTGTTGAATTAGAAGAAGGTATCGACGGATTGATTTATATCTCAGATTTATCTTGGACTAAGAAAATCAAGCATCCAAGTGAATTCTGTAACGTAGGTGATAACTTAGAAGTTGTCGTGTTAGAATTAGATGTTGAAGGACGTAAATTATCTTTAGGTCACAAACAAACTACTGACAACCCTTGGGATAAATACGAAACTGAATTTGCTTTAGGTACTGTTCATACTGCTGAAATTTCTGAGATCGTTGACAAAGGTGCAACTATTGAGTTTAACGAAGATATCGTTGCTTTTGTTCCTTCACGTCACTTAGAAAAAGAAGATGGTAAGAAATTAGGTAAAGGAGAAACTGCAGAATTTAAAATTATTGAGTTCAATAAAGAATTTAAACGTGTAGTAGCTTCTCATACAGCAATCTTTAAAGAAGAAGAAATTGCAAATGTAAAAGCAGCTGCTAAAAAAGCAGAAGCTCAGGCAGCAGAAGCAAAGCCAACTTTAGGTGATGCGAATGATGCTTTACAAGCTCTTAAAGATAAAATGGACGGGAAAAAGTAATTCCTTGAATTTTGAATAATAAAAGCCTTTCAGAAATGAGGGGCTTTTTTTATGAACGTGTTTGTATCAACTACTTTATTTCTTTGTAATACCAGATCTAAAGAAAACCATTGCAAACCCTAAATTTTTAACTTAACTTTGTCCACCAAATACGTTTGGAAACCATATGAGTCAAAAAGTGTTACTTAATGCTAAAGAGGTAAACATCATTCTTCATCGACTGGCTTGTCAACTTATTGAAAATCATAACGACTTTACAAATACTGTTCTCATTGGGTTACAACCAAGAGGAACCTATCTCGCTAACCGTTTGGCAGAAATGCTGAAAAACGATTACAAGATTAAAAATATTCAATTGGGTCATTTGGATATCACTTTTTTTAGAGATGATTTCCGAAGAGGAGAAAAAATACTGGAAGCCAATACAACAGAAATTAATTTTTTAGTTGAAGGAAAGAATATCGTTTTTATAGATGATGTATTATATACAGGACGAAGTATACGAGCTGCATTGACTGCCATTCAATCGTTTGGACGACCAAATGAAATTGAATTACTCACATTAATAGACAGACGTTTTAGCAGACATTTACCAATTCAACCAAATTATAGAGGACGACAGGTCGATGCTATTAACGAAGAAAAAGTAAAAGTAAACTGGATTGAAAACGAAGGTGAAGACGCAGTTTATTTAATAAATAGTTAGAATTAAATTACAATTTGTCATTCCTGTGAAAACAGGAATCCAAAATAAAAAAATAATTGATTCCGTATTTGGTGCGGAATGTCATTAAAATAAAAAATAGCAATGAGCGAATTAAGTGTCAATCACTTATTAGGAATTAAATATCTAAACCCAAAAGATATCCAACTAATTTTTGAAACGGCTGATCATTTTAAAGAAGTGATTAACAGGCCGATTAAAAAAGTTCCTTCGCTTAGAGATATCACGATTGCTAACTTATTTTTCGAAAATTCAACACGCACAAAATTGTCGTTTGAATTGGCAGAGAAACGACTGTCTGCAGATGTGATAAACTTTTCAGCGTCTCAGTCTTCCGTAAAAAAAGGGGAAACCTTAATCGATACAGTTAACAATATTTTATCGATGAAAGTCGATATGGTTGTGATGCGTCATCCAAATCCTGGTGCAGGCGTATTTTTATCTCAGCATGTCAATGCAAGTATCATTAATGCAGGAGATGGCGCACACGAACATCCAACACAAGCCTTACTTGATACTTATTCTATCAGAGAACGATTAGGAGAGGTTAAAGGAAAAAACGTTGTGATAGTTGGAGATATTTTACATAGTAGAGTGGCACTTTCAAATATTTATGCCTTACAGTTATTAGGTGCCAATGTCATGGTTTGCGGACCAAAGACATTACTTCCAAAATACATTAAAGAATTAGGCGTTAAAGTAGAAACTAATTTACAGAAAGCTCTTGAATGGTGTGATGTTGCCAACATGTTGCGTGTTCAAAATGAACGCATGGATATTAGCTATTTTCCTTCCACAAGAGAATACACACAACAATACGGAGTTACTAAAGCCTTACTTGATTCTCTCAAAAAGGATATAACTATTATGCATCCAGGTCCAATAAATAGAGGTGTTGAGATTACAAGTGATGTCGCAGATTCAAAACAAGCCATTATCTTAGACCAGGTTCAAAATGGTGTTGCCATTAGAATGGCTGTTATTTATTTACTGGCTTCTAAAATTAAACACTAGCATTATGATTTTTGATAAAAACGGAAATACGTCCATAATTACTCAGGAAAAAGAGTCGATAATTGAGTTCGTGAAAAAACTCGAAGTTTTATATGAGCGCTTCAGGCACAATAATGTAATTGTAAACCTTACCACTATAAATAAAGTGACGTTACAGGATATTGTTGAGTTTCTTCAAATATCAAATACACACCGAAAGGCGAAACATTCGTTTGTAATTGTAACAAACAAAATAAATGTAGATCAAACGCCTGACGAAATTGTAGTTGTTCCAACGATGCAGGAAGCTTACGATGTGATTGAAATGGAAGACATAGAACGAGATCTTGGCTTTTAAAATGGTTAAGTCGTTTAGTTGTTTATCGTCTCGTTAAACGACTTAACAATTTCACAACTTAGCAACATAGATTATAAATGAAATTAACAATACTTGGCTGTCATAGCGCAACTCCACGAACCAATACCAATCCGACATCTCAGGTTTTAGAGATCAAAAATCATACATTTTTAATAGATTGTGGTGAAGGAACTCAGGTAGAATTGCGTCGGAATAAAATCAAGTTTGTTAGAATAAAACACATTTTTATTTCACATTTACATGGTGATCATTGTTTTGGTTTAGTAGGTTTAATCTCAACGTTCAGGTTGCTTACTCGTGAAGCCGATTTACATATTTATGCACCAAAAGGCTTGAAGGAAGTGATTACGCTTCAAATGAAGTTATCAGATTCCTGGACCAATTATAAACTTATTTTTCACGAACTGACGTCAACGTCATCTGAATTGATTTTTGAAGATGAAAAGGTCGAAGTTTACACCATTCCGTTAGACCATCGTATTTATACTAATGGATTTCTGTTTAAAGAAAAGGAAGGTGAGCGTAAACTGGATATGAATGCCGTTTTGAATGCTGATATTGATGTGGCTTACTACAGAAAGTTAAAACAAGGTTTTGATGTTAAGGACAATAAAGGCAATTTAGTTTCAAATAAATCAGTGACAAAACCGCCAAATACACCTAAACGTTATGCGTTTTGTAGTGATACAGCTTACAACGAAGCCATGCTGCCAGTTATTAATAATGTAGATGTGCTGTATCATGAAGCTACATTTTTAGAAAAGAATGCAGTATTGGCACATCCAACTAAGCACTGTACAGCAAAACAAGCAGCACGTATAGCAAAACAAGCGAATGCAGGAACTTTAATATTAGGTCATTATTCAACGAGGTATGATGACATCAATATGTTTAAAGAGGAAGCTGAAGTGATTTTCGAAAACGTAGAGCTAGCCAGAGACGGAAAAGTATTTGAATTTTAATATTGTATAAATTCAATAGTATTTTTTAACTGATATTTACTTTCAATTCGTCTAACTCCATCATCCACTCAATAGCCTCATCTAAACTTCGACATCGCTTGAGACTTTTTTTAAAAAAATGCTTTTCTAAACTAGAATTGAGATAGCCAAAATCACTGTATGTCACAACAGCGCTTGCGACCAATAAGTCAAAATCATTATTAAAATCGAGCCATAATTGAGGTTCAAAGGAATAGGCATTTATTCGATTGGCAATGTAGCCAATTTTAATATCATTGCTAATATCTTCAGAAAATTTACTAATCAATTTACTTACCAAATCATAATCGACATGAATGCCTTCATTTAATTCTGAGATAATAAATTGTTTAGTGATATATACGTTTCCGAAGGGAAACTCAACCTTTTTATATTCTAAAAGATTAGAATATTTACTGTTTTCAAATGTCATTTCAAGGGATTATTGTTTAAATTTATAAGAAATATTCAGGCTAAAAAAGAAAATCACTAAAAAAATTACATATAATTAATCTAATGAATACAGATTTAGGCAATTACAGAAAGTCATACGAGAAGCAGGAACTGATTGAAACAAACCTTAGTGATAATCCCTTAGAAGTTTTTCAAAAATGGTTTCATGAGGTCGATACTAATTTTGATGTAGGCGAAACCAATGCCATGACATTAAGTACTATTGGATTGGATGGATTTCCTAAAAGTAGGGTAGTCTTGTTAAAAAAGTTTACGTATGAAGGGTTTATGTTTTATACGAATTACAAAAGTGAAAAAGGAAAAGCCATTGCTAAAAATCCTCATGTGTGTATTTCATTTTTCTGGCCTGAAGCCGAACGTCAGGTCATTATAAAAGGTAAAGCCGAAAAAATAGCTGAGAATTTAAGTGATGGTTATTTTGAATCCAGACCCAGAGGTAGTCAGTTAGGAGCTTTAGTTTCTTATCAAAGTGAAGTAATTAAAGACCGAGAAGAACTTGAAAGCCGTTTAAAGTCTTTAGAGGAAGATTATAAAGGTAAAGAGATTCCTAGACCTGAATTTTGGGGAGGTTTTATTGTCAAACCTGTTGAAATTGAATTTTGGCAAGGTCGACCAAACCGTTTACACGATAGAATTCGATACCAGTTAAATGAAAACTACGACTGGATTCAAGAACGATTATCTCCATAGACCAAATCTAAAACATCGTTGAATTGCATAAAAATGAAGATAATTCTTACAAATTATTTCATTTAATCGAAAAATTATACATATTAGCGTCATTTATTTGTGTGTTTGTGTATATTGTCGAAGAAATTAGCAGTTGACTGAATTCTGCCCCGTTTTTAGTCGATAATTAATTAACCAAACAATTTAGACCCCAAATCTGAATTACCAAAAACTTGACCTACGTTATGAAACTTTCAAAAATGTTAGCCTTTATGGCATTAATTGCTTTGTTATCGTTTTCATGTTCTACAGAAGAATACCCTGAAGAAACGATTGATAGCGTTGAACTGCTTAACGCTCCTGAAGCAAAAACTATTGAGATTGAAATCTTAGAGCTCATCAATTCCCACAGAATTAATATGGGATTAAATGCCTTAAGTAATCACAATACCATTAAAGCGGTTGCTTATACACATACCGATTATATGGTGGAAGTCAATAATGTTTCCCATGATAACTTTTTTCAACGTAAAAATAGTTTAGTGCAAAATGCATCTGCAACCAGAGTATCTGAAAATGTAGCGTACGCATTCAGTTCTGCTGAATCTGTTGTTAATGCATGGTTAAATAGCGAAGGCCACAGAGCTAATATTGAAGGCGATTTTACAGACTTCGATGTTTCTGCCGAAATGAACAATGAAGGTAAATGGTACTTTACAAACATTTTTATCAAAAAATAATAAAGAGATTACATTTCAAAAACTTGATTAATAGCAAATAATTGTTTTTAAAACCACAGTACTACTGTGGTTTTTTTTGTTCTACTTTTACCTATAGTCAACTAATGCGATATCAATTTTAGCTTTCATGTATTTAATTATAAAGCACTAAACAATCAATCTTCAATAAAATGATATCACAGATGTCTCTTGATGGATTCTAAATCCTAATGCACAAAAGATAGTCTTTTAGCAACAAAATTACAGATGTTTATAGTTAACTTATCCAGAGTTAGTATTAAGTTAAGTAAAACCATTTTAAAAACTGAAAATACTGAAGAAGGAGTGACTCTATTGCACGAGTTTAAAATGAAGTAAGGGATGAATGAGAAATCACTTTATTCACATGTAATAGTATCTATGTAACTAATATGTACTGAAAATTATCTGTTTCAGCCTTTTATAACTGGCTTTGTGAGTTCTAATTGCATTGATAATAAATAGTTTAAAGAATTAGTTCAGATACTAATTTTAAATATGAGGCAAGTCCTTTAATGCAAAAAAGCAGATCAAATAAATGAATCTGCTTTTTTTAAGTTCAGGGTAAAGGGTAGGTTTATTCTTTTAAAATATAGAAGTAGGAACGTCTGTTTAACTGATGTTCTTCTTCAGTACATTTTA
Organism: Algicola sp.; assembly: GCA_018222875.1. Taxonomy (GTDB): domain Bacteria; phylum Bacteroidota; class Bacteroidia; order Flavobacteriales; family Flavobacteriaceae; genus Psychroserpens. The sequence goes on from JAAEZL010000073.1 coordinate 12,851, forward strand.
CGCCATTAGAACATTTGTTAAGCAACTGACTTTCACCATAACCGATAGCACTTTCAATGCGTTCAGGAGCAATTCCTCTTGAAAGAATATAATCTCTTGTAGATTTAGCTCTTCTATCAGATAATTTCATATTGTAAGCATCGCGTCCACGACTATCAGTATGTGCTTCAATTTTTATAACCATGTTAGGATGTGCTCGCATTACATCTACGATGTTTTCCAATTCATATTGAGCATCAGTTCTAATATTAGATTTATCAAAATCGAAGAAAATTGGATTGATCACAATTTGATTATTATTGATTAATGGTTCCAGATACAGATCAGCTTCAGTTACTTTTTGATGTTTGTCATCTGTAGTAACTTTTTCTATATCGTCTTTATAATCTTCTTTACTACCAATGACTGTATATTTTTTATTACAATCTACAGTAAATTCATATTCACCTTTTTCATTAGTTTCAACTTCCTCCAGTACTTTACCAACTTCATTAACGAGTTTAACTGTGGTTCCGGGAATGATATCATTTGTATTTAAATCTCTTGTAATTCCTTTAATGGTTTGTAAACAGATGCTTGCATCAAAACTATAGATATCATCACTTCCCTGGCCATCTGGTCTGTTAGAAGAGAAATACCCTGTTTTATCATTTTCTTCTTCAGAAGGGTTCATAAAGAAAGCAAAATCATCGTAACCACTATTGTATGGTGCTCCTAGGTTTTCTGGTTGTGCAGTTTCATCTTTTATGACATCAGATTTAAAAATATCAAGAAATCCTAAATTTAAATGTCCATCAGAAGAAAAGTAGAACGTACTGTCCTGACTTACAAAAGGAAACATTTCGCGTCCTTCAGTGTTAATTTTCTTACCCATGTTTACAGGTTCAGAATAGGAGTTACCTCCTTTAATTTCAACCTGATAGATGTCCGTTTGACCTAATCCACCTTCACGATCTGATACAAAATACAATATCTTATTATCAGGACTCAAAGTAGGATGTCCAGTAGAAAATACATCATCGTTAAAAGGAAGCTCTACAATATTTGTCCATGTTTCACCAACACGAGTAGCTTTATAAAGTTTTAAATGTGTTGTACCTTCATCATCGTATTTAACTTTATTCTTTTTACTTACATTATCTCTGGTGAAATACATGGTTTTACCATCATTGGTAATAGCCACTGAAGCTTCGTGATAATCTGTATTTATGTTTTCAGCATTTATAAAGTCTGCAGTACCATAAGAAATAGTATCGCCTTGTTTTTCTACTGAAACCTTATAGATATCCAGAAAAGGCTCCTGGTTCCAGTTATACAATTTTTTCTCATCTGTATTTCTTGATGATGCAAAATACAACTGCCCATCATGAATGTATGAACCGAAATCTGAGTATTTAGAATTAAAAGGAAGGTTGACCACTTTTACGACACGATCATTTTCGGTTGTAGCCAATTCGTTGTATTTGCTAATGTTTTCAGGATCATATCCTTTGACTCGTGTATCGTTATTTTGAATTTCCGTAAATTTTTTCATCCATTCATTAGCTTCCTCATAGTTTCCTAAACTTCTTAACGACTGAATGTATTTATAGATGTATTCAGGATTGACATCCTCATCATATTTTTGTAATGCTTTTTTATACCAAAGTGCTGCGTCTTCAGATTTTGAATTGTTATAATAACAATCACCTAAGCGCGTTAAAACGTGAACACTGGTGTCGCCTTTTTTTAAGACTTCCTTATATAATTCGGTAGCTTTTACATAGTTGTAATTGCCAAAGAATTTATCAGCTAGCTTTTCCTGAGCGATCATGAATGTGCTACTAAGCACAAAAAATAATAGTAAAGATTTTGTTTTCATCATGATTAAATTTTTAGAAGTATCTAGGCGATTTAATACGTTTGCTTTTAAATATTTCGAACATGAGCAGTACTTCGTGAGTACCACTTGTATAAGCACTTAATTCTGATAATGGATATTCATAAGCATAGCCAATTCGCAATTGTTTTGAAACCTGGAAATCAGCAATAGCTCCAAGAGCCTGAGCTTGTTCATTAATTCTATAGGATCCACCAACCCAGAACTTTTCATAGAATAGAAAGTTGGCAGTAATATCAAATGATAAAGGTGCTCCATTAGTTCCTTTAAATAACATGGCAGGTTTGAATTTTGTATTTTCACTTAAATCAAATACATAACCACCTGTAAAATAGTAACTAATTCTTTCCAGAGATTGAAATTCTTCATCTCCACTATAATCTGTATTTAAAATTCTAGGTGCAGAAAGTCCTAAATACCATCGTTCGCTGTGCCAGTAAACACCAGTACCAATATTAGGTTTCCAACGATCCTCATAACCAAAAATCACAGGGTCATTAGACTCAGATAATCTAAAATCGCCATCAAGGCTATAACTTGTAAATCCGGCTTTTACTCCAAATGCTAATTCACTGTTTTCACTCACACGAATGGTATAGGAGAAATCACCATATAAATAGGAGAAGTTTTGAAACCCTAATTCATCATTTATAAATGAGAATCCTAATCCGACTTTATCGTTTCTAAGCGGCGAATGAACTGAAAGCGTTTGAGTGGTAGGACCTCCTTCAAGGCCAACCCATTGACTTCTATGTAAACCTACAACACTTAATGTCTCTCTACTTCCTGCATAAGCTGGATTAATTGAGATGGTGTTGTACATATACTGAGTAAACTGAGGTAATTGCTGAGCAACTCCCATCCAGCTACTGAATAGTATAAACGCTATTATGTTAAACTTTACTAATTTCATTTTAGGTTAAGATTTAGTTTGTTGATACGTAGATTGGTCCTGTGATAGGTTTTAA
>JAAEZL010000074.1 GCA_018222875.1 Algicola sp.
GATTATCAGGATGAAGTAGGTATTATTTTCGAAAAATTTTCTTCATTAAATCCTAGTGAGCAAAAAATTATTGACGATGCTATCAAGCGTTTAGAGCGTGCAAAAGTTGAATTAGAAGATGCCGAAGCTAAACCAGATACCTGGTGGAATAACCTTTGGGGAAGAAAAAGTAAAATCAGAGAGGCTCAGGAAGAGTTGAAGACAGCTCAAAAAGACAGAGATGCTGCAGATAACAAAGCAAAAGCAATGTTTCAGGAACGCATTGAAAGCGCAGACGTACAAACCTTATTGAGCGAATTAAGTTATAAATCTCAGGCTGCAGTGACACGACTTAAAAATCGTGAGGTGGAAATTAAAGAGGTTGAAGATAAACTACAAACTGCTATTGTTGAAGCGACTAAAAATCACACCAAGGCTTTAGAGAAAAAGAAAGAAGTTGAAGCAAAACTTGAAGAAAAATATGCTGCTTTAAAGCAAGCGCGTCAGGCTTTAGAAGAAATAATCGATAAACAATCTGCCGAGTACGCTCAGGCCATTGGTAATGTGACAACCTTAGAACAGGAAGTTGAAGAGCTTGAAGGACTCAAAAATGCCTATACAACTTTAGCGGCTTCTAAAGATAGTTTTGTTCACAAACATAATTTAACCATAAAAGTTTTAACCTCATTACGTAGCAATTTGCAAACGCATCGTGCTAAATTAAAGAGTGATACTGAAGAACGTTTAAAATATTACGATGGTTATGTGGTCGCTTTAAAAGCGAGAACAGATCAGGAGTTTGCGGCTATTTTAGAGCATTTAGGTGTCAAAACCGATGAACATATTGGTGAAACTCTGGCGTCTATGCACACAGCAAGTGCTAAAGCGCGTCAGGAAATGATGGACAATATTCCAGTTCACGAAAAAGTGATGCAAGGTGTGTATAGCAGTTATGCAGAAGCTTTACAGGAAATTCGTGCTAAAGATGTCGATATTCAAAAGAATTTTGCTGAGCGTTATGGCATCGATATGAAAGAGATTTTCGAAGACTATTACAAAGCAGATCCAAATGCACCTCAAGGAGAGAATGACGAACCAAAAGGAACTCCAAAACCAGAAGGTGGTAATGACGATTTATTGAGTTAATATATTCTGGGCGTTTCCCTCTTTCGCTTAAGCTTCAGAGGGTCAGGCTTTCCACTGTATCTTTTTGTAATGTCACCTTGAGCGTAGCCGAAAGGTCTTAAAAAACAAAAAGGATGCCGCTTCAATCCTTAACGCAAATTCAGGTTCATCTGAAACTTAAACTAAACATTTAAAAACAGTTGTGGTAAAATAGCCAACAGCTAACAGCAAATAGCTAGCAACTAAAAATATGATTGTAACTCCGTTAGATTCCGCAGTACTTGATTCTAAAGAACAATATATCTTTTACCATAAAAAAGTAGATTTCGTTCTTAAAGAATTGATTGTTAGTGTTCAAAAGGAAAATCTATGTACACCAAAAGAACTGATCTTTTTTAAGCAATACTGTGATCTATTAATGTATTCTATCGAAGCCATGCGTGTTAAATACATGTATGACGAAGAGGATAACATGAAAGTCGATCTAACCGATTCTGGATTTCCGAATTATTTAGAATTTAGATACTTATTCAACGATTTGTCCTTAAGGGATAATTATATAGCCAAGCTTAAAGATGTCAGTGAACTTCAAGACGAATTTTTAGACCAGTTATTGCGAAAAAAACAGCCTGTTAGAAAAGATAAATTATTTCAGGCAGCATCTATTGTCTATTACACTTCAGTAGAACAGAAGTACATTTTCAATCGCTTTGTACAGGGAAAAATCATTGAGGCTCCAGAAACCGCTTCAGCAGATTACATGACGAGCTGGAGTTTTTATGATGTATCACATAATCGTCCGTTTATTTGTTTTATGTACTTCGATTATGATGGTCGGACTATTGAAAATTATAAAGATGAAATTTATGAGGTTCTGAAAAATACGGCAGATCGTGACATGGACTTAGATACAATGGCTTACGGTATCGATAGAAAGTTGCCAGACCTGAGACCTAAACATATCAAGCGTATCGATTTAGGACCATTTCACAATGTATTTGCAAAAGACGAAAATGAAATCACACATACCATTTTAAAGAGTATAGCCAATAAAGAAATTCCATTAGAATCGTATGCCTTATCCTTTAAAATACACGAAGTGTTTTCTGGGAGCGAATTTAAAGAAGGTGGTTATTTTAGTAAGCAAATATTACAAAAATGGAGCGATGTCATCAAACAGAATTATGTGTTTGCACCACATAGAATTATTCAGTTACTGTATAATAAAACACCAGAAATTATGAATCAGCTGGCAAAACCTCCAATTGAAGTGGCAAATTTAAAAATGAAATAAAGTAAACATGATTTATCATCCGACTGGAAATATTAATGAATCCTGAATCAAGTTCAGGATGACAAAAACAATGTCATTCTGCGAAGTCTGTGCTCAACTTGATTGGGTAACACTGAATCCATTTTTATGAAAGGAAATTATCATCAATATTATGTTTATATACTTTCCAATAAGAAGAATGGAACATTATATATTGGAATGACTAATGATTTAGAAAGGAGAATATTTGAGCATAAGAAAAAATTAGTTGAAGGGTTCACCAAAACATATAGTTTAGATAAATTAATATATTTTGAACATTATCATTATGTAAATGATGCTATAAAAAGAGAAAAACAATTAAAAAATTGGAATCGTCAATGGAAGATTGATTTAATTGAAAAAGAGAATACAGATTGGAATGATTTATCATCCGACTGGAAATATTAATAGATCCTGAATCAAGTTCAGGATGACAAAAACAATGTCATTCTGCGCTACGACGCAGAATCCATTTTAGAATAAAATTTTAAAAAATAACAATGGAACACAACTCAACATTTCCTATAAAACAAAATGAACTAGATATGCTTCGAGATGAAGCAACGTCCTACATTAAAAGTATACAATGGGAACAAGGTCAGCGTGCAAAAAACAAAGATAAAGATGCTAAAGATGAATCCATTCTATTATATCTTTCACGTGCCAAAGGAAATGGTGGAGCAGAAGCTACTTCGGTTTCTAAAACCATATTAGAACTCAAAAAACGCTTGCTTCCAGAATCGATTGCCATTCCTATTCATTTAAACCAAACACTTTATGCAGTTCAGGAAGGCATTACTTTAGGCATCTGGATTAAAGATAGCTATTACGATGCGTCTGGTTTATCTGGTTTAACCGAAAACAAATCAGCCCTAGACAATTCGGGAAAACGCGAATATGAAAGTAAGATGCAAACAGCTACAGCATTTATGTTGTTTTCTACAGCCTACAAGGTTTTACATGATTTGCGAACGATTGCTTCAGATGACTTAAGTGTTATGAAGAATAAGTTTGCTGGCATTCCTGAAGTCTCACTGATGTCACCTTTAAAAGGAATTTCATGTGCACTATTTTACTACGATAAATACTTAGGGCATCCTGAAATTGTAACATCTGATAAAGATGTTGTCGATTTTACAGTGGTATATTTTGAAGCTTTGATTGCCGAAATTCAAATGCGTAAAAGCAGTCTGGAATACACAGAAACGATTCTCGACAGAACTTACAAACTTGAAAACTCTGAGTTTGCGGTATCAGGTTGGGACAATGTATTTCAAGGTGCAGCAAAAAGTGTCGAGTTTAATAAAATACAGTTTGAGCAAATTGTTGGTAACAGAGATGCCAAACACTTTGCAAGACGTTTAACTGAGCGTATGCTGAGTTACGATTTTACTGCTAAAAAGAATCCGTTTCAAGAACTTGGCGGATTTATGCCAGTTTTTATGGGTTACGGCATTCCTGGAACTGGTAAAAGTATGTTGATTGCTGCCATTGCCACACGACTAAAAGAACATTGCGACCATTTAGATATTCCATTTTTGTTTCACCCAATGCCTGATACGTTGATTTCTACGTTTCAAGGTGGTTCAGCAGAAAAAATGGTGGACTGGATGAAGCCTTTGCAAGATCCCTCAAAATTGATTTTTGCACCAATTGACGATGCCGAAAACAACTTACAAGAGCGAACTGCTCAAGGTGTTTCTGCTGGTGTTAAAGAAGTCATTGGTGTATTTTTAAGATATACTGAAGGTGCTTATGCTGTAAATTACGGAAACAGCTCCATTGGTTTGTTTACCAACCTTCCGGAAATGTTAGATAAAGCCGTGATATCTCGTGTTCAAGGTCGATTTAAAATTGATGGCGCACGAACAGAACATGACTTTTTAGATCAGGATCATTTGTGGTGGAGAAAATTAGATGATACCATGCCAGATTTTGTTAACATGCAAGGACCTGAAAATTACAGTTATTTACAAGATCAAGGCTTGGCTAAAAACATGGGAGAAATCCTGAACGTTTCCGATAAACCTACGGAAGAACGTGTGCTTAAGGTCTATGATAAAATAGAATCTAATTTTAAAACGAATCAACATTTGTTTTATGCCAACTTATATAAAGAAATTCAGAACATCTTTCCGTTTTTCTCATCGCGTGATGTCAGAAACATTCAGAGTGCAGTGTCCTTGCGTTTAACAGATTTTGACCTGGAAGAAGACTGGTTTGAAAATCCGGATAAGTATTTCAAAAAAGATTACGATACCAAATTCAACATGTTACAAGAACTGATGCGAGCCAATATGAAAGGTTTAGACTTTTCTGAAATCCGTCGTCAGGAAGTAGTGCGATATTTAGACAACGTGGCCACTATTGCAGATACCGATTTTAAACGAAAAGTAGATGCGAGAGTAAATCAACTGAAAATAGAAACAGAAGCCAGAGATCAGTTTGGAAATAATAAGTAAAAAGTTAAAAGGGATAGGCTATAAGCAAAGTGTAATTAACTCCTACTTATTTCTAATTCCTAATGCCTTAAATAAAATGCAAAAAATCAAAAACATAACACACAATATTCTATCTAAAGCCTGGGCAACGCTGTACAGAATTGATTATGACTATCAGTTCAAAGATGGTAGTGTGAAGCGGCTCAAAAGAGAATGTTATAACAGAGGAAATGGAGCAGCAGTGTTGCTGTACAATGTTGAAAAATCAACTGTAATTTTAACGAAACAATTCAGAATGCCAATATATGAAAATGATCCATCTGAAGGCATGTCCATTGAAGTTTGTGCAGGAGCAATCGATAAAAATGAATCTGCTAACGAGACCATTCTAAGAGAGATCAAAGAAGAAGTTGGTTATAAAATTACGGAGGCAACTTGTGTTCTAGAAGCCTACACATCACCAGGAGCAATGACTGAAAAATTGTATCTTTTTATTGCTGAATATTCAGATGCTATGAGAGTTAATGAAGGAGGAGGATTAGATTCCGAAGATGAAGAGATAGACGTCTTAGAATTACCATTTACTCAGGCTATAGATATGGTTAGCGCAAAACAGATAATCGATGCAAAAACGATTATGTTGTTGCAGTACGTTCAGATAAATAAGGTTTTACCATGCAAAAATTAAAATCAGCAAATTTATATAGAAGTGAACTCATTCCTATTTCTGGAAAACTGGTTGAGCGTTATAATCAATGCTTAAAAAAGTTAGGTTTTACAGAAACAAAACTCGCTAAATTTTCTATCGATGGGATTGGCTGGAGTCCTGAAGTTGCTGAAGAAAAAGGTGAGCAATACTATTTATGTAATGGTGAATCAAATCCGCATGGTATTATCATTTCTCCTTTACAAAACAATAAACCTGTGTATTTGCCTAATCACACCTTTGATAGGGACATGATGCAGCATATTTTTAAGACTTACGGAACTAAAATAAATGATATAACAAGAGATTCGGCCATTTGTATTGATTTTGACCAGAGAATTGATGCTTTTTACGAACCTTTAGATGTTTTAAAATATGATACCATTCATATTAATTTTCATCTTATGAATAATTTGTATCATCAGCAAAATGAACAATTACAACTCATTGAAAAGTTCAAACAAGGTCATAATTTTATTGATGAAGACATTCATCAGGAATTACTTAATTCTGCCAAGACCTATGGTGATTTACGTCAGAGAGACTTAGAATTACCAGCGATTGATTTTAAAGTCAATTCCTTTTATACCAGATCATTTGGAGGTGTTTATGTGCTGAGAGATTTCATTTCGCCAATTGTCGTATTTGAAGATAATAAATGGTATAAAGAAGCAATTAAAGATACCATTCATGACGTAATCATTTTTCATATTTCGCAGCCTGAACTAATGGAAAAACTTCGAGATCATATTATCATAGCCTACGATTTAGAAGACATAATAAATACAAAGCGTTATGAGCGTATCAAGAAATTTGAATTTGCCAGATACCTAAACAATACGCAACATCCTATAAAGGATATTTTAAATGATTCGCTTTTGTTTAAGAGTTATTTAAACAAAATTGATATCGATGCACGAAAAAAAGTGATGAGTGTTGAGCGTTATCTGGAGAAACTGGAAACCAGCAATCAATACAAAATTTCTGATATTGTCGATGATGATTTGTTTGAAGCCATGCATGAACCACATTCCAGTTTACATCCTAAGCATCAGGATTTAATCTGGAAACTCCTTGTCAATATTGCTCCAAAAGATGTTTTGTTTTTATACTGGTATGATAAACAAAAGTTTTACAAACTGTATGATACTTGGGATGACTCTTTAAAGGATTGGGTTATCGAAACAATTCGTAACAATATTTAAGAAAATTAGACTAATTTAGTAAAGCATACTGTCATTCCGCACTTGATGCGGAATCCATTTTGAAAATAAAAATAAAATTAGAAATATTAATAGATTCTGCTACCTAGCGCAGAATAACAAAACAACATAAAAATGGGATTAGAACTAGTCATATTCATTGCATCAATATTATTCGGAATTTTCCTGTACTGGAGAGAATCTAATGGTAATGGTGTGTATCGCTTTTTAAATAAAATATTTAACAGTAAAGAATTGCAAATGAGTCCGGACAATCCTAAAGGATTTGTCTATAAACAAGCATTCATACCTCGATTGATATTTATTGTCACCAGTGTGCTTTTAATCGGATTAGTTTTACAATTTCTGACACCAGTAGAAGTGTTTACAAATTACTTTGTACTCTCTGGCTTTGCGTCTTTTGCAACTGGAACTTTAATAGGAACCTATCTGGCTAATTTTGTATTAAAATCTACTAAAGTGATTGAAGAACAAAGTGAATCTTTTGAAGGAAAATTTGATAGCGTTGTTGAAAAAGGAAAAGATTTCATTGAGGATTTTAAAAACAGAGATAACAAAGCAGTTCAGGAAGCTAAAGAGGAAATTAAAACAGAGCCTGAACCTGATCCAGATAAAAAATCTGCCAGAGAGCGTCTAAAAGACAAAGGATTACTATGACATTAAAATTCTAATGCTATCCTGATTTTTTCAGAATTTCATCATACACCCTCGAGCGCAGTCGAGAGGTTTTTTCAGACAAGAGATATTTAAAAGGGTCTCGACTGCGCTCGGCCAGACATAGATAAAAACTCTAAGAATGATTACATCATACTGGAAAAAAGGAACAAAACAAAAAGTAATTACTATAATCGTAAGCCTTATTTTACTGATTGCGCTTTTTGTATTACGCGATGATTATCAACCAGCACTATTATTTGTAAGAAAGTATATATTCGTCATTATTTTGAGTCTGCTTGTGTTGCTTTTCGGACTTAAGAAATTCAGAAGTTCGGCAAGTACAGGAAAGCGTTTAGGAATTCTTGCGGCTTTAATAGCCTTTTTTGGGCTCCTGTATCTGGTAGGATGGCATTTGAAATTATACGATTATATGAAAACTTATAACGTATTTAACGACTTAAATAAAGTAGAAATTAACGAATTGCCCTTAACCCAAAATGAGCGTATTCAGCCCTTAAGAAATATTTTTTCTATGGCAAATGAAAGTGTAGGAGAGACCAAAGATGTGTCGCTTCCACATTTAGTAAGAGTTGATGATGAAAATAAATGGACCATGGCTATTCAGCCTTCTGAAAATTATACCTTTCAGCAAATAAGTGATAATACTGAAGAAGTTTTTGCAGTATCAAGTACAACACCTTTTCCACGTTTTTCTGCTGAAAATAGAATTCCCGTAACCTTTTCAATCGGAGAATCTTTGAAATTTAGTCGTAATACTTACAATGCGGTTGTACAGCGTTTTAATCCGTGGATGTTAATCAACTATGAGCCAAGCGACACCTTTTATATGAAAAATGATCAAGATGAATGGGTTCAGGTGGTGAGTTTGATTAAGTGGAAAGGATTCTTTTTTCCGTATCCGAGTTTTGGAGGTGTGATGGTTATTGATAATGGTGAACATGATTTTAACGATTATCTCGAGCGTATTGCTATTGGTAAAGGCACATTTATTGCTCCAGAAGACATGAAAAACTATCCGTATCTCAATAAACAAAACACCTTAGCTGAAAAGGTATCGCGTTTACAGGCTGAATCCTTAAAATTTCTTGGAGGATTTAGTGACCCTTTACCTTGGAACATGTTGACAGCTGTTAAAATTCCTGAAATGCCTGAAGATCAAAATCAGCAACCTTTTGTGACGGACTTCGATTTTGCAGGTTCAGAAAGCGATGCTTATAGCGGTTTATACCATTGGTTCGGACTCGAGCCTGTTGGAGATGAGCGTACCAGTTTAACCTATAGTGTTTTTGTACCAGCTGATGGCACAGATAAATTATATTATTATGATCATGCTGCAAAAAAACAAGGCTATGCTGGTGTATCTGCTATGCCCTTAAAAATGATAGAATCGCGCAAAGAATTTGACTGGGATGCTAATAAGCCAGTCGAATTTAGACCATACATTAAAGATATTGCTGGTCGCAAACGCTTGTTCTTTTTAGGAACTGTTTCTGCTAAAAACAAGGAAGGTCAGTTTGATGGTTCTGCCACACCAGATTTGGCACTTATAGATAGTGAATATCGCGACGTGATCTGGATAGATGTTAAACATCCAAGTTCATGGGATAAAGAAGTGTATGATCAACTTGGAGAAGCATGGCGAGCTAGTGAAGGCATTGGGTATTTTTATGAGGAAGAACTGGTGGATGAAGATGTGTTTATTCAGCAAGCTGTAGATTCTCTTTTAGCGATGCCCAAAGCAGACAATAAAACACAAGAGATAGAAGCACTTCAGCGTAAAATTGATTCGTTAAAGTCACTTGATGATAAGCAATAGAGCTTTACACAAAATAGGATTGCATTAATATTTTATTACTTAATTTTATATTAAAAATTATATCTATGTCTTCAAAATTTTACGATTTCAAATATTTAAAAGGAGATTTAACAGGTGGATTAGTTGCTGGAGTAGTAGCATTACCGTTAGCCTTAGCATTTGGAGTTCAATCTGGACTTGGTGCGATAGCAGGTTTATATGGTGCTATAGCTATTGGAATCTTGGCAGCCATTTTTGGAGGAACAGCTACACAGGCCAGTGGACCTACAGGTCCTATGACAGTTGTTTCTGGAGCATTAGTTGTAGCAGCAATAGAGTTTACTGGAAGTTTAGAAGCAGCAATGCCAATCATTATTATAACTTTTTTACTTAGTGGTTTATTTCAAATCATCTTCGGGCTCATTAATATTGCTGGTTATGTGAAGTATTTTCCTTACCCGGTAGTTTCCGGATTTATGAGTGGAGTAGGATTAATCATCATAATACTACAACTATTCCCATTTGTAGGATTGAATTCTGCAAAATCTACTTGGCTTGTTATGCAAGATTTGCCTAGGTTATTTAATGAATTTAATCCTTATGCACTCGCTCTAGGTGGTATAACAGTTATAATTTATTACGTATTTCCATATTTAACTAAAGCCATTCCTAGCGCATTAGTTGCATTAATTATAGCCTCACTTGTAGCTTATTTTTTAAATTGGGATGTGCCAATTATTGGTGAAATTCCGTCTGGTTTACCATCAATACAAATTGAAGGATTATTAAGTATAGATGCGGGAGCTTATAGTTTAGTAGCTGAATATGCATTAGTTCTAGCTGTATTAGGTTCAATAGATTCCTTATTGACGTCAGTTATTGCAGATAATATGACAAAGACCAAACATAATAGCAATAGAGAGCTTATTGGTCAAGGAATTGGAAATTCTATCGCAGCAATTTTTGGAGGTATTCCAGGTGCTGGTGCTACTAAAGGTACCGTTATTAATATCAATTCTGGTGGTCGTACTAGGTTGTCTGGTGCAATTCATGGTTTATTTTTATTAGCTGTATTACTAGGTTTAGGTAAATTGGCAGCTCATATACCGTTGTGTGTCTTGGCTGGTTTGCTAATCCCTATTGCTTTTAAAATTATTGATGTTAAAGGACTAAAACATTTGTTAGTAGTTCCAAAAGCCGATGCCGTTGTTTTAATTATAGTCTTATTGATAACAACCTTTGGTAGTTTAATTCAAGCTGTAGGTATAGGCCTATTATTAGCATCTTTACTTTTCATGAAACGCGCTAGTGATATTGGCGAAAAAGGAATGGAAGTTGGAACTATTGCTGGTTTTGATGGAGAAAAACCTTGGCAAGATGAAATTGAGTTTTATGAAGCTTACAAGGATAAGGTATACATAAAACACCTATATGGACCATTATTCTTTGGTTTTACATCACATTTTCAAGAAGAAATAACTAACATACCAAGCCAAGTCAAGGCGCTTATCATTCGTATGGATCGTGTACCATATATTGATCAATCTGGACTGTACGCGCTTGAAAATGCAGTTTTAGAATTAGAGCAAAGAGGTATTCAAGTATTATTAACTGCATTACAAGAACAGCCTAAGGATAAGTTGGTATCAATAGATATTGTTCCTGATTTAATTTCTGAAGCACACATTTTTGATGAGATTAATGCAGCCTTTGATTATTTGAAAAGTCATTATAAACTGTAAAACTTCTATCTAAAGCGTAGCTCCATCTTAATATCACTACGTTTATACGGACTATCTTTTTCAAGTTCCAATTCAATAAAACCAAACTTTCGGTAGATATAAATGGCATTTTCTAATTTGGTAGCAGAGTAGAGTATTAAGGCGTCGAGTTGTAACGATTTCGCAAAATCTATACAATATTGAAGGAGTTGTTGCCCTATTTTTTGTCCACGTAAATTTGGTCGAACAGCCATTTTAGTTAATTCTAATACTTTTGGGTTAGTCGTTGGCATTAGTGCTACAGTCCCTAAAATAACAGCATCTTGTTTGACAAAGAAAATGTAACCACCTTTATCAATTATATAAGTTTTTGGTTTGCTTAAAACTTCTTCGTCAAAAGGCTCTACATAGAAATAAGTATTTAGCCATTCAATATTTAAGTTGTAAAAATCTCTGGCGTATTGGTTATCAAAAGGAATAATTTCAAAGGCTTTCATGTGCTCTGATAAAATCGGTAATGAGATAAGTTATTAACTTTCCAACTTGAGTTTCAGTTTCTGAAGTAGGAGCAGCTTCACAAATATGTAAGTAGCTTACATTTTTATGAGTTCCAATCTGATGCACAAATTGTCTTGCTTTTACAACCGAAAACCCACTGGGAGACATCGCACTACTTGGTGTATTTACTATAGCATCGCAATCTATTTCCAATCCGAAATTGAAGCTTGATACATGATCTAAAGCTTCTTTAATTTCAGATTTGAATTTTAATTCCTTCCGAATTGATATGGCTTCAAAAGAGTTATATTTTACTGTTTTTATTTTGTTGATGGTATTACGAATCTGTTCAGAAATATAATTTTCATGCAGTCCGAATATAAAATAGTTTTTAAGAAACCCTTCCGCATAGGCATAGCTGAAACCATTTCCACTGTGTCTGCCTTCTTCATCTCTAAAATCGTGATGCGCATCTAAGTTAACTGCGTTAATTGGTTTTTTGAGTGCTAATGATGTGCCCTTAATCATTCCGTAGGCATTGTTATGACCACCACCAATAACAATTGGGATTTTACCAGCACGAACAATTTGAGACACTAAAAACGAAACATCTTCATCAATTTTTGAAACCAGTTTGCGGGCTTTAGCAATATCTTTCTTTTTATTTTGATTGAGCTTTTCAAGTTTGCTTTGATATTTTTCAAATTCTAAACAGCCTAAAATTGCGACTCGTTTAGGATGCGTTGAACTATTGCTTTGTACATTTAATAAGACTTTAAGCACACTATCCCAAGCTTTAGAAGTTCCTGTGTTACCATAATTTGCAAATACGCCTATATCTTCTTTTATTCCAAAAATGACATACGAAACGTCCAATTTTAACATTTGCTCGTATATATTGTCAAAGTCTGGAAGTAATACAATATGTTCTCCAAATTTGGTCTCTTTAGGACGTTTATTCAGAATCATATTTAATTCTGAAGTTGTAAAAGGTTTTAAGTGTTCCATCAACAAAATTGATTAATTTTGATGTATTAAAAGTACAGTTTTTTATTTTCAGCTTTGTAAAAATTTAAAAAGATTAACGTTTTAAAAATAATTAAAAACAAAAAGTAAATTATGGAAAATTCAAACAGTAGAGGTATTGGGTTAAAAATTGCTTTAGGGATCTTATTGGCTCTTTTTTTAGGAACTGCTTTTTACACGTCTAAATTGTATAACGAGAAAAAAGAAAACGAAGCCACATTAACCAGAGAGAAAGAGCAAGTTATGGCTGATTTAAGTTCAATGGCAAAACAATATGATATCGTCATTGGAGAGAATGAAGTCGCAAATCAGAATTTAGTTGAAGCCAGAGAGCGTATTCAGGGCTTAATGGATTCTTTAAAGATTTCCCAAAACAGCGTTAACAGTTTGTGGAGGTACAAAAAGAAATTCATGGCATTGCAGGAAGAAATGGATGTGTTATTATCTGAAAATGATAAGCTAAAAATTGAAAATGCTTTGTTGGCAACGTCTTTAGACAGTACAAATATGCAATTACAGGAACGTGCTGTTTTTACAGATTCGTTATTAATCCAGAACACACAATTGTCTGAAGTTGTTGAAAATGCAGCAGTATTACAAACGGTTGGTTTAAAAGGGTTTGGAGTTATAGAAAGAAGCTCGGGAAAATTAATTCCAACAGAAAGAGCCAGACGTAGCGATAAAATTAGAGTTTGCTATACTGTAGCTAAAAATGCATTAGTAGGAGCAGGAGATAAAGAATTATACGTTCAGGTGTTAGATCCTAAAAACAATGTTTTAGGTGCAAATGAACAAATTCAATTTGACGACACAATATTAAATTACACTTTGATAAGTAAGTTTAATTACGAAAATAAAAACTTAGATATTTGTGAGTTTGTTGCTCCAAATGAGGATTTTATTGAAGGTCGTTATGTGGTGAATGTTTTTAATGAAAATGAATTAGTGTCTACTTCTGAATTCACATTGAAATAAACTAAAACATTTATAATATTAAAAAATCCGAAAGTTCATTGAGCTTTCGGATTTTTTTTTGATTTTAATAATTCAAAGGCTAGTATTTCTGACCATTAATGATAACAGTATCTATGTGATTGTCACCAAACGCATAAGCCAAATAATGATAACTCGGAATAGCTTTAGTTATAATGATGTTGGCTTTTTTTCCTCGACAAATACTACCATACATATTTGAAATATTCATTGCATATGCACCATTTATAGTCGCAGCATTTATAGCTTCTTCTGGTGTCATTTTCATTTTAATACATGCAGCAGAAACTACAAAATTCATATTACCACTTGGTGTAGAACCAGGATTATAATCGGTTGCCAAGGCTAATGGTAATCCAGCATCTATAAGTTGTCTGGCAGGTGTGTATGGAATACTTAAAAAGTAAGAACAACCTGGTAATGCAACAGGAATGGTGTCAGATTCTTTTAAAACATCAATGTCTTCAGGATTTAATTCTTCAAGATGATCTACAGAAAGTGCTTTATGCTTAACACCTAAAGCAATACCTCCAAACGCATTGAATTGATTGACATGTATCTTTGGAGTTAATCCATGTTTGGTTCCAGCTTCTAGAACTCGATTTGTATCTTCTAAATCGAAATATCCCTTTTCACAAAACACATCGATATAGTCGGCTAAACGTTCTTTAGCAACAGCAGGAATCATGTCGTTAACCACCAGATCAATAAATCCTTTTTTGTTATTTTTAAATGCTTTAGGAATGGCATGTGCTGCTAATAATGTTGGTTTGACCTTAACCGGAAACTCTTTTTTCAGTCGTTTGATGACGCGCAGCATTTTCAATTCAGCATCGACAGTTAAACCGTAGCCAGATTTAATCTCGATGGCTCCAGTACCTAATTTAATAACTTCAGTTAAACGTTTTGAAGCCTGATAGTAAAGCTCGTCTTCTGAGGTGCTTTGCAGTTTTTCAGCAGAATTTAAGATGCCACCACCACGATTTGCAATATCTTCGTACGACAATCCATTTATGCGATCTACAAACTCTTGTGTCCTATCTCCAGCATAAACGATATGCGTATGAGAATCACACCAGGATGGTAAGACGGTTTTGCCTGTAGCATCAATGGTTTCATCAGCTTCTATCCCAGCTAAATCTTCCATCTTTCCGAATTCTACAATCGTATCGTGATCAATATAGAGATAGGCATTTTTAATCGTTGGTAAGCGCTTCATGTCTTCACCTTTTACGATGGTAACATTGGTTTCTCTAACTTGAACAAGTTCTTTAATATTGGTTATTAGTATGGACATATAATTAAGATAAAGGCTAAATTTAATAAATAAAAAGCGCTGACAAAATGCCAGCGCTATACTTTTTTGTAATTCGTTGTTTTAGCTTAGTGTTTGATGAATTTATAAGTGGTATCTGAATCTTTAAATTTAATAATATATAAACCATTTTGAAACTGAGAAACGTCTAATTTACCAACAGATTGGAATGATGTTCTTAAAACTTCTTTACCAACCATATCTGTGATGCTAACATTCACAACTTCATTTTTTTGTGTTGAAATGTTTAAAACATCACTTGCTGGATTCGGATAAATTTTTAACCCTTCAATAGTATTGTTTGCCAGTCCAAGTGTAAACAAATTGTTCGACAACCAGAATACAGTATCACTTGAGTTTCCTACAGATGCAATATCATTATCCATGTCATCATCAAAATCAGCAACTGAAATATCTACCATTTGAAAATTATTATCAGTAATTGTCGTAGGAGTGGCATCAGGATTCGCACTGCTATTTCCTTTAAACCATATAATAGCATCATCACTAGCTCCAAAATCGGTTACAATAACATCATTTAAATTGTCACCATCAATATCAACAACACGAGCAAGAGCTGGACTTGTTATAATTGATGCATCAGAAATAACCGTTGGAGTAGAAGCACCATTTTTAATTTTATTGTACCAGGTTACTTCACCTGAAGTTATATCAGTAGAAATCACATCTAACTGACCATCATTATTG
>JAAEZL010000280.1:0-732 GCA_018222875.1 Algicola sp.
GTAAAAGACCATTCGGTTTCTGGTGAAGATTTTCAATTAGTGCATAATCAAGAATTGGATATGTTGGAAACAATTCCTCAACCTAGTGCAAATACACTTTCTGAATATTACAAAAGTGAAGACTATATTTCGCATACCGATTCTAAAAGAAATTGGTTTGAAAAAGCATATCATTTTGTAAGAGGAATGGCTTTGAAACGAAAATTAACGTTGATTAATTCGTTTCCAGTTTCAGGAAAAATTATTTTAGATGTTGGTTGTGGTACAGGAGATTTTTTGCAAACCGCAAAAAACAATTCTTGGAATGTTTATGGTATTGAACCAAACGAAAAGGCAAGAGCGATTGCAAATTCAAAAACAAAAAATCAAGTTTTTGATACTAATACTTTGCAGGAATTTGAATCAGGAACTTTTGATGTTATTACGCTTTGGCATGTACTTGAACATTTACCAAATTTAGAAACCGAAATACAAAACTTAAACAGACTTTTAAAACCCGAAGGAAGACTTGTAATAGCAGTTCCAAACTTTAAAAGTTATGATGCAAAACATTACAGTGCATTTTGGGCAGCTTATGATGTGCCTAGACATCTTTGGCATTTTTCGCAAACATCAATCTCAAAATTATTTTCAAAACACAATTTAGAAATTGAAAAAACCTTGCCAATGACGTTTGATGCATTTTATGTAAGCTTACTTTCTGAGCAATATAAATCAGGATCCAAAAATCCA
>JAAEZL010000280.1:742-2093 GCA_018222875.1 Algicola sp.
TTAAAAGCAAAACGCACTGGAGAGTATTCTTCGCTTATTTATGTGCTTAAAAAGGGCTAAAACGCATTTTAAGGCGTTTTAAGCGTTTTTGTTATTTGTGTCCTTGTCATTTATTGACCTTTTTTTAAATCGTTATTACACGCTTTTATATAAAGCCGTTTTTTATAACTAAAATGAATTAATCGTTAATGAAGTATTATTTTTATTAATATGTTCATTTTTTAAGATTTCAGGTCTCAACTTTATTACATTTGCAAAAAATTAAAAACTTTAAAAAATGAAATACCTAGTTTTAATACTTGTAGCAGCGTTAAGTTTTTCTTCTTGTCAAGAACAACAAAAATTAGCTTTTATTGATAACGGAAAAGTAATTAATGAATATCAAGAAAAAATTGATTTAGAGAAAAAGTACGAGCAAAAAGATTTAGCTTTTCAAAAAAGAAGAGATAGTATGATTAGCAATTATCAATTAGAGTTAAAAGAAGCTCAACTGAAAGCTAAAAATATGTCTCAGGCTAATCTTCAAAAATTATCTCAAGAGATTCAGCAAAAAGAACAGTTGTTAACTCAAAGAATTCAAATGGAGCAACAACAAATGCAAAAAGCATTTCAAACTGATATTGATTCATTAATCGTTAAAGTAAAAAACTTTGTAAGTGATTATGGTAAAAAGAACCAATATTCTTACATTTTTGGAACTAGCGATACTGCAGCAAGTGTACTTTATGGTTCAGAAGACCTTTCTCAAACAATTATTGATGCGTTAAACGCAGATTATAAAAAAGAAGAGTAAGCGACTAAAATAATTTTGACATAACAAACGTTATTGTAAAGCTAGATGGATTCCGTCTAGCTTTTTTAGTTTAACTACCAATCATACATCATGCAAATACGTGAGTATTTAAAAGAACCTTTTGATTATTTTGATGACAAGAAATCGAAATGGCTTTACATATTAAGTGCTATTGTATTTTCTCATTTATTCCTTATTATTTTTCAGCCTTACGGTATTTCAGAAGAAATGTCAAACCCTGTTAACAGTACGCTTAATAAGTTTTTGTTTTTCTTTTCCATTGCATTAAGTACGTTTTTAGCATTAACACTTTCACAATTCTTTTTTAGGCAACTATTTGGTTTTCAAAACATTAAAATTAAAAAATATATATTTTGGCTGTTGATTGAGGCTTTAATTTTGCTGTTTATAAACTTTGGAATGTCTTTTATTATTCCTGATTTAGGTAACGATTTTGAACAAGAACTAAACATTTGGTTTCAAGTAAAAATGTATCCTAAGCTGTTATTGATTTTAATTTTTCCTTTTTTTGGAACAGTCATTTACATAGCCATAAAA
>JAAEZL010000281.1:0-407 GCA_018222875.1 Algicola sp.
GTACAAGAACCGTAAGAAAAATACCGACACGTATAGAGTTTATAGGTGCAGAGGAATTAGGAGAAAAAGCAATAATGAATCCAACGAATATTTCGATGGTGCTTCGAGAAAGTACAGGAATACAGATGCAACAAACATCATTAAGTAGTGGGAGTACCAATATTCGTATTCAAGGATTGGATGGTAGGTACACACAGCTTTTAAGAGATGGATTTCCATTATATGGTGGTTTCTCAAGTGGGTTAAGTATTTACAAATCCCACCTTTAGACTTACAACAATTTGAAATTATAAAAGGAAGTTCATCAACACTTTATGGTGGAGGTGCTATTGCAGGATTAGTAAATATGGTATCTAAAACACCAGACTATGAACCTGCATTAGACATAATGCTTACACAAACACAAG
>JAAEZL010000281.1:417-2077 GCA_018222875.1 Algicola sp.
TCATTACCAACAAGCTTACGACCCAGAAGATGATGGCTTTAGCAATCTACCAAAAACAACATCAATTTCATTTAATCCTAAATTGTTTTATTACCCATCAGAGAAAACAACACTTTGGTTTGGATTAAACGGAACGTATGACGATAGAATTGGTGGAGATATGACAAAAATTGAAAGTGGAGAAAATGGCATACATCAATATACTGAAGAAAACAATTCAAAACGATTAAGCAGTCAATTGGTATATCAAACAAAATTAGATTCTACAAGTTCATTAGAATTTAAAAATAGTGTCTCTTTTTTCGATAGGAATTTAACCGTTCCGGATTTCAATTTTGATGGTAAGCAAACAAACACGTTTACTGAAATATCTTACAACACAGCTTCAGATAAAACGGATTGGATAGTTGGAGCTAATCTTTATACCTCAAATTTTGATGAAAATGATAACGCACCACTACAGCGAGACCAGAAAGATGTGACCTTTGGCGCATTTGCAAATAATATTTATGACTTATCAGATAATTGGATATTGGAAACAGGATTAAGAGCAGATTATAATACTGATTTCGGTTTCTTTCCACTTCCAAGAATTTCATTACTCTACAAAAATGATAGTGGGTTTTCAAGTAGAATTGGTGGAGGTTTAGGGTATAAGATTCCAGATATTTTCACAGAAGAAGCAGAGTATATTAATTTTGAAAATGTCCTCGCCATAGATAAATCAACAATAGATGCAGAACGTTCTTATGGTGTTAATTTCGATGTAAACTATCAAACACGGTTATCTGATGAGATTGGTTTTTCTATAAACCAATTATTCTATGTGACTGCAATAAATGATGGTCTACTTTTAAATTCTACTGATAACGGTTTATTTCAGTTTGAAAATGCACCAGATGAAATCTTTAGCAAAGGAGCAGAAACCAATATAAAATTTACTTACAAAGACTTTAGATGGTTTTTAAACTATGCGCTTATTGATACCAAACTAAATTATTTACCTGGTAATCTACAGAAGCCATTAACCGCAAAACACAACGCAGGTAGTGTATTAATGTACGAATCTGAAAAATGGCGAATTGGTTACGAAACCTTTTATACAGGCAAACAGTTTTTATCTAACAGAACAGAGACTACAGACTTTGTAACTATGGGTTTATTGGTTATGCGTAACTTTAAATTAGGAAGTGTATTTGTAAATTTTGAAAACTTTACAGATAGAAGACAAAGCAGGTTTTCACCTTTAGTTTTACCGCCACACGACAATCCTGTTTTTCCAGAGATTTATGCACCTACAGATGGTTTTATATTTAGTGTAGGACTTATTATTAAACCATTTGGAAACGAAGACCATGATTAAATATGGAAACAATAGAACAAGTATTAGAGTCAAAAAATATTCGTGTTACAGCAATGCGTATGTTAATTTATAAGTTTCTTGCAGAAAAAGAGATAGCGGTAACATTAAGTGATATTGAAAATGCTTTTGAAAAAGCAGATAGAACTACCTTGTACAGAACTATTAAAACCTTTGAAGAAAAGGATATTGTGCATCAAATTGACGATGGTACAGGGATTACAAAATATGCTTTATGCGAAAAGGGATGTAATTGTGATATAAAAACCGATTTGCACTTACATTTCCATTGTAACAATT
>JAAEZL010000075.1:0-8887 GCA_018222875.1 Algicola sp.
ATATTACGGTTCAATTGAATGCCAGTGGAAATGTGAGTATTGCAGATACTGATGTAGACAACGGAACAACCGATAATTGCACACCAACCAACGAACTCCAATTTTCTCTGGATACTACCGATTTCACATGTGCTGATTTAGGTGATAATACAGTAACCTTAACAGTTACAGATAATGATGGAAATTTCGATGTTGCACAAGCTACAGTAACGGTTGAAGACGTCACTAATCCAACAGCAGTTGCGCAAGATCTTACAGTGCAATTAGATGCTTCAGGAACAGCAGATATTCTGGCTTCTGAAGTTGATAACGGTTCCTCGGATAATTGTTCAGTCGCAAGTTTAAGTTTAGATGTTACAGAGTTTACATGTGCTGATTTAGGATTAAATACAGTCACTTTAACGGTCATCGACCAAAGTGGAAATGAAGATTCGACAACAGCCACAGTAACGGTCGAGGACATTACTAATCCAACAGCAGTTGCACAAGATCTAACAGTGCAATTAGATGCTTCAGGAACAGCGAGTATTCTGGCTTCTGAAGTTGATAACGGTTCCTCAGATAATTGTTCTATTGCGAGTTTAAGTTTAGATGTTACAGAGTTTACCTGTGCAGATTTGGGAGCAAATACGGTCAACTTAACAGTTACAGATCAAAGTGGAAATGAAGATTCGACAACAGCCACAGTAACAGTTGAAGACGTTATTAATCCAACAGCAGTTGCACAAGATCTAACAGTACAATTAGATGCTTCAGGAACAGCGAGTATTCTGGCTTCTGAAGTTGATAATGGTTCTTCTGATAATTGTTCTATTGCGAGTTCAAGTATAGATGTTTCAGAGTTCACTTGTGCTGATTTAGGTGATAACTCAGTTAAATTAACAGTAGTTGACCAAAGTGGAAATGAAGATTCAGCTATAATTACTGTTACAGTTGAAGACACTATATTTCCAACAGTAATCTGTCCGGCTAGTTATACAGTGGAAACATCAGGTGACTTCACTTTGCCAGATTATTTTGGTGAAGGTGATGTGACAGTTTCAGACAATTGCGGATTTACAGTTGAACAAACACCAAGTCCAGGAACCAATCTGCCAGATGGAGATTATGAGATTTCCTTTTTAGTGACTGACGATTTTGGAAATACAGAAACCTGTTTCTTTGATCTAAAAGTAGATGATACCACTTTAGGAATTGATGATTTTCAATTAACAGATCAAAACATCATTGTTTTTCCAAATCCAGTTGTAAATACATTCAGTATTAAAAATATGAGTCAGTTAAAACTCATTAACTTAGAAATAATTGATGTCGCAGGAAAACTGGTAAATACCATAGATTTAAAACCAATGAATGAAACCATGCAAATATCTTTAGAGAGCTATGCTAACGGCATGTATTTTGTTAAAATATACACGTCTAATTCCTCGATTACCAAACGAATCATAAAGCAATAATTAGTAGTCGTTTTAGTTAGTTAAAAAAGCCATCAATTTATAATTGATGGCTTTTTTTTTAAATCATCTTCAGAGTATTCAAATTATGAAATATTAGATTTTATGACTGTTTCAGTAGTTATAATGACATTATTTTAATTCAGAATAGCACTTCCTGTGTGTCATCGTTCACTAAATAATAATCGATAAGCTTAATTCCTGAAATAGAATCTGTCTGAGCGTACCCAAATGGACTTAGACTTGTTATAAAAACAACTAGTAGAGGATAACAATGATAATTATAAAACCGCTTCATAGTTAATGAATTACATATTTGCTCGTGACTGATTTTTGTTTTTACGCCTGATTTGTGTCAAAAAAAACAATATTAGCATCACTATTGTTACACCAATAACAATGTAGATTATAGCAGTTGAGGAGGTTTTTAAATGTATAGGAGCTGTGTCACCAATCAAGACTAAACCTGCCCAATATTGAGGAGCTAATGTTCGTCCTTCAGCAGTAGATAAATATTCTAATTTAGCCTTCTGGAGCGCTTTGTCTTTTGGCATTCCTTTCTTGAGGAATTCATAAAAATGTTCAATAATTTGAGTGCTGGATTGTTCATCAATTTTCCATAAACTGGTCAGCATACTCTCACTACCTGCGTAGTTAAAAGCATGTGCTAAAGAAATCATGCCTTCACCAGCCTGATATGTAGGTTTTCCCGTTTCACAAGCTGTAAGAATGGCGAGGTTAGAAGATAAATTCTGATTGTATATTTCATAGGTATAAAGCGAATTGTTATCAGTGGCTATGGTATCGTTAACATTTTTCGCGAAGATTAATCGCGATAGCTCAGGTGAGATGTTATTAGATTCTGCATGTGTACCAATATGAATGATTTTATGCTCTTTAGCGTTGTTAGTAAAAATGTGCTTAGAAGCATTGTCATTAATAAAAGACGTACCGTTGAAAATTTTTGAATACTCTTTTGCCAGATCCGTAACGAATGGTTGAGGTAGAAGTGTAAGATAACTTTTGTCTAAAAACACAGAATCTTTAATTGAAACTTTATAATTGTTTTTCATTTCACTTGTAAACTCTGGAGAAAATGCTACGAAATTCTCTTCAAAATATTTCGGAATTTTATTTTTGTTAATCAGTAACAGACTGTAATTGTAGGACATCGTATAGTTGTTAATCAAACTAACGTTGTGTAAGTCTTTATAAGAATCGATAGGTTGTGTAGCGAGGATTTCAAAGCTTAAATTAAATAAGTATTCATCTGGAACAATGATGATGTTTTTTGTAGAAATTGACGTTTCTATAGGTTGCCATAGTCTTTTGTACAACTCGTGGTAAGCATCTGTATTTTGTTGAAATAGCTCAGTTTCATTTTGAAAACTTTCCAATAAAGCATCGAGGTTTTCAGCATATAATTCAAATAATTTAATATCGTCTTCAATTAAAAAAGCATATAATTCATCATATATAAAAACATACCTTATTACAGTATTATTCTCATGAATCATATTCTGTAAATCTAAAGATGTAGCAATTGATGCATATTTTAAATCAAAGTATTTTGGATAATCAACCTTTAAAGTATTAAGAAAATCTTGCCAGTTTTTATTGGCTTGAATAAAAGTTTCAATGTCTTTTTTATTTTTGAGAGCATCTCTTAGTTTTCTTTGAAGAAGCTGTTCTTTTTCCAAAACGGTTTTCGGGATTTCACTTGCTGAAAAATCAGATTTTACATTAAGCTGCTGTCGTATTCGGTTATACAATTTAGACTCATGCAAACTCAAAATATCAGTCAAGTATGCCTTGTTTTTTGTAGATTGATACAACCATAGTGCAACGCGTTTTGAATACTCAAAAATATCATTATTGTTATCCAGAATTACAGATAGATTTTCATCTTCTGTAAGAATTGTTTTTTGTTGTTCTAGGATTGAAATGGCTTCTTTTAAGTTTTGAAACTCCTGTTTAAGCATTGTCGAATCACGTTTGTTCTCTTGTTCTAATACAATTTTCGACTTAAGTAATATGGCCATTGGTTTCTCAAGATTTGAACTCAACTTGTTGCTAAATTGTCCGTCAGAATTTTCAAATAACACCAATGCTTTATCAATATAACCCAGTGCTTTATCATACTGTTTTGAATTGAAGTAAATGTTTGCCAGATTAACAAGTTGCGAACTTTCGGCTGTTGTGGTTTTGCCTTGATTTTTGATGACATAATCATAGGCGCTTTGTGCCATTTCAATAGCTTTTTCACTATAACCGTTTTTTGAATAAAACTGAGAATAATTCAGCATAGCATTCAAAAAGAAATTATCGTAGTTATTGCCAAAAACAGATTCATAACGACTCTTGCTTAATTCGTAATAGGTTTTGGCCTTATCAACGTTTCCTGTATAGTCATTAATGATTCCTTTGTAATAATACGCATCAGCAATTCCTAATAGATTATCATCTTCGTTTTTGGTATAAATTTCAAGTCCTTTGTTAAAATAACTTTCGGCACGTTTGTGGTCTTTCAGTTTCAAGTAAATATTCCCAAGATTTAACGCTGAATATGCAATTTCAGAATTGTTTTCAGGCATGTGTTTTAATTTTTCTTGATACACATATTCGTTGAGGTTTCGGGCTTTTGTATAGTTGCCTTGAGCCATAAAATCTTCTGCGTAATTTTCAATAGTTAAGAACAGAAATAGTCGTGCTTCTTCTTTAAAAAAGTCTTTACCTTCAGCATCAGAATTTATAAACGCGTTATAATTTCGTATGGCTTTTTCATTGTAGGCCATGGCTTCATCAATGTTTCCTAATTGCACATAAACAGAGCTAATATTAGATTGCGTTTTGGCTCTGTGGTAAAATGTATTCATTGGAGTTGGCTCTAAGGCATCGATTAACTTTTCTCCTTTTTTGAAATAATATAAGGCACTATCAATTTTATAACTATCCCACATTCTTCCACCAAGAGAATTGTATGCGTCCAGGACTTTAGTTTTATCAGATTTTGGATACGATAAGTAGTGTTTGATTGCTGCTTTACTATGCCAAATAGCTTCTTTTAAATTGCCTTGTCGTCTGTAATCAATACTTAGATTGTGATGTATCAATCCAAATAAATCCCCTGTGGCATCAGGCATTTTTTTGGTTACCTCAAGTGCTAATTGATTGTGTTCTGAAGACCTTTTGTAGTCTCTTAAAAACACATAAAATCTGGAAAGCACCAAATGTTTCTGTCTTGCGACTTCTAGAGAGTCTGTAGCATCAGTGACGCTGTTTGCAAAATCATTCGTTTTTTTAATTGCCAGGGTTTTGCCATCTAATTTTGTACGCACCTTTCCTACATAGTAGATGTGTTTTGCTAATTCCTGAAACTCTTTTTTTTCTTTTAAAGCAGCAATCTTAGCCGTTAACACAGCATCTGCTTTGATATAGTCATGTTGCTCTATTAATGAGTCTAAAAGTTGAGTATCCTCTAACGGTTTATTCTGAGAAAACCCACAAACATGTGCTCCTAAAAGGATGAATAGAAGTATAGGAATCCTAGCGCAATTGAATAATTGTGTCATAAACATTTGATATTTATGAGGTTAATCTTCTAGCTCAGATACAAGGGCTTGACTCTTTTCCACAGAACTCTTTTTGAAATATTGTTTGGCTAACTCAGCATTGCCATCTTTTAAATGTGATAAGCCTAAATAATAATACGCATCATTGATAAGAGAAAAGTCATCATTTTTTACTGATTTTTCTAAAAACCCAATAGCTTCTTTTTCATTTTTATTAGCTAAATGCGCAACCCCTAAAAAGTAACTAAGGGTATCATTATCTGGTGAGTTAGCGTTTAAAAGTTCCCATTTTTTAATTGCGGTTTTATAGTCTCCCTGTTTGTAATTTACCATAGCGTCATAAAAGTCGAAATTTGAACTGGTACTCATGGTTGTTGGCAATCCAGGATCTGGAGTAAAATATTTTGAATACAATCTCTCGTTAGAATTTTGATTAAAAAACCAAAAACTTCCCAGCGCAATAATAATGGCAGCTGCTGCTACTATTTTTCTGAATTGTAAATAGCGCACTTTGGCAGAACCTTTTTTAATAGGTTGCTTTTTGATGTCTTTATGAAATTCGTCAAGTTGTTCTTTAAGCGATTGAGCTTCTATTCCAGTAAGAAGCGTTCTGATATCTTCTACCTGAGTTTTAAATTCAGAATCATTTTCAAGTCGTGTTTTAAACGCTTTGAGTTCTTCATCAGGCATGGTTCCATTGATATATCGCTCAATGGCTTCGAGTTGTTCTTGTGATATGTTGCTATTAGTCTTCAATTTTTTTAAGATTTTGAGGATAACACAATGCTTCGGAGTTTTTCCATGCATCGGTATTTTTTATTTCGTACTGAGGCTTCTTCGAGTTGTAATTCTGAAGCAATCTCTCTCAGCGATTTTTTTTCGTAATAAAAGTTAGTCAGTAATTGTTTACAAGGTTGTCCGAGATTTTTAAACGCGCTCATCGTCGCATTCAGCTTACTTTCGTTAGCTTCAATAGCCTCGTTAGCAGGCTCTTCTTTTAAAGCAACCATTGCCTCATCAGTTAAACCATTGGTCTTTTTGAACTTATTTGAGCGCAAAATATCCATCCATTTATTTTTTGCTATTTGATATAAATAGCCTTGTAAAGCCGTTTCGTTTTTTGGTTCAAATTTATTTGCTTTCAAATTCTTCCAAACGGCAATAAAACTCTCCTGATATAAATCTTTAGCATGTTCAACCGAGCCACTGTTTTTTATAACTAAGGCTTCAATTTTATAATAATTACTCATATAAAACTCTTTTAAAGCAATTTGATCGTTTGCTTTAATAGCTTCTATAAGTTGTAATTGATTGTTGGTTTTATGGGCTTCCCTCATGTTAATAGCTAATCATGAGAAAGATACAACTATTTCAATTTTCAACAAATACTATGCTATTAAATCAATTTTTTAACGATTAAACGTTTTTAATACATCGAAATGATTAATAATTGTCATCACTATTTTCTAATTGTTCCCAATTAATACCATTGGTAGCATTGTCTACATTAGGATTCCAGTTGGTATTATTGGCGCCAATGTAGTCGTTGTTATTAGTTTTCCAAACGTCATTGTAATACCCATCAACTTGATATTGATTTCCGCTTTGATCGTTATAATTACTACGCTCCCAAATGGCATCAACAGATTTTGAATGTCCTGCGTCTGTCATAGCATTTCGTCTTTTCCAGCTTTCATGATTACTATCACTTATTGAACTGTAAATGTTTCCTGTATTGGTCAACGCCTGACCCTGAGCACGAATCGACGCCATACGTTGTTGATGAGCAGCTTTGCTTTGTTGCGATTGTTGAGCGTAATACTGATTGTTTTTTTGAATCCAATTCGGATTGATCTGAAGGTTTAACAAGGCATTGATGTAGTCTTTTTTTGCATCTTCATACACTGCTTTTGGAGCTTCTAAAGCATTTAATGTATAACCCCAATTCATGCCACCTGCAGTTGGATAATAGGTCGTAAAATAGCGTATAATTCCTAAGGATTTATTTCCATTTTGATCTTCCCATTCGGTGCCTATGCATTCGTATTTTTTTTCTTCTGGTACAGATTTGAATAAGGCATTATCAAGTTGTTTATCAGTCTGTGCTAGTTGAGGAAGCGGAAATTGCCTTACATAGTTCAGACCATTTGATTCAAGGAAAGGTTTTAAATCTTCATTTAAAACGGCATTGATGCCTTTTGGTGCTTTTACCTGATTTCCTCCTTGCTTATAAAAATAATTTAATTCCTGATTATTTGAGTAGAAAAACATATTAGAGCGCTCACCATAAACTTTTATACCATTTTGAGATTCAAAGAGGATGTTATCTTTAGAATTACTGATGATGTTCCAGGAATCTGGAATAGGCATCACACCAAATAACATTCCGAATTGCTGACTTTTAATTTTGTAAAGCTTAAGTGTCTTTGATGTGTTATCGTTATTTTCAGTTGTATTTTCCGAATCATTTACATTGTCAACTGTAGCGCTGGAACTTAAATAGCTTTCTTTTTGATCTGTGCATGAGTAAAAGAACAAAACGGAGATAACAAGGAATAAAGAATAGGTTTTCATAATACCAATAGTTTAAATT
Source organism: Algicola sp. (assembly GCA_018222875.1). Classification (GTDB taxonomy): domain Bacteria; phylum Bacteroidota; class Bacteroidia; order Flavobacteriales; family Flavobacteriaceae; genus Psychroserpens. The sequence goes on from JAAEZL010000075.1 coordinate 7,620, forward strand.
AGTGCTTCTATTGGTATATCGAGATTATTTTAAAATGTCATCACTATTTTAGGAGACTTTTTCTGAAGAACTATATTTTTTTTCCAGTTGAAAAATCATTTCTTTAGTCAATTGCTCCAGGTTGTAATCATGTTTCCAGTTCCAGTCTGATCTTGCTGAAGAATCATCTATAGATTTAGGCCAGCTATCTGCAATGTTTTGTCTGAAATCAGGATTGTAACTAATTTCAAAGTCTGGAATATGTTTCTTAATTGATGTTGCTATGTGTTCAGGTGTAAAACTAATAGCAGCTAAATTATAAGATGAACGAATTTTTATAGCTTCTGAAGGCGCTTGCATAATGCTGGTAGTCGCTTTAATGGCATCATCCATAAACATCATCGGAAGTTCGGTGTTTTCAGATAAAAAGCACTCATAATTTTTATGGGTTATGGCTTTGTGATAAATTTCAACCGCATAATCTGTCGTGCCTCCTCCTGGCATTGTTTTCCAGCTTATAATTCCAGGATACCTTAAGCTTCTAACATCTACACCATATTGTTTGTGGAAGTATTCACACCAGCGTTCTCCAACTTGTTTTGTTATTCCATAAACAGTAGTTGGTTCCATAATGGTGTGCTGAGGTGTTTCAACTGAAGGCGTTGTTGGTCCGAAAACAGCAATACTGGAAGGCCAGAATATTTTTTTTATGAGGCCTTCTTTAGCCAAGTTTAAAACATGAAATAAAGAATTCATATTTAAATCCCAGGCCATCATTGGATGCTTCTCACCAGTTGCACTTAGCATTGCAGCCATGAGGTAAACAGTGTCTATATTGTACTTTTCAATGCAGCGTTTAACGGCATCAAAATCTTTGGCGTCAAGCGTTTCGAAAAGACCAGAATTGACAACTTGAGTATTTGAGCGATTGATATCACTCGCAACAACATTATCGTTACCGTGAATTTCACGGAGTTTTTGGGTTAATTCTGAACCAATTTGACCAGCTGCACCAATGATTAATACTTTTGACATAAATTTTATAGGCTTATTAATGCGGTTCAAAAATACTAAGAATAAAAAGGACAAAAAACTATAAGGCTTAAATTTAACAACACTTTATTTTTTGTTAAAATCAGTCTTATAAACTTCAAAGTAAATTCGCTTTAAGTATATTTACCCTCAAATTTAGCTACTAATTTATGCGTTTTTATTTTTTATTTTTTAGCCTTATCTGCACAGGTCTGATTAGTTGTAAAACGGATACACAACAGCAGGAGGTTAAAACA
>JAAEZL010000075.1:8897-14170 GCA_018222875.1 Algicola sp.
AAGAAACAGTAGATAAACAATCTAAAACCATCACAAAAAAAGAGATTGAAAGTCTAAAGTACAATGACTACGGTTTAAGTAACGATGCGAAAAAGGCTGTAAATGACTGGCAAAAATATCAGGAACTGGCGACTCAAATAGAGTACTTAAAAGAGGCAGATTTATCATTTTTAAAAAGTGATATATCGTTAATTTCAACATTTATAAATGATTTTAGTGCTGAAATTCCTAAAGCAATTAATACTAATGAAATTAATTCAAGAATAACAGCCTTGCAAACCAAACTACTCAAGTTAAATAGCTTGCTATTGCTGGATAACATTTCAAAAGCCGAACAGCTTCAGGGATTAAAAGAAGTCTTTATTGCATTCTCTAATCTTAATCTTCAAATTAATAAAAAACTTGAATTTGAGAAAAATAACATCTCAAAACCCGACTAATTTTAAACCCATTACAGAGTCGATTATCTTAATGTTTTGTTAATATGTAACAAAACCTGCTTTTAGACTTCTAATTAATAACTAATTTTAATCAAATTAATACACAAAACAAATTATGAAAACTAATATCAAGAGTATTTTGATAGTTTCTGTATTGGCCGTATTTGCATTTACAGGATGTAAAGAAGAGCCAAAAGAAGAAACAGCAATGGTTGAGAAAATTCCCGGAATTAACCTCGACAACATGGACACTTCTGTGAGTCCGAAAGATGACTTTTATAACTATGTCAATGGAACATGGGCTAAAAACACACAAATTCCTGATGATGAAACACGATGGGGCGGATTTGGAGTTTTGAGAAAAGACACAAGAGATGATGTTTTAGAGATTTTGAAAACATCTAAAGAATTAGGAAAATATGAAGAAGGAACCGACCAGAAAAAGGCCTTGCTTATTTTTGAATCTGAACTGGATACAGTTGCAAGAAACGAAGCAGGTATTAAACCTTTAATGCCAATCCTTGAAAAAATTGATGAGATTGATAATCTTTCTGAAATGCAAACTATTGAAGCGACGACTATGGGTGTTGCTTCTCCTTTTGCAGGTATTGGTGCTGGTCCAGATTTAAATGATAGCAGCATGAATACGGCTTGGGTTGGTCCAGGTAGCACTGGTTTGCAACGTGATTATTATTTAGACCAAGATGCAAAGTCGAAAGAAATAAGAGAAAAATATAAAGCTCATGTTTCGAGAATGCTTCAATTTATTGATTACAGTAAAGAGGAAGCAGATGCAGCTGCAGTCAAAATCCTTGAGATGGAAAAAGAACTTCAAGAACCAAGATTAGACAAGGTTGCCGCAAGAGATACACGTAACTACAATAATCCAAGATCTCTTTCACAATTGCAAGACATGTGTCCTGCTATTGATTGGAGTAAAATGATTACTGACCTTGGAATTAAAAAAGAGATTGATACCATTCTTGTAGCGCAACCAAAGTATATGACCGCGTTAAATGATTTCTTAAAAAGCACCTCTATTGAAGATATAAAAACTTTGATGGATTGGACAACGCTTAACAATGCTGCAGGATTTTTAACAACTGAAATTGAAAAAGCAAATTGGGATTTTTACTCTAAAACGCTAAGTGGAGCTAAGAAACAAAGAACAGCTGAAGAGCGTGCTCTTGGAACTGTGACTGGTTCAGTTGGTGAAGCTATAGGTAAATTATATGTAGAAGCTAAGTTTCCACCAGAAGCAAAAGAAAAAGCTGAGAAAATGATTGAAAACGTCATTACTGCGTTTCAAAACAGAATCCAGAATTTAGACTGGATGACTGATGAAACAAAAGCTAAAGCGATTGAGAAATTAGATAAGTTTACCGTTAAAATTGCCTATCCTGATGAGTGGGAAGATTATTCAGCTTTAAAGGTAAAGGAAGGAAATTCATTTGCTGAAAATATGATGGCAGTTAGTGAATGGGCTTTCAACAAAAATTTATCTGAAATTGGAGAACCTATTGATAAATCAGAATGGGGAATGCCACCACAAATGGTTAATGCTTATTTTAACCCAATTAACAATGAAATTGTATTTCCAGCAGCAATACTACAACCACCATTTTATAATTACACTGCTGACGATGCCGTAAATTATGGTGGAATAGGAGCCGTTATCGGTCATGAAATTTCTCATGCATTTGACGATTCTGGAGCTCGTTTTGATGCTGATGGAAATCTAAAAAACTGGTGGACAGATGAGGATCTTGAGGAATTCACCAAGAGAGGTAATGCTCTAGCTGAGCAATACAGCTCTATAGAAGTTTTGGATAGTGTCTATGTTAATGGTAAATATACTTTAGGTGAAAACATTGGAGATCTTGGAGGTGTACTTGGCGCTTACGACGGTTTACAATTACATTTTGAAAAAACTGGAAGACCAGAAAATATTGATGGGTTTACACCAGAACAACGTTTCTTTATGTCTTGGGCAACGGTTTGGAGAACCTTAACCAGAGATGACGCATTAAGAACACTGATTAAAACAGATACGCATTCTCCAGGAATGGTTAGAGCAACGCAACCTTTAAAGAATATTGATGCCTTTTATGAAGCATTTGATATTCAAGAAGGTGATCCAATGTGGATTGCTCCTGAAGATCGAGTTAGAATCTGGTAATTGAATTAACACTATAAAAAAAGGCTGTCTCTTTCTGATGACAGCCTTTTTTATTTTTTTGAATTAACTATTGTTCTTCTTCGTAATCAGGATACAGAAAATGATTATAAGGGAAGCGAGTTACGTGAATTTCTCTCACTTCATCATAAACTCGTTTTTTAAAAGTGTCCAGATTTTTCTTGTTTAATGCAGAAATAAACAACGCATTATTACCAACTTTATTCATCCAGGTTTTCTTCCATTCTTCTAAGGTATAATGTGCTGATGTTTTTTCAGTTATTAAATCATCGTCATCTAAAGGTTCAGCTTCATAAGCATCAATTTTATTAAAAACCATTATAGCTGGTTTGTCTGAACTATCAATCTCACCCAGAATTTTATTTACAGACTCTATATGTTCTTCAAAATTTGGATGCGAAATATCTACAACGTGAAGTAATAAATCGGCTTCTCTAACTTCATCAAGTGTACTTTTGAAAGACTCAACCAGTTGTGTTGGTAATTTTCTTATAAACCCAACAGTATCGGTCAATAAAAAAGGTAAATTTTGAATGACCACTTTTCGTACTGTAGTATCGAGTGTTGCAAATAATTTATTTTCAGCAAACACATCACTTTTACTAATCACATTCATTAAAGTAGATTTCCCGACATTGGTATAACCAACGAGTGCAACCCTTACCATTTTGCCACGATTGCCTCGTTGCACAGCCATTTGTTTATCAATGGTTTTTATTTTGGCTTTTAGCAGTGCAATTTTATCTCTTACAATTCGTCTGTCTGTTTCAATTTCAGTTTCACCAGGACCACGCATTCCAATACCTCCTTTTTGTCGTTCAAGGTGTGTCCACATTCCTTTTAATCTTGGCAATAAATATTCACATTGTGCAAGTTCTACCTGAGTTCTGGCATAACTTGTCGTTGCTCTCTGCGCAAAAATATCCAATATAAGATTGGTACGATCCAGCACTTTACATCCTAAAATTTTACTGATATTTCGCTCTTGAGCTGCTGATAACTCATCATCAAAAATGGCAGTACCAACATCATTATCTTTAATGAAGTTTTCTACTTCTACCATTTTACCCGAACCAATAAACGTTTTTGGATTGGGCATATCCATTTTCTGCGTAAAACGCTTTAGCACTTCACCACCAGCTGTGTAGGTCAAAAACTCTAACTCATCTAAATATTCTTTAGAGCGTTCTTCGTCTTGATCTTTAGTAATAACTCCTATAAGCACAGCTCTTTCAAGCTCTATATCTTTTTTTTCTATCATACTTCAAAATAATTACAAAGTTACATAATTGAAAGTATGTGGATTGAATTTTAAAAATTTAAATTTGTCTAGTGGAAAATAAAAACAAAACAGAACAACACTATACGATTGCATTTTATAATGTAGAGAATCTTTTTGACATTAACGATAATGGGTTTACGCATGATAATGATTTTTTGCCTCATTCAGCTAAGCGATGGACAAAAAAGCGTTATGAAAGAAAACTCCATAAACTTTCAGAAGTGATTTCAAAAATTGGCTTCAATGCTATTCAAAAACCACCAACAATAATTGGAATAGCTGAAGCAGAAAACAGAAAGGTGCTGCAAGATCTTATAGAAACCGATAGTTTGAAGCATTACAATTATGATATTGTGCATTACGACTCAAAAGATGAAAGAGGTATTGATGTAGGGTTTATTTACAATAAAGATGAGTTTGAACTAGAGAATTCTAAACCTTTTTCTATTTATCTGGAAAAAGATGACGGCGTTCAGGATTTCACTAGAGATATACTATTGGTTTCCGGAAAGCTCAATGGTGAGTTAATTCATTGTATAGTTAATCATTGGCCCTCGCGTCGTGACGGATTAGAAGAATCGTCTGTTAATAGACTAACAGCATCTCAAAAAACGTTAGAAATTATAGAGTTAATCAAGGCAAATCAAATTAACCCTAAGATAATTGTTATGGGAGATTTTAATGACAATCCCAATAATGAAAGTGTTAAAATGCTAAATGAAAAAGGGCATTTATTTAATCCGATGAAAACTTTGGTGTCTTATGCCAGAGGAACTCAAAATCATAATTTTAAATGGAATATGTTTGATCAAATATTGTTTTCAACTAATTTTTTTGAAACGGATGATTTTAGCTTAAAATTTGAAACGGCTAATATTTTTGATGAAAAATTTTTAACCCAGTATCATGGCAAATTTAAAGGACATCCTTTTAGGACTTATGTAGGAAAGAAATATAAAGGAGGATTTAGTGATCATTTTCCGGTTTATATACGATTAAGTATGATGAATTAACAGGCTAAAACTTTTTATCGATAAAAACAGCACTTTATCTATTATAACAATGTTAAGGCTTTCTTAATAACCATTTTTTTTATCTTCGGTTACTTATTTGATCCCATTCTAACAATGTTTAACCTTACTTGCTTGGTCTAAATCTTTAGTAACTAAGTTTAATGTGTTTAATAACAACAACTTATATAAAATAATTAATAGTACACATCACATGAAAAAGATTACTTTTCTATTAGCATTTTTTCTCGTTTTTATGACGTGGAATATGAATGCTCAAATTACTTCTTATCCATACTTAGAAGATTTTGAATCTGGAGATGGAGGATGGACAGTTGATAATC
>JAAEZL010000075.1:14180-14978 GCA_018222875.1 Algicola sp.
CTGCTAATACAGTTATAAATAGTGCTGATTCTGGTACAAACGCATGGGTAACTAATTTAACGGGATCTTATGCTACAAATGAAGACGCTTCAGTGGTGAGTCCAGTATTTGATTTATCATCCTTAAGCGCTCCTTCGATAGAATTTAGTATCTGGTGGAATGCAGAGTTTAGTTGGGATGGTATGGTATTGCAATCTTCTATTGATGCAGGAGCATCATGGCAAAATGTTGGAGCCTTAGGAGACCCGAATAATTGGTATAATGATGGAACTATAGCAGGAAATCCTGGTGGTCAACCTATTGGATGGACAGGAAGAGTATCATCTGGTAATGGTTCGAATGGATGGGTAACTGCTCGTCATGCTTTAACTGGATTAGCCGGACAAAGCAATGTGCTATTAAGATTTGCCTTTGGATCGGATGGTAGTGTACAAGATGAAGGAGTGGCTTTTGACACGGTTTCTATTTTTGAAGTTTCATGCCCAGAACCATCAGGAATTACAATCAGTAATATTACTGACGTTACAGCTGATGTTACATGGACGCCAGGAGGTACAGAAACAAACTGGGAAATTGTAGTTCAGGCAGCTGGAACAGGCCAGCCAACTGGTTCAGGAATAACTACTGCAGCTAACAATCCGTATAGCGTTACAGGTTTAACAGCTGTTACAGATTATGAAGTTTATGTCAGATCAGATTGTAGTGGCGAATTTAGTAGTTGGGTTGGCCCAATTAACTTTAGAACCTTTAACACACCACCACCAGCGCCAGTAGGCGTTACGTGTAGTTCAGGGAGTT
>JAAEZL010000076.1 GCA_018222875.1 Algicola sp.
AAATAATTTAGTCAATTTTGATCTAAGTACGAACTGCTTTCATATTTGAAAGCAGTTTTTTTATGGCTATATTTGAGTGATTTACTGTCATTTTAGCAGTGAAAATTTAAGGCAAGAAATTTGCCTACACAATTGAAGGAATTCTATTCCTGAAAACAACAAACAACTAAACCAAAATCGATCTAACAATAAAATGAGTTTTTTTAAAAAAATATTTTCCTCAGAAAAAAAGGAAACTTTAGACAAAGGCTTAGAGAAATCAAAAACTTCTTTTTTCTCTAAATTAAATAAAGCAGTTGCTGGGAAATCTAAAGTTGATGATGACGTTTTAGATAATCTTGAGGAAATCCTAGTGAGCAGTGACGTTGGTGTGAACACGACTTTAAAGGTTATTGAACGTATTGAAGAACGCGTTGCAAAAGATAAGTATCTAGGAACTTCTGAACTGAATCAAATTTTAAGAGATGAAATTGCTGGTCTGTTATCTGAGACCAATTCTGGAGAAGATACCGACTATGTAATTCCGCAATTACCTAAACGGGAAGACGGTTCTAAAACACCTTATGTATTAATGGTTGTTGGAGTTAATGGTGTAGGAAAAACAACAACGATCGGTAAGTTGGCTTATCAGTTTAAAAAGAAAGGACTAAACGTTGTTCTTGGTGCTGCAGATACCTTCAGGGCTGCTGCAATAGATCAGCTTCAGGTTTGGGCAGATCGTGTTGAGGTTCCAATGATTAGACAAGAAATGGGTTCTGATCCCGCAAGTGTTGCTTTTGATGCACTTCAATCTGGTGTAAATCAAGACGCAGATGTCATTATTATTGATACTGCAGGACGTTTACACAATAAAATTAACTTAATGAACGAGTTGACCAAAGTAAAACGTGTCATGCAAAAAGTAGTTGGTGATGCACCTCACGATGTGCTTCTGGTTCTTGATGGTTCTACTGGTCAAAATGCTTTCGAACAAGCTAAACAATTTACAGCTGCTACAGAAGTAACGTCTCTGGCTGTAACTAAACTGGATGGTACTGCAAAAGGTGGTGTTGTTATCGGAATTAGTGACCAGTTTAAAATTCCGGTAAAATATATAGGAGTTGGTGAAGGTATTGAAGATTTGCAAGTCTTCAATAAATATGAGTTTGTAGATTCATTCTTTAAATAAATGAGAATCAAAAGTAATTTTGATTTTAACAGTTCATTTTTCATTATTTTTATAAAAAAGAAACCATGAGATATTTTTTGATCCTATGCTTTGCAATTCTTGCAATATCATGTAAAAAAGATGATAAAAAAGCAGATACAGAAACTGAGTCATCTTCAGATATCAGTGCTATTTCAACCAAAGATTTCAGAGATTTTAAAATATTAGATTCCGAGATTATTTCAAATGAAGGCATCTGGGAAACTCTCGATGAACAGATGGCAGATTTTTCCGAGGAAAAATATACAGCACTAAAACCGCTCATTTTAAATCAGGATATTCCTACGCTTCAAAAACATATGTCAGATGGTAAACTGAGTTATGAAGTGCTCGTGAAGTTTTATTTATTCAGAATAAAAATGTTTGATAGGGAAAACGATTTGTCATTAAACTCTGTAATATCTTTAAACCCTAATGCTATTGAAGAAGCAAGGCAAAAAGATCAGGAGTTTTTGAATAAAAAAATGAAGCATCCAATTTTTGGAATGCCAATCCTGTTAAAAGATAATATCAATACTGCTGAAATGCCTACAACAGCTGGAGCATTAGCTTTACAAAACAATACAACTGAAGATGCCTTTATCGCTCAACGCCTCAAACAATCTGGAGCTATTATTCTCGGAAAAGCAAATCTTAGCGAATGGGCTTATTTCTTCTGTGGTGATTGTCCGAGTGGCTACAGTGCAGTTGGCGGACAAACATTAAATCCCTACGGAAGACGAACTATTGATACTGGAGGCTCAAGCTCTGGAAGTGGAGTTGCTGTTGCCGCAAATTTTTGTGCAGGAGCAGTTGGTAGTGAAACCGCTGGTTCAATTTTATCTCCTGCCAGTCAGAATTCTGCTGTGGGTTTAAAACCAACGGTCGGTTTATTAAGCAGAACAGGGATTATTCCTATTTCTTCTACTTTAGATACTCCTGGATCAATTACCAAAAATGTGATGGATAACGCTATCATGCTTGATGCAATGAAAGGTTATGATAAATACGATTTTAAATCTATAAAATCCAATTCTGAAAGTTATATTAACAGCCTTTCCAATGCGAGTTTAAAAGGAAAGCGTTTTGGTGCATTTAAAGAATTAATGGACGATTCGCTTTATATGAATGCCATAGATGTGCTAAAAAATCAAGGTGCTGAAATCGTAGAAATTTCCGAAGAAAAAATTGATTTACCTGATTTTTTAAGATTGCTCAATTTAGACATGAAACCAGATTTAGCGCTTTATTTTCAAATCTCTGCAAACAAAGATCTTACGTTTAAAACGATTGAAGATGTGATGGAATTCAATCTAAAAAACTCAGAAAAGGCAATGCCTTATGGACAAAAATTGTTTGAAGGTGTTTCAAAAGATAAGAGTACAAAAGAAGAGTTTGAAGCCATAAAAAACACATTAAAAACAAATGGCAGACAATTTTTTGATGTTCCAATGTCAACACATAATCTCGATGGCATATTATCTGTAAATAATTTTCATGCTGCAGAAGCTGCTGTTGCAGAATATCCAGCACTTACAGTTCCTATGGGTTATACTGAAGAAGGTGCTCCTAAAGGATTGACTTTTATATCCAAACCATTATCTGAAGATACATTATTGCAATGGGCTTATGTATATGAGCAAGCTTCAAAAATGAGAGTTGGACCAGAAAACTATAATTAATTTATAAAGGCATTAATTTTTTGCCACAATTCATTATCAAAATTTGACAACGCAAAGTTGGTGTCATCAGCAGGTTCACCCATTCTGATAACAACTAAATCTTTACTTGGAACGATGTATATTTTTTGATCGTCTCTACCCAAAGCGCAGTACATATCATCTGGTGCATCGGGAATTAGAGAACCAGAAAATTCAAGTTGGGTTTGCGGTAATCGATAGGTTGATTTTCCGTTAAGCCACCATAAAGATCCATAAGCCCGATTTAAAGATTGAGAGGTGTTAGTCGCCTGATTTAAGAACTCAGAAGATACTATCTGAGTGTCTTCCCAGTTACCATGTGCTGAAATTAGTAAACCAAAACGAGCCATACTTCGTGTATTACTCCAGTACACACTTAAATCACCTAAAGGAATCCAGGCACCAGACATACCAATTTTGGATTTTAAAACATCCTCAAAATAATCTGACCAGTTTTGATTACTTGCATTAGCTACAACATCCTGAAGTTTAACATACACATTATGATAAGCCCAACGGTCATCAGCATCAGCAATGTATTGCAGGTTTTCTGGAGATACGCTATCGCCTAAAGTGTCGTCCAGACCTGAAGTCATTGAAAGTAGATTTCTGCAAGTAATAAGATGCTCTTTGTCTAAAGGAATACTCGTCCAGTTTGTACCAAGGTAATCTGAAACTCTATCATTAATATCCAGTAAACCTTCATCTTGTGCAATTCCTGTAACTGTAGTAGTTAGAGTTTTTCCAGCACTGGCCCAATACCAAGGAGAAGTTTCGTTGTGACTATTCATATAAGACTCAACAACAATTTTTCCGTTGTGAAGAATCATGAAACTTTTGGTGTTTTTATCTTCAAGAAAGTCTAAAAGGGGTTGAAGTTCGTCAGAATTCCATTCCAATTCAGAAACAGATGCAGTTTCCCAGGTTTCACTTCCATCGTTGGGAGGATAATACATTAATTCAGGATCTGGTGTGTTATCTATCGGAATTCCTGAACTGTTACTGTCATCTGAAGAACAATTGAATGTAAGAAACGAACACAACAAAAAGCTTAATACATGTAAACGTGGCATACTTTAGAATTTTATATTGGACAATTTCAATTAAAGAAGGTTTAATTCGTTTGTAGCAAATATATCACAAATCATTGCGTATCTTTGCCCACTGAAATTTTATTATGAGAACTAAATCGCTTAAAAAAAATAGAATCAATGTTGTCACGCTTGGCTGTAGCAAAAATGTGTACGACAGTGAAGTGTTGATGGGACAGCTAAAAGCCAGTGGTAAAGATGTTGTGCATGAAGAGGAGGGAAATGTTGTCGTAATCAACACTTGTGGTTTTATCAATAATGCGAAAGAAGAAAGCGTAAACACTATTTTAGAGTTTATGCAGAAAAAAGAAGCTGGTGAAGTTGATAAAGTTTTCGTAACAGGATGTTTAAGTGAACGTTATAAGCCAGATTTACAGAAAGAAATTCCGAATGTAGATCAGTATTTTGGTACTACAGAATTGCCACAATTATTGAAGGCTTTAGGAGCAGACTATAAGCATGAATTAATAGGAGAACGATTAACAACAACGCCTAAAAATTATGCCTACCCAAAAATTGCTGAAGGTTGCGACAGACCTTGTACTTTTTGTGCAATTCCTTTAATGAGAGGAAAACATAAGAGTACACCAATTGAAGAAATTGTGATTGAAGCTGAAAAATTAGCAGCAAATGGTGTTAAAGAACTTATTTTAATTGCTCAGGATTTAACCTATTATGGTTTAGATTTATATAAAAAACGAAATCTTGCAGAACTTCTCGAAGCCTTAGTGAAAGTTGAAGGTGTTGAATGGATTCGTTTGCATTATGCGTTTCCCACGGGTTTTCCAATGGATGTTCTTGATGTTATGAATCGTGAGCCTAAGGTTTGTAATTATTTAGATATTCCGTTGCAACATATCTCGGATACGATTCTGAAAAGTATGCGTCGCGGAACTACTAAAGAGAAAACGACAAAGCTTCTTAAAGAGTTTAGAGCTAAAGTTCCTGAAATGACTATCCGAACAACTTTAATTGTCGGTTATCCTGGTGAAACAGAAGAAGATTTTGAAACACTGAGAGATTGGGTGAAAGAGATGCGATTTGAACGTTTAGGATGTTTTACCTATTCGCATGAAGAAAATACACATGCTTACAACTTGGAGGATGATGTTCCTGAAGACGTGAAAATTGACAGAGCGAATCAGATTATGGAAATCCAGTCTCAAATTTCATGGGAATTAAATCAGGCTAAAATCGGACAAGAGTTTAAGGTTGTAATTGACCGAAAAGAAGGGAATTACTTCGTTGGTCGTACTGAATATGATTCGCCAGATGTTGATAACGAAGTTTTAATTGATGCTTCAAACACGTACCTAAAAACAGGAGAATTTACAACTGTCAAAGTCATTGAAGCTGAGGATTTCGATCTCTACGGAGAAGTAGTGTCTTCCTGATTGTAATTAATTGCTTTAGTTTTAAACAGCTGTGTCTTAAAGTTGCTGGTCTCTTTGTCTTCGTTTATCGTATTTAAGATCTTTAAGGAGATTAGATTTAATTCCTACGAAGAAATTCCATGAATTATAAGTTCCAAAAGGAACCCAACTAAAATTCAGTCGCCACGATAGCAAATCACGTTCAAACCTGAGTTGTGTTAAAGTAAATCCTTGATTTTTAATATCATAACCAGACGAAGCTCCAACAGTCCACCTTGGCGAAAGTTCTACATCACCAGAGAACATTAACGAATGGGATGAAATTTCATTTTGTCTGGTGCTATTCGAATAGTTCACAGCATAAGCCAAACGCAAACTCCAGGGGATTTTGTAATTGTAAAGCTCTGACATAGCTTTATTTTTATCGTCATCATCATCTTCATCAGTAAGCCTTCGGTCAGCAAAGTCTTCAGGTCGCCCAAATAAGTCATCAGCTCGACCACCACTTCTAATTGATTCTTGTATGGCAGCATCATTTTCCTGATCGCCCGAACCATCAAATGCTTTGCTGGAAATCGTATAATTCATATTGAGATTAGCAGAGGTTAACCTGAACAGACTTCCTCCATTATCTATATTAAATTGATCAACTCTGCGGTTATTATTATCTAAAGCATAAGGATCAAGTGTAGCACCAAAATTGATACTCATTTTGTCATTTAAAATTGATGTTCCACCAGAAACTCTCAACGGACTCCAACGTAATGAATCTGCAGCAAAGTTATAAGAGGTTGCGAAATTAAGGTTGTTAAGTAAGATGACTTTTTTTGGTTCAGTAGCTGTGCTGTCTTTGTCTCTGACTTTTGCTTCAAAATTGTTACCCACTGAAATTCCCAGAGAACTTGAAAAATTCTGATTTGGAGTTCCAAAAATTGAACCTTGAAAACGTGTGTATTCTTCTTTTGTCGTTCCATCTGCATCGATAACTTCAAAAGAATCGTAATACTGGTCAAAAGCAGGATTAATATTATAACTAATAGATGGTCTTATGACGTGTCTTATGGCTTGAATTTTGGGATCTTTTCCTTCCTTTTTAAAATTAAATAATCCATACACAGTTGTTCCGATACTTGTGCTAAAATTGTAAGTGTAAAAACGATCAAAACCTGTTAGGTCTTCTGTAATAATATCTCCATCCTCATTTTGATATTTATTTATGGTATTGTACGTCCAGTTTTCTTCAAAATTAACACTGGTACTCATACTAAAATATTTGAACACTTTAAAGTTAGTTGTGATTGGAATAGAATGCAATGCTCCAATTCTAGCTTCGTCAAACATTTCCTTTTTGAAAAAAAGCGAGTCTGTTGTCTGAATTCTGTTTTCTGCTCTTACGTTATATTGAAAATTAATATTTTGAATCGCACCTTTTTTTGTCCCTACTTTTGGCGCAAATGGAAACACACGACTCACATATTTGCCTGAGGTTCTCCTTGAAACGTTTTAGAATACGATATCGAGGAGGCTAAGGTGTTGTTTTGAGAATTTGAGAGATTTAACTGGTTTATAGATTGTCTGAAATAAGTACTACTTCCCAAGTTAACAGCTGCAGAAAATCTAGAGCTGGGATTTGCTTTTGAGTCTTGACTGTGTGACCATCTGATATTGTATATAGTTGCTTTCGAGAAATCCGGAAATCCTCTTTCACTGTTTATGAGATTCTCGTATCTAAGACTTAAATTTCCATTATACCTGTAGCGATTAGCATAGTTGGTTTCAAATCTTAATCCGTAACTTCCATTAGTGTAGTAATCACCAAGAACAGCTAAATCGATATAATCGCTAATTGCAAAATAATAACCTCCGTTTTGTAAAAAGTAACCTCTGTCGTTACCATTGTCTTCTCCAAAAGATGGAAAAATAACACCTGAGGTATGTTTATCGCTCATCGGGAAATAAGCAAAAGGCAAACCAATTGGAGTAGGCACATCATAAATAAACATATTTGTAAGCCCTGTAACTACTTTTTTTCCAGGAACGATTTTTGCCCTTCTCATTAAAAAATAATATTCTGGATCATCTAAATTTTCAGAGGTTGTGAATTTTGCATTTTTTACAAAAATCACAGAATCATTTTCTCTTTTACTGATTTCAGAAATGATAGTGCCACCACTTTGCTCAGTTTTTGAATTGTAAATTAGTGCTTTTTTAGTGACAGTATTGAAAATAATCGAATCTGGTTCTACCACATTAGAACCTTGAGTAAATACAGGAGACTGAGTGTAAACTCCAGCAGTGTCTTTAAGCCTTCCGGCATAAACTAAGTCCTTATTGTGGTCAATTATAATAATACCTGAAGTAATGGTCATGTCGCCATATTTAACTTCAGCTTCGTTATAAAGTGTGGTTTGTTGCAAACGTTGATTCAAAGACACATAATCTTTGGCTTTGTACTTTACAATATCGGTTAGAAACTCTTTTTTTGGAGGGACTGAATCGTTACTTGTACTGTCAATCTCCTTGATAGGCATTGGTAAACCTATGAGAGAATCCGTTTTGACTACTGTAGAATCTGTAATAGGTTTCGGCTTAATCGGTTCTTTAGGTTTTGGCAATTCCTGAGCAAAGCAAAACATGTTAATAAACACGGTAAAACTTAGGGTAAAAAGTATATGAAAGCTTTTTGTATGCAATGCTTTTAAATGTATTTTTGCTAAAGTATGGCTCGGTTTTTGAATTGCCAAAATTACATATATTTTTTATGATTAGTTTATAATTTGCTCAATTTATAAAAAGTGTTAAAAGTCAGTTACTGCAAGTGTAAACTGGCATTTTAAAATAAACCGAAAGTATTAACCGTTAGTACAAATATGAAAACGAACTTACATTATATTATCGTATGGCTTGCCCTTATATTTACATGTTTTTTAACAACTGCAACTAACATCACAGAGAAAAAAGAAAAGTTTGTTGTAGTGCTTGATGCTGGACATGGAGGAAAAGATCCAGGGAAACCCTCAAAACATGGTTATAAAGAAAAAGATATCGCTTTAAGCATCGTATTGGCAATAGGTAAAGAGCTGGAAAAAAATCCGGATATCGAAGTCGTTTATACCAGAAAAACAGATGTCTTTGTCGATTTATTCGTCAGAGGTAGAATTGCTAATAAAGCCAATGCTAACTTGTTTGTATCTGTTCATTGCAATGCACATACTTCACAGGCTTATGGTTCAGAAACCTATGTTTTGGGATTACATAGAAATGAAACCAATTTTAATGTGGCCAAGGCCGAAAACGAAGTGATCTATTTAGAAAAAGATTATAAGAAAAACTATGGTGAGTTTGATCCTAATTCTCCTGAATCCTATATAGGCTTGACTTTAATGCAAGAAGAATATTTAGATCAGAGTATTCAGTTGGCTGCTAACATTCAAAATCAATTTACAAATAAATTAAAGCGTAAGAACAGAGGTGTAAAACAAGCCGGATTTATAGTCTTGCACCAAACGGTTATGCCAAGTGTACTGGTTGAAACAGGATTTATTACAAATACAGAAGAGGGTAAATATTTAAACTCTAAGAAAGGACAAAAGGAATTGGCGACAGCAATTAAAGATGCCATAATTGAATACAAAAACAGTGTTCAACAAAATGTCAGTGAAACAATTTATAATGACACGAATTCAACTGAAAATAACACTCCAAGTGAAGCAACTTTAATTTATGATAATATTGTATTCAAAGTTCAAATAGCTGCAAGTTCAAGAGATTTAGAACCAAAATCCTATAATTTTAAAGGCCTTATTGGTATTTCAAAAGAGAAAATTGGCAATTTGTATAAATACTATTTTGGAAATACTTCAGACTACAATGAAATTAGACGCTTGGAAGTTATTGCAAAACAAAAGGGATATACAAGTTGTTTTGTAGTCGCCTTTCAGGATGATAAGCAAATTAAACTGTCAGACGCACTAAAAACAAGCTCAAATTAGAAACATTCTTTATATATTTATTGCTAAGTTTGTTATAATTAAATATTAGACGCATTGAAAATCTCAAGAGAAGTAAAAACAGCAATATTAGTCATATCTGGCATTCTATTATTCATTTTCTTATTCAATTATCTCAAAGGGGAAAATATTTTAGATTCCTCAAGAACGTACTATGCGCTTTATGATAATGTAGAAGGTCTGGCACCTTCAACTCCTGTCACAATTAACGGAATGAATGTAGGTAAAGTAAAAGATATAGCTTTCAGAGGTGATGGTTCCGGACAGTTACAAGTCACATTGCTGATTGATAATGATTTTCAATTCTCAAAAAACAGTAAAGCGCAATTATATGATCTCGGATTAATTGGAGGTAAGGCAGTAGCCATCATTCCTGCGTTTGACAATGCTGAAATTGCAAAATCAGGCAGTTATCTTGAAACTACTGTTAAAGCAGGTCTTACAGAACTTGTCAATCAGCGCTTAACACCTTTGCAGGAAAAAATTGAAGCTGTAATGGTAAATACAGATTCTTTACTTACCAATTTAAATGATGTTCTCGATAGTGAAACTAAAGGTAATATCAAAGAAGGCGTTGCTGAGCTTAATGCTACAATCAAGTCTTTCAAACAAACCTCAATGTCTTTAAATAGACTCGTCGATACAAATAAGGAAAGTTTAACTGCTACAGTTTCAAATTTTGAAACAACATCAGAAAATTTTGCTAAACTATCAGATTCGTTATCTAATGCTAACATTGCGGCAACCATGAAAGACTTACAATCTGCTATTAAAAATGTCAATACAATTATGTCTGGCATTAACAATGGTGAAGGCAGTATAGGTAAGCTTTTAAAAGATGAAGGCTTGTACGATAATTTAGAAGCAGCTTCCAAAGAGATGGAAGAATTAATCAGAGATATTAAATTGCATCCAGCACGTTACAGACGTATTTTGTCTAAAAGAGAAATACCATACAAACCACCAACTGAAGAAGAATTAAATTATTAAACTGCAATGGACTATTTACCAAACATTCTATTTGCCATTATCCTAATTGTTAGTATTGGTTATTTTTCCAGAAATGTAAAAAAGCTATCTCGAAATATAAAACTCGGAAGAGATCTTGACGTTTCAGATGATAAGCCACAGCGCTGGAAAAACATGGCTATGATTGCGCTGGGACAAAGTAAGATGGTCAAACGTCCAATAGCAGGATTTCTACACATTATTGTGTACGTTGGTTTTGTTATTATCAATATTGAAGTCCTCGAAATTATAATTGATGGTGTATTAGGAACACATCGTATTTTTTCATCTATTGGAAGCCTTTACGGTGTTTTAATTGGTGCATTTGAAATATTAGCAGTCCTTGTTTTAGTTGCTGTCATTGCCTTTTGGTTACGACGAAATGTAATTAAAATTAGGCGCTTCTTAAGTGACGATTTGAAAGGCTGGCCAAAAAGTGATGGTAATCTTATCCTCTATTTTGAAGTGGTCTTAATGTGTTTATTCTTAATAATGAATGCGACAGATCTTCAATTTCAGGCTATGGATTCTGGTAATGTTATCAGTCAGTTTATTGCACCTTGGTTTAGTGGGTTTTCTGAAGGAACAATTCATCTTATAGAGCGATCAGCTTGGTGGTTGCATATTGTCGGGATTTTAATATTTCTGAATTACCTTTATTTTTCAAAGCATTTACACATTCTGCTTGCATTTCCAAATACGTATTACGGAAAATTATCACCTCAAGGTCAGTTTAACAATTTAGAAGCAGTAACAAAGGAAGTTAAAATGATGATGGATCCAAATGTTGATCCGTTTGCAGCACCTCCAGAAGGAGAAGAAGCTGCTGTACCTGCCAAATTTGGTGCTAGTGACGTACAGGATTTAAGTTGGGTGAATTTGTTAAGCGCTTATACCTGTACTGAATGTGGTCGCTGTACAAGTGAATGTCCCGCAAATCAAACAGGAAAAAAATTATCGCCTCGAAAAATAATGATGGATACGCGTGACCGTCTCGAAGAGGTTGGTAAAAATATTGATGTCAATAAAGGTGAATTTAAAGATGATGGTAAGCAATTACTGGGCGATTACATTACTAATGAAGAACTTTGGGCCTGTACAAGTTGTAATGCTTGTGTTGAAGCCTGTCCTGTGAGTATTGATCCTTTAAATATTATCATGCAAATGCGTCAATACTTAGTAATGGAGCAAAGTGCTGCACCAATGGAACTCAACACTATGATGACCAATATAGAGAACAACGGAGCACCTTGGCCATACAATCAAATGGATAGATTAAACTGGAAGAACGAAGCATAAGTTATTAAATACCAAATACTATGAGTGCGTTGTATAAACTTTCGTCCAAATCAAGATTAATAACTGGCTCAGTCGCAATGGGATTAGGAGTTTTATCGCTCCTTTATATTTATACATATGATACTGGATTTCTTGAAGGATTTATTACAGGTATTTTAATTGGTGTTGGATTTGGATTGGTTATGACTTACAAAAAGAAAGAATAAAATGAGCGAACTACTTAAAGTGCCAACGATGGCAGAATTCATGGCTCAAGGCAAACAACCTTAAGGATTAGGTTGAGTTGGTTGTGGAGAAAGATTTGATGATAGAGCTAAAAAAATCACAAAAGCAGTTGGTAGATTATTAAATAGAGCCAATGTTGAATTTGCAGTTTTAGGAACTGAAGAAAGTTGTACTGGTGATCCTGCAAAACGTGCTGGTAATGAATTTCTGTTTCAAATGCAGGCTGTCACTAATATAGAAGTACTAAATGCTTACGAGGTTAAAACCATCGTAACTGCTTGTCCGCATTGCTTCAATACCATTAAAAATGAATATCCAGGACTTGGCGGAAATTACAAAGTCATGCATCATACACAGTTCTTAAAAGAATTGCTTAACGATGGTAGATTAACTGTTGAAGGCGGACAATTTAAAGGCAAACGAATTACGTTTCACGATCCTTGTTATTTAGGTCGTGCAAATAATGTATACGAAGCGCCTCGAGATTTAATCAGAAAGTTGGATGCCGAATTGGTAGAAATGAAATCATGCAAATCCAGAGGATTATGTTGCGGAGCAGGAGGTGCTCAAATGTTTAAAGATGCTGAGCCAGGAAACAAAGAAGTTAATATTGAACGAACAGAACAAGCTCTGGAAACCAAACCAGAAATTATTGCAGCAGGATGCCCTTTTTGTAATACCATGATGACAGATGGCGTAAAAAATAAAGAAAAAGAAGACCAAATTGCTGTAATGGATATTGCTGAGTTAATTGCCAATGCTCAAGACTTATAAGCTTATGGCTGGTGTAGATAAAAAACGCGTCATCATTGCAGCTTTAGTTGGTGGTCTCATTTTCTGTGCAATTGTTCTCGTCATAGACTACCTTTTAGGACGAGGATTTTCATGGAAACGACTTTTATTTTACTACGTTTTTGCATCAATCATGTACGGATTTTTAACTTACAGAAATTTTAAAAAACATCAAAAATAACAATAGGTTATGTTAGTTGATTTCAACACTTTACCGGAAGAATCAAGAGTCTGGATTTATCAGGCAAACCGTTCTTTTTCAGATGAGGAAATATCAGAAATAGAAGATAGACTGAACATCTTTATCGAAAACTGGACAGCTCATGGAAGTGATTTGCAGTCAGGATTTACAATCAAATACAAACGCTTTATCATTATTGCTTTAAATCAAAATCTCAACAAAGCAACAGGTTGTAGCATTGATGCTTCAGTGCATTTCATTCAGCAACTGGAAAAGGATTACAATGTCGATCTGATGGATAAGATGAATGTATCCTACAAACAAGGCGACTTCATTGCTTATAAGACACTTTTAGATTTTAAAAAAATGGCGAAAGATAAAGCAGTTTCAAAGAACACAATTGTCTTCAATAATATGGTCACTAATATTGCAGAATTCAATGAAAATTGGGAAGTGCCTGCAAGTGAAAGCTGGCATAGCAGATTCTTAAAATAATTCAAGTTACAATTTAATATGACCAAGGATATTTTTTTAATGAACATATCTGGACAAGATAAACCAGGATTAACCTCTAGTTTAACTAACGTTTTGTCACAGTATGAAGCCAAGGTATTAGACATAGGACAAGCGAATATTCACGATACGTTATCTTTGGGCTTTCTATTTGAAATTGGAGCTGGTCATGATTCAGATGCCGTATTAAAAGATTTACTTTTCAAAACCTATGAACTTGATGTCACTGCTAAGTTCACACCTATTTCTCTTGAAGATTATGAAAAATGGGTACAATTACAAGGTAAAGATCGTTACATTGTGACCATTTTAGGAGAGAAATTATCTGCAGATCAAATTTCGAAAGTTACTCAAATCATTTCAGAAAAAAACCTGAATATCGATGCCATTAAACGATTAACAGGTCGAATATCTCTTGTGAGAGAAGAGGAATATCCACGGGCTTCCATTCAATTGTCTATTAGAGGAAAAATTGATTGTAAAGCAGATTTCACTGAAAAATTTATGCAGATTTCAAGAGAACTTGATGTTGATATTGCCTTTCAGGAAGATAATATATACAGAAGAAACAGGCGTCTCGTATGTTTCGATATGGATTCTACACTAATTCAAACTGAAGTTATCGATAAGTTAGCCGAATTGGCAGGTGTTGGTCCAGAGGTCAAGGCAATTACAGAATCTGCAATGCAAGGCGAAATAGATTTTAACGAAAGTTTTATAAAACGAATGAAACTTTTAAAAGGCCTGAGTGAAGATGTATTACATGATGTTGCTGTAAACTTACCAATAACTAAAGGCGCAAAGCGATTGATTGATACCTTAAAAAGTTACGGATTTAAAACGGCTATCCTTTCTGGAGGATTTACCTATTTTGGTCACTATTTGCAAAAGGAATTTGGTATAGACTATGTATATGCCAATCAGCTAGAAATCAAAGATGGTGTGTTAACTGGTGGTTATTTGGGCGATATTGTAGATGGCAATAAAAAAGCTGAATACCTTAAAGAGATTGCTATAAAAGAAGGGATTGATATAAGTCAGACCATAGCAGTTGGAGATGGAGCAAACGATCTGCCTATGCTTAATTTAGCAGGATTAGGGATTGCTTTTCATGCCAAACCAACGGTTAAAGAAAATGCTCAAAATTCAATATCAAGTATTGGACTGGATGGTGTGCTTTATTTGTTAGGTTATCATGACAGACACATTGATTTAATCGAATAGTACTTGCAGTTCATTTGTTTACAACCTTCTTTATAAATCTATCTTAAAGTCTTTATTCTTCATTCTAAAAATACTATTTTGGCATAGTTTTCAGTTATGTGTATTAGACTTAAAATGTAGATAAGATTTATGCGATATATAGTGTCCCTCATCACCTTTATTATTTTTTCAAATACTGTTGTTTCTCAGGTTGATAACCATCCTCTTCGAACTAAAGATGTTCAGGCTCAAAAAAAATGGGTTGACAGTCTTTATAATAACATGTCTTTAGAAGAAAAAGTTGGGCAATTATTTATGGTTAGAGCATTTTCTAACCAGTCACAAGCTCATGTAAACTCAATTGCTAAGCTTATTAATGAAAATCATATAGG
>JAAEZL010000282.1 GCA_018222875.1 Algicola sp.
ATCATGAGCGCAGAAATAAGAGCACTGGAACCAAAAGCACTTTGGAATAAATTCGCAGATTTAAATGCAGTACCACGACCTTCAAAAAAGGAAGAGCGTGTGATTCAATTTATGAAAGATTTCGGAAAGAGCTTAGGTTTGAAGACCATAGAAGATGAAGTGGGAAACGTTATTATTAAAAAACCTGCAACTTCAGGAATGGAAAACAGAAAAACCATAGTGATGCAATCGCATTTAGATATGGTTCACCAAAAAAATAATGACACTGATTTCGATTTTGATACTCAAGGTATTGAGATGTATGTTGATGGTGATTGGGTTAGAGCAAAAGGAACAACGTTAGGAGCAGATAACGGACTTGGAGTTGCGACTATTATGGCTGTTTTAGAAAGTAAAGATATTGAACATCCTGCCATTGAAGCCTTGTTTACCATTGATGAAGAAACTGGAATGACAGGAGCAATGGGTTTAAAAGGTGGAATCTTATCAGGAGACATTCTTTTAAATTTAGATACTGAAGAAGATGATGAAATTGGAGTAGGTTGTGCAGGAGGTGTTGATGTTACTGCTACACGAACTTACGAGCAAGAGGAAACTCCAGAATTTAAAATAGGCTATAAAGTGTCTGTCAAGGGACTTCAAGGTGGACATTCAGGCATGCAAATTCATGAAGGTTTAGGGAATGCCAACAAAATGATGAACCGACTGTTATTTGACGGTTTTGAAAATTACGGATTGCGTATTTCTGAAATAGATGGTGGAAGTTTACGTAACGCCATTCCAAGAGAAAGTAATGCAATCGTAGCTATTGATGCCATTAGTGAAGAGGCTTTTGTTTCAGATATGAAAGATTTAGCTAACGAAATCAAAGTAGAATACAAAACCATGGAACCTGATTTAGTGATTGAGGTTTCAAGAACAGATACACCAAAACAGATTATGGATTTAGGTGTTCAGGAAGGTTTAACAAGAGCGCTGTATGCAGCATTAAATGGTGTGTTCAGAATGAGTCCGGATATTCCGGATTTGGTTGAAACGTCTAATAATATTGCTCGTGTTTTAGTTAAAGATGGTCATATTAAAATTGGTTGTTTAACACGAAGTTCTGTTGAAAGTTCAAAATGGAATTTAGCAAACGGCTTGAGAGCGACTTTTGAGTTAACAGGATGTGAAGTAGAGTTTGGTGGTGATTATCCAGGTTGGAAACCTAATATGGATTCTGATATTTTGAAAGTTATGGTGCCTTTATACAAAGAATTAAACAATGGTGAAGAACCTCACGTTGCTGCATGTCATGCAGGCTTAGAATGTGGAATTCTGGGAACAAATTATCCAGATATGGATATGATTAGTTTTGGACCGAATATAAAAGGAGCACATTCTCCGGATGAACGAGCGCAAATATCTTCAGCACAGAAATACTGGAAATTTGTTTTAGAGATTCTGAAGCGCATTCCGAAGAAATAAAAGGTTCTTACTTAGAATAATGTCATTCCGAGCCTTTCGACTGCGCTCAAGACAAGCTTTATCGAGAAATCTATGTTTGAGATTATGTTTTCTTATTTATAAAATTAGATTCCTCCGTTTCAGTCGGAATGACAAATAGTGAAAAACAAAAAAGCCTTTCAATTTGAAAGGCTTTTTTAGTATTGTGATGTTATAACTATTGTGCGATTCCCGTCATTTCAAGAACGAACGTTAAATCGGTATTTGGTGGAATTCCACCTCTTCCACGTTCACCATAAGCCAGGTGTGATGGAATATAGAAAAATGCCTTTTCTCCAACTTTCATAGATGCAATCGCTTCTTTAAATCCAGCAATCATTTGCTCATCTGGACTTATTTTCATTTTAGTTGGTCCGTAAGCTCCTGCGGCTTTACGTTGCGGATTTAACATGCCATATTTATCTGCAATGGCTTCAAGGTTACTGTCAAATAATCGTCCGTCAACAAAATAGCCTTCATAAGCAATCATAGCAGATTGTCCTGTTTTAGGTTTTGCACCAGTACCTTTTTTAATAATATATTTCTTTAATCCTGATGCTAGTGTT
>JAAEZL010000283.1 GCA_018222875.1 Algicola sp.
AGGTAGGAATGCCCGTGGATTTACTTTAGATAAATACCACACATAGGACGCCGAACTCAATAAATAATCATTCAATTTTTATGTGATCTTTTATAACATATCGACTTTTTCAAAAAAAACTGCTTTTCATAGGGCACTTTGTTAGCTCCAGTTAAAAATCTAACAAATCATGATTTGCATTTTTCAAAAGTTGAATATCGTCCTCAAGCTCTTTAATTTTAGCATCAATAGATTTAATTAATTCATGGATGGTTTCGACAAAACCATATTTTCTCAAGATGGGAAAAAACACTTCTTTATTAGATAAAGCATCAAAAACTACACTTCCTACGCTACCAACAGTATGATGAGTTTTTACAGCTTGTATATCGATATCTTTGATACCTTTAAAAACGACTTCA
The DNA here is from genome assembly GCA_018222875.1 of Algicola sp. Lineage (GTDB taxonomy): Bacteria > Bacteroidota > Bacteroidia > Flavobacteriales > Flavobacteriaceae > Psychroserpens. Next base: position 402 of record JAAEZL010000283.1, read on the forward strand.
TCTCCAACTTCGAATCTATTTACTAAATTTAAAAACGAAAGCACGTCTATTTCATAAGAAGCATTAACGACTCTACCTTCTACAAGATTAACACCATCATACTCCTTAAGGACATATTGGTATCCAAAGAACTCGAAAAAATTTTCAATTATTTTATTAAATCCAGTGCTATATAGTTTTTTCCTTACCACCTTCAAGTGATGCACTAGAGCAAATTCTTTAAAGCTTATTTCATCTAACTCCAAACATAAGTCATAAAAATTGTCCCTACTTCCAAAAACAACTATACTATCACGGTAATTAAATTTTTTAATATAAACTTTCTTTTTACTTACATCTTTCTGTTCACTGATCAGTTTCGCTGCAAAATATTCCTGGAGCGTCCTATGTGGAAACTTATACTCTAATCCATCTTTATGAAATAGTCCAAGATTTACTGTGATATCATAAATAAAATCATTAGTATTAAAATCCATTTTTTGGGCGCCTTTTATTCGAGCTACCGTTGAATGAACCGTTTCAGAGTCGAATGAGTAAACCTCTTCAAAATAGGTTAAATAGGAAAACCATTTTAAAATAGACTCAACCTCATCGTCTTGAAGATTTGTTAATCGCTCATGTTGCCACCCTCCCTTTTTTGTAAATGAATCGTGCCTAGAAATTAATGTGTCAAAAACATTCCAATAAAATTTGCTTTTCCTTTTAGGTAGTTGAGGGTGTGTCCGAAAAGTGAATAAAAACATACTAAGAAGCAAAGGGCTACTTAAATAACCCCTGTAGCTTTTATTTTCTTCACTTTTAATTGTTGATTTAATTTTTGAACTCAGTTCAATGTCATTGATAATCTTGCATTGCACTTCAATGAACAATTCGATTTCATCATCTGACAGGGCTTGTACATAATTATTTTCGAATCTAGGAAACGATTCAATTCCCGACCCTGGCCTAGAGGTTATAGCATACCAATTCTTTGAATACCTATCAATGAATAGTTCCAAATCATGTGTAATTTCATCCTTTCTTGCTGAATAAACCTCATCATACCCATCGAATAAAAAGTAAAAATCTCCACTAGTCAAAATTCTTTCCATTAGATTACTACTTGGGGAAATTTTGTTACTTAAAATTATTTCGTATACATAATCTATAATACTCCCTTTATAGTCGTTTAATGATTTTAATTCAATGAAAATTGGAATTTTTACTCTTTGTTCAATACACTTTAAAAACAGAAACTTCATTTGCATGCTTTTCCCTGACCCTGCATTTCCTATTATTGTTGTGTAATTATTGTTCTGGTAAAATGACTCTACGGATTTTATCTGATATTGTTTTTTGTTATGCGATAATGTAATCGGAAAATATGTCTTTTCGAAATCAACTTGTTCATCACGGAACAAGAAGGTTTTGGTTTGTCCAAATTTATTTTTCATTGATTGAAGATACTCCGGCAGAGGATCATTAATTAAATAAAGAATCTCTTCCTTAATATTCGAAAACATTAAGATTAAGGGTTCTCTAAATGACCGCGTTAGTGAAAGGATGATTTCTGTTGATTCCATTTGTATCTACATTTTATTTTTTGGAGCTAACGGGAGTCCGGGCAATAACCCCTTCTTTTCTACAAAAAGGACCGATTCTAAG
>JAAEZL010000284.1:0-729 GCA_018222875.1 Algicola sp.
GATCTTGCAGCTTCATAATCACCTTCTTTCATGGTCATAACACCTACATTGTAACGAAGGGTTGCATTATTAGGGTCTTTCATAATCGCTTCTTCCATCAACGCTTTGAACCTAGCATTATTTCCAGCTTTTAATTCAATGTTGGCTTCAGCAATAATTAGAGATGCATCATCAGGATTTTCTTCTCTTGCTTCTTTAATCGCCTGAAAAGCCTTTTCATCTTCACCTTTATAGATATAAATATCGGCAAGCATTTTTTTAATTAAAGGCAATTTAGATTCTGTAAGTTTTTCTTTAGGAACAATATAATCTCCCGATTTTAATGCTAAATCTCTTTCCAATTTACTATCAAAATTTACAGGCTCACCAGTTTCTTTATTTGTGGCAGAATATTCAGTTTCAATGCCTGTGTAACCCAAATCTCTTAGTTCTTCATAAAGTTTTAAAGACCTGTCATAATCCTGAGCATTAACAGCAGAGGATGCGGCATAATAAAGGTATAAGGTATCTTTTGGTGACATTCTGTAAGCTCGATCAAACTTTTCTGAAGACTCTACATAGCTTTTACCTTGCCAAGCTGTATTGGCAGATGTCAGAAAATTCGTTAACATCTGCGTTTTAAGTTCTTCAATATCTGAAGTGTATTTTAATTTTCCAGATTTTGATTCAATATCTTTTACCATATTGAAACTCTCAATTGCTTCGTCTGTTTCTTTACCAGATCCTGCT
>JAAEZL010000284.1:739-2044 GCA_018222875.1 Algicola sp.
CTTTCTGAGAAAAAGAGAAGGTACTTACTAAAAGTGCTAAAGCAATTATAACTTGCTTTTTCATTTTTACTTTGTTTTGTTTAGTATTAATAGTTTATTCTTCTTCGTTGGTATCAAGAGTTATGCCATCTTCATTCACATCTTGTATATCAGTCATATCTACCTGTAATTCCTCTTCGTCCTCATCTTTCATAACCTTAGCTACAGCAGCAATAGAGTCACTTCCTTTGAGGTTGATTAATTTGACGCCATGAGTTGCACGACCCATTACACGTAAATCGTTTACTGCCATTCTGATAGCAATACCAGATTTATTAATAATCATTAAGTCATCCTCATCGGTAACCGTCTTAATAGCAACTAGATGTCCTGTTTTTTCAGTGATTGATATGGTTTTCACTCCTTTACCTCCACGATTGGTAATTCTGTAAACAGCTTCACCATCTTCAGGATCGTCGATGTACGTTCTTTTACCATATCCTTTTTCAGAAACCACTAATACAGATTCTTCCTGAGGATTTTCTACGGCAACCATACCAATGACTTCATCTTTATCGTTAGCTAATTTTATTCCTCTAACTCCAGAAGCATTTCTTCCCATTGGACGCGTTTTGGCTTCTTCAAACCGAATAGCTTTTCCAGATTTTAACGCTAACATTACCTGGCTATTTCCAGTGGTTAATTTTGCTTCAAGTAATTCGTCATCTTCCTTGATTGTAATGGCGTTAATTCCGTTGGTTCTCGGACGAGAATATTGTTCTAAAGCTGTTTTCTTAACCTGACCATTTTTAGTTGCCATAATGACATAATGGCTATTGATGTAATCTTCATCTTTTAAATCCTGAGTACAAATAAACGCCATCACTTTGTCATCCTGCTCAATATTGATTAGGTTTTGAATCGCTCTTCCTTTAGAGGTCTTACTGCCTTCTGGAATTTCATAAACACGCATCCAGAAACATTTTCCTTTTTGAGTAAAAAACAACATGTATTGATGGTTAGTTCCAACGAATAAATGCTCTAAGAAATCTTCATTTCTGGTCGTCGATGCTTTTTGACCAACACCTCCTCTATGTTGTGTTTTATATTCTGTAAGTGATGTTCGTTTAATATAACCAGCATGTGAGATCGTAATGACAACCTGCTCGTCTGGAATCATATCTTCAATACTCAAATCACCTCCAGCGTACTCAATTTGTGAGCGACGTTCATCACCATATTTATCTTTTACAACTAAAAGTTCATCTTTAATAATCTCCATACGACGATCTTTCTTATCAAGAATGTCTTTTAAATCTTCAATGG
>JAAEZL010000077.1:0-10856 GCA_018222875.1 Algicola sp.
GAGCAACCCAAGGGATAGGTGCACAAATACGAGTTTTTACTCCAATTAAAAACGCATTTGATTTTATAGAATAGTTTGCTTCATTAGTTAGATTGTCTTTGACTTCACCTGAGGCAAAAATAATGCCTGCATATGGTCGTACTCCAAACCAGGTAGAAACTCCAATCACATATTCACTTTGAAGATAAAAACCATCAGTTTCTATATCGAATTCTTCATAAGGAGCGACAATTCCGAATCCAATGGATCCTCCAATAAATTTACCTTCATTTGGTTGAGCATAAGATAAACTACTTAGTAAAATTGTAAAAAGAGTAAGCTTAAAAGTATGGTGAAATCTGAATCGCATGTTGGGCTTTTTAGTATAGTTAATGTCTTAAAATGTTAGAAATTACTTTTTCAAATTCCTCACGCGCTCCAAAAGCGTAGGATGTGAGTAGTGCATCCAAACATAAGACGGATGAGGTGTTAAATTACTTAAACTATTTTTAGATAATTTTTTAAGCGATGTAATTAAAGGTTCAGCTTTGAAGGTGTTTTTAGCATAATCATCAGCCTGGTACTCAAATTTACGTGAGATGTAATTCATGGCTAATCCTATGAGTTCTGAAATAGGCGAATACAATAATCCGAAGGCAATTAAACCAACATGAAAGCTAGGAGTTTCGACACCTATGGCATTGGATAACAACGGATTTGATATAAAAACCGATAAGACAAAGAGCATGATTCCTGTTAGAACTATTGAAGTCGCCAGATTAAAAATAATGTGATTCCGTTTGTAATGACCAACCTCATGTGCTAAAACTGCCACGATTTCTTCTTCCTCTAAATCATTGACTAAGGTATCGTATAACGTGATTCGTTTTTCACTTCCGAATCCAGAAAAATAGGCATTTGCTTTCGTGCTTCGTTTTGAGCCATCGATAACAAAAATGTTTTTCAAACTAAAACCAACCGATTGTGCATATTCTGAAATCTGTTCGCGCAAGGTTCCATCCTCTAAAGGTGTTTGTTTATTGAATAATGGAACAATAAGTCTGGCATAAAACAAATTCATAAAAATGGTAAAGACAGTTACTATTCCCCAGGCATATAACCAGAATTGATCTTGAGTTTGTTGGTAAAACCAGATGATTAAAGCCAAAATACTACCACCTAAAAGTGCCATCATAAGCAAGCCTTTGAGCTTATCAATGATAAATGTTTTGACTGTGGTTTTATTAAACCCAAATTTTTCTTCAATGACAAATGTTTTATACACTGAAAAAGGCGTTGAAATGATATCACCACCAATCATAATAATTCCGAAAAAAATCAAGCCAATCCCAATTGGATTTTCAGTGTAGTGTCGTGCTATATTATCGACAATTTCAAAACCATCAAAATATAAAAAAGCCAGTGTTAAGATAAATGAAAATGTAGAGCTGAATATCCCGAACTTATAATTGGTCTTTTTGTAGACTTGCGATTTTTTATATTCGGCTTCGTCATACACATCATTCAATTCTTGAGGAATGGCATCGTCATAATGTTTGGCGTTAAGTGCATCAAGTATTTTATCAATAGCAAAGTTGATGACGATAATACTTATAATAATATAGAATAGCGTTTGTGCTGTCATTGTGTTTATTTTCAATTATAAAGAAAGAGAGTGGCTTTATCTTTCAATGATTGCAGAGTTATGCTTAAGATTTTATTTAAAACCTCTCTGTCTTTTCGCCTCAAAAATAAGAATTCCTGCTGCAACAGATACATTCATGCTGTCAATTTCGCCTTGCATTGGAATACTAATATTTTGAGTGGATGCATTTAACCATTCATTGGTTAATCCGTCAGCTTCTGTACCAACGATAATAGCAGTTGGTTTTGTGAAGTCCTGACTATGGTACGATTCTGAAGCCTGAAGTGCAGCACAATGCATGGTGATGTTTTTTTCTGTAAGAAATTTAATGATTTCAGTAGTTGAAGCCATGGCGATTTGATTGGTAAACACACAACCTACACTGGAGCGGATAATATTGGGATTGTACACATCGGTTTTTGGGTTTGCAATAATGACAGCATCAACGTTTGCTGCATCTGCTGTTCGTAGCAAAGCACCAATGTTTCCGGGTTTTTCTGGTGATTCAGCCACTAAAATTAAAGGGTTTTTGTTATCAAACTGTAAATGTTCAAGATGATGAGGTTTGCTTTTAGCAATTGCAATAATGCCTTCAGTAGTGCTTCTGTGTGCTAATTTCTGAAACACATCTTTTGAAATTTCTATGAGGTTAAGTTGTAAAGTTGTGAAGTTGTTGAGCTGTGCTTCGGAAATAAACTCTGGATAGAATAATAGTTTTTCGATGTGATAACCACCTTTTAAGGCTAATGATAACTCACGCTGACCTTCGATTACGAATAATCCTGTTTTTTTACGTTCACGGGATTTTTCTTTTAATACTAAGATGTGTTTTACCAATGAATTCTGTGTACTGGTAATTTCTTTATGTTGCATTTGATGAGATATTCAGTATATTTGAATACCCACAAATTTACACTTTTATAGTGCAATGACAATGCAATTCACGCATTAGAATTTTCAGTAATTTAGAATTTAAGGTAGGGAATAAAGCTACTTACTTGTTATACTATTGACACGAATAGATTTACCTCTGTGGTTAATTTTAGTGTCAAAACAACTAATCAAAACTCTTTATTTATGAAAGTAAAATTACTGTTTCCGCTATTTGCCCTTCTATTTTCAATTTCAACATTTTCTCAAACTATCAATCCACCTTCTGACTATGAAGTATGCGATGAATTTGGAAATGGTTTTGGTGTTTTTGACTTAACATCTAAGGATGCTGAAATTTTAGGTAATTCTAATCCTAATGAATTTATGGTAAGCTATCATGAAACATTACAAGATGCACAAAATAATATGAATGCCTTGGCAAGTCCGTATTCTAATGTCACTAATCCACAACTTATTTACGCCAGAGTAGAGCAGTTTTCTACAGGCAATTTTGAGATTACATCCTTTAATTTGATTGTAAACTCTACACCAATACCAACCTTGCAAAATGTATATGAATTTTGTGAAGGGTCAAATTTAGTTGTCGATACTGGGTTTGGAACTCAGGATTTTACTTTTGCCTGGTTTTTTGAAGGTATAGTTATTCCTAATGAAACAGATCCGTTTTTATTTATAACACAACCAGGTCAATACCTATTGGAGATTTCAAGCTTTGATGGTTGTTTATCTTTTACTGAATTTGATGTGATTTCAACGTCTTTTGAAGCCCTTACAAGTCCAACACCTTATGTCGTTTGTGACGATGATGGCGATGGTTTTGCAACCTTTGATCTAAATACTAAAACCGATGAAATCGTTGGAGTTTTACAAAACCCTTCTGTTTTAGTGTCGTATCATGAAACACAAGCCGATGCTGATAATGGAACTAATGCTTTCAATCCAATATTTACAAACTTCATTGCCTATAATCAAACGATTTTTGTTAGAGTATTTTCAATTCAAGGGGATTGTTTTGGTGTTACAACCTTAGACTTAGTGGTCGATGTTGATTGTGTATCTGCGTCTTCAGTTGAAATTATTGTGTGTAGTGACAACCCGAACACACCTGTGAATTATGATTTGACGTCTCAAGAAGCCATTATGGTTGATGGACAAGATCCTTCAAATTTTACATTTGAGTATTACATATCTGAAACGAATGCCATCAGTCAAAATAATCCTATTAGTAACCCAGAGGTTTATCCTGTACTTGATATACCTGTTATATATGTTCGTATTGAAGATAACCTGACAGGAAATTTTACAATAGTTGAGATGTACATGAATTATAGTTTAAATCCGCAAATAGATTTTAACGGACCCTATACGATTTGTAGTGGAAATGAAATTGTACTCAATCCTAATATTACTAACGATAATGGTGCTTTTGATTATTCATGGAGTACAGGTGAAAACGATCCGGAAATTATTGTATTTACAGGAGGAACCTATACCGTAACAGTTACAGATTTGATTTCAGGTTGTAGTTCGTCTGCCAGTGTTGATGTCATTGAAGGTGGTGATGCTCCAGTACTTGTAGATGCAGTTGATTTGTTCAGTTGTGAGCAAAACCCAACGTTTGATTTAACGACAACAATTCAGGAGATTTTAAATGGTCAAGATGAAAGTCAGTTTGCTATTGGTTTCTTTAACACTTATAATTCTGCTTTTACCAATACCAATCCAATTACTAATCCCACTAATTATGTTCCTGCAAACGGAAGTGAAACCATTTTCGTAAGAGTTAGAAATATTGCAGATGAATGTTTTTCAATTTCAGATTTTAATATTACGACAGATAATTCTTGTCCGACGACTATTGATTGCGGACAAGATGCAGAAGTATTTACATTTTGTTATGTAAACAATGACTCGACATTATATCAATACATAAGTTCTGATAATGCACCATTACAAGTATTCTTCGTAAATGGTGATATTGAAGTCAATTTTGATGAGCTCATCGTATTAGATTCTGATGGAGTAACTAATCTTAATCCAGAAGCAACTACCTATGGCAATAATGGAGATCTCACAGGTTTAAGCTTTATTTCTACAGGAAACAGCATATCGGTTTCAGTGGTTTCAGATGGAAGTGTATCCTGTGATAATCAAAATTATACACCGATTACCTATGAAGTTAGCTGCGTAGATTTAGATGCTGTACCAAATTGTAATGTTGGATTAACACAGCCTCTAGATGGTGCAACAGATGTTAACGAAAATGTTGATATCACTTGGACATCTTCCTCAGGAATCGTTACAGGTTATAAGATTTCACTTGGGATAACTTCAGGCGGAACAGAGATTATTAATAATGAAGATGTCGGCAATGTGCTTACCTATGATTTAGAGCCGTTAGATTATGAAGTGACGTATTATTTAACAATCACGCCTTATAATTCCAATGGTGATGCAGAAAACTGTGAAGAATTTAGCTTTACCACAAGAGCAAATCCAAATCAAACCGTAGTTTGTGAAGAAGGTGTTGTAAATACAACCTATTGTTATGGCAATAATGATGATAGTGAATTTAGTTTCCAGAGTTCAGATGGTTTACCGTTAACACTCTATTTTAATGCTGGTAGCACTGAACAGAATTTTGATACGATTTCAATATTAGATTCAGATGGTACTGTTATGAATCCTAATTTGCCATACGGAAATGATGGCGACTTTACAGGATTGACTTATACGTCGACAGGAAGTTCAATTACCGTTCAGTTTGATACAGACGGATCGATAAGTTGTGCTAATGGAAGTGGCTGTTGTACTGAAGAATTTGACTTTGATGTGTTCTGTACGTCTTCAGTAGGTATTATTGAAGTAAATGCTTTTGTTGATGCAAATGCAAATACTGTTTATGATACCAATGAATTCAGTTTCTCTAACGGCTATTTTACCTATGAGGTAAATGGAGATGGAATGATTAACACTGTAAACTCTTCAACAGGTCATTTCCAGATTATCAGTACAAATGAAACAGATGTGTATGATATCACATTTAATTTATATGACGAATCTGAAGCGTGTTACGATATCACGACTGCTAACTTCGATAATATTTCTGTCGCAACAGGAAGCACAGTTACGGTTGATTTTCCGGTTGTTGAAGAACAAAGTTGTGAAGATCTGGCCGTGTATTTATTAAATTACTGGACACCTCCAAGACCTGGTTTTACTCACGAAAACTATCTTGTTTTAGAAAATTTAGGTTTTACAACAATCACTTCTGGGACTGTTGAGTTTACTCATGATCCACTTCTGGTTTATAATGGTGTAACTAGTGCTAATCCAAACTATATAATTACAAATACTGCCACTGGTTTTACGGTCGATTTTGTTAATCTGCAACCAGGAGATGTAGAGTTTATTGACATTTCACTAACCTGTCCTGTAACGGTTGAACTCGGAGATATTGTGACCAATACAGCGAGCTATATTACTGATGCTAATGATTTAGTAGAGAGTAATAATTATTCAACCTTATCTGAAATGGTAGTAGGTTCTTGGGATCCAAATGATAAAATGGAATCGCATGGTCCGAGAGTTATTTATGATGATTTTGTGGCTTCAGATGAATGGTTATACTATACAGTTCGTTTTCAAAACTTAGGAACATTTCCTGCAAGCTTTGTTCGTATAGAAGATGAGTTAGATGTTCAGTTAGATGAAACAACTTTCCAGATGTTACGCTCAAGTCATGATTATGTAGTGACCAGAACTGAAAGCAGTTTAGAATGGTACTTTGAGGATATCAATTTACCAGCCGAACAAGATGATTCAGAAGGTAGTAATGGATATGTGTATTTTAGAATTCAACCAAAAGCAGGTTATGTCTTAGGTGATATTATTCCGAATACTGCAGCCATTTATTTCGATTTCAATGCTCCTGTAATTACGAATCGATTTGAAACCGAATTTGTAGATGATGCGCTTTCAGTTTCAGAGTTTGATATTGATAACTTTCAGATGTTTCCTAATCCGACTAACGATATTGTAAACATTAAACTGAACAGAGTTACAAGTGCTAACCTAAGTATATATGATATTCAAGGAAAACTGGTCTTAGAACATCCAATTTCTGAAGCACAATTGGTTGAATTAAATGTGTCTGACTTACAAAGCGGATTGTATTTTGTAAAACTGAATACATCCAATAAAGAAATCGTTAAAAAATTAGTTATTGAATAAAGGGTTATTTAATAATTTCGAAGGAGCCTCAGAGTTATTCTGAGGCTTTTTTATTTGGTCAAAGAAGTAATTAGAATTTTTAGATATGGCATTTAACCGAAAAAATCAATGGATTGACCTATGTTAATTTGTTTCTGACAGAATTTACTTATTTTTGATTTCCTTTTCTTAGGAATTTCTAATTGACCAAATCTTCATTTACGTTATTAATCACATACTGTTGTGTATGTTGACTGCTCTTAAAATCCTTGTTAATGGGTATTTTTTTTGTACTAAGCATCAAGTAAATTGCTTAATAGATTTTTAAAATTAACTAAACTCATCTTTACAATGCTATTACAAACTGTCTTTCAAAAATCGCTTGTTTTCTTTTTTACTGTTTTTGTTTCAATTCTTTATGCTCAAACACCAATTCAATGGACTAAATCAAACCAAAATTTAATTTTAGACTTTGGATCAAATGGCGGACTTTTACGTACAGGCGCACCTGGTTGGGGAGTTAACGCAAAATCAACTCCAGTCAATGGCGATTTTGAAATGGAATTTGAATTTGAGATAATTTCATCTGGAGGTATAGGAAATGGAGATCTTTTTATAGGTTATAAAAATACAGATCCAACATTGGGATCAATAATATATAATACAGGCAAATTAATTTATTTCGATCAAGGATTTATGTTGAGCAATTTTCCTGATGTATGGACAGATAATGTTGATGTTGATGCTCAAACAGGAGATATTCTTACGTTAAGATTTACACGACAAAATAGTACAATTACTTATGAAATTTTAGGTCTAAATTCAGGCACGATTTCAGGAATTGTCGAGAACAATAATTCTGCTGCAATTTATCCTGTTATCTCTTATTATAATGCAGGGGTTACATTAAGATCAGCAAGTATAAATCAAGAACCGTGTTTTACATTAACATTTGCTGATCAAGTAGATAATAATATAGAGTCTTGCTTAACAGAATTAAATGTTCCAAGCCCTATTATTACTGAAGATTGCTTTTCAGACAATGGTGCACTAAATTTTAATGGTGCATTTGGTGTTGTTCAAATACCTTCACCATATCAAAATACTGGTGCTGCAACTTCTGAAGGATGGATTAAAACAAATTCCTTAAATAGATCATTACCCTTATTTGGAAATATATACATATCAAGATTTGCAAATGACGGAAGAGTGTATGCCTTTTTTGATGGGTCATCTGGTAATGGTGATACAGCGGCAAATCAAAGTTTGACTAATGTTGCTGATGGACAATGGCATCATATTGCAGCCACCAATGATGGTAGTATTACAAGACTATATATTGATGGAGTTCTGGAGGTGAGTTTTGCTGATAGCTACGTTTTAAATCCAAATAATCAAGGTATTGGAGGAAATGTGCTAGATAATTTCGATATCCTAAATGGTCAATTAGATGAGACGCGTTTTTGGAACCGAGCATTATCACACTCTGAAATTTTAAGCATGAAAGATCGTTCTTTAACAGGAAATGAGCTAGGACTTGTAGCTTATTATGATTTTGAAGATGGCACTGGAAGCTCTGTGTTAAGCGATAAATCAGGAAATGGTATCGATGGAAGTTTATCCAATATGGATACAAATTCTGCATGGGTCACTTCAGACGTTCCTGTGACTTCTGTATCCTTAATAAACGATTATACAGGAACGGCATGTGCTTCGGGATCTTATCCGTTAGGTCAGACAACAGTCACCTGGACAGCAACTGACGCTTCTGGAAACCAATCAACATTATCTCAAACGGTTAATGCAGGTGATACTCAAGATCCAGACTTAGCATTTACAAATCCTGCTGATGCCACCATAGATTCGTGTTCAACTGAAGTAACAGTGCCAACACCTATCACTAGTGATAATTGTTCAACTAATAATTTTGCACTAGACTTCGATGGTGTTGACGATATGGTTACCGTCAATCAAACTATTGGTAGTTTTAAAACTATAGAATTCTGGATGTTTACTGAAAATGGAATCAACGGTTCTGAAGAATTTGATTACCTGTTCTCCTTTAACGACTCTAATTTCAAATCTATTGATACTGGCAATTTCTCTGGTGCCTATGCCAATGAGACCTTAACTATGGTGACTAATTTCGGACAAATTATGACAACTTTTGCCCAAATTCCGCCAGGTTGGAATCATATTGCGATTACAGGAAATGGGTCTGCATTTGACCAAATTATAATCAATGGAGATAGTAAACCAGTTGTTAATAACGGATTTCCGGCAGTTTTTGAAGCTACGACTACTTACATTGGACAATTTCCTTCGGCAGGATCCAGTAGGTTTGACGGAAAACTGGACGAAGTTCGTTTTTGGGATACACCAAGAACAGCTCAGCAAATTGCAGATAACTATAATAGTATAGTCGATTCTTCAAATTCTGATCTTTTGGCTTATTATGACTTTGAGGATGAACCAGGCAGTTCTGTACTTACAGATCAAACGGCTAATGGCGCAAACGGTGTCTTAACAAATATGGATCCTGCTACAGATTGGGTTAGCGATTCTGCACCAGTTAACCGTGTGACTTTAACAAACGATTTTAATGGCACATTGGATGCTTCAGGAACGTATCCAATAGGACAAACCATAGTCACATGGACTGCAACGGATGCTTTTGGAAATCAATCAACTTTGCAACAAACCATTAATGCAGGAGACACCGAAGATCCAGAATTAATCTGTGGAGCTGATATTAATCTTGATTTTTGTCAGGATGCTAATGTAAATTTTACAGCGCCTTTAGTAACAGATAATTGTAGTGACGGACTTGCTTTAGATTTTGATGGTTCAGATGATTACCTAGCAGTACCTAGGGTACAATTGTTAACTGGATTAACATATCAGGCTTGGGTTAAAACGAGTAGTACGGCTAGTTCAACTGTATATGATGGAAATTCTGCTTTGAACATCATTGGTGATCGTACCAATGTCATTTGGAATTCGTTTGGCATTTCAAACGGACAACTAGAATACCACCATTATACAGGATCTTGGCAAGTCATAACAGCACCACAAATTATTAATGATAACCAATGGTATCATGTTTCAGTGACTCATGATGAAACGACCAACTTGGTTAAACTTTATATTAACGGTGTTGAGGTCAATTCGGCAACCATCGGATATGGTGATGGAGGAGGAGCTAATGCGGTAGGTTTCGATACGATTGGAGCAAGTATTAATTTAACGCCTGGAGATGAAACGGATGCGAATGAATTTTTTGAAGGACAACTCGATGAAGTCCGTGTTTGGAATCGTCCCTTAACCGACACTGAAATATTAAGTAATTATAACTATTTGATGAATGGTAATGAATCAGGTTTGGTTGCTTATTTTAATTTTGAAGATGGATTAGGGAATTCAATAGCATCTGATAGTTCCGGAAACGGAAATTCTGCTACACTTACGAATATGGATATTAATTCAGATTGGGTGATGTCCGGAGCTTTTCCACATGTAGTTTTAACTAATAATATCACAGGAACGGCAGATGCTTCTGGTCTGTATCCAGTTGGTCAAACAGATATCATATGGACGGCAACTGATGTGAATGGTAATACATCTACCTGTACGCAAACAGTCACTATTCAAGATAGTTTAGCACCAGAAATAGGATGTGCTGAAGATATATCAGTGAATAATGATCCCGGAGAATGTTCAGCTGATATCGTGGTTCCTCAACCTGAAGTAAGTGATAACTGTACAAATGACTATGCACTAGATTTTGATGGAACAGACGATTTTGTTGATTTAGACGGATCGATTACGATACCTGAAAATTTCACTATTGAAGCCTGGATATATAGTACTTCAAATTCTGGAGAACGTACTATTTTAGCGGAATGTGATGACCCAAATTCAGAATGTTCAGGTACAGATTATAAAGGGATTTTCTTTAGATTGTTAGATGGGAAGTTATCATTTGCTGGTTCTCCTAATAATTTTAGTGTAAGAGCTTTTGCTTATCAAACTAATAGCACAGTGCCTTTAAATACTTGGACTCACGTGGCAGCTGTGGTTAATACATCTACTAATACAGTAATCGCCTATTTTAATGGTATTCCTC
>JAAEZL010000077.1:10866-14116 GCA_018222875.1 Algicola sp.
TCTGCATCCTATAATCCATATATAGGTGCGCGTAGAAATACATTCAGTGATTCAGCGGCTACACCTTTTTCAGGAAAATTAGATGAAATACGAATTTGGGACTCGCAACTAAGTCAGACTGATATTCAAAATCGGTATGAAGATATAGTGCAGGGAAATACATCAGGTTTAATAAGCTATTATGATTTTGAAGATGGTCCAGGCAGTACAACAATAACAGATAGCACAGGAAGTGGAGTCGATGGTACTTTAAATAATATGGATGCCAATACAGATTGGGAACTAGGACCTGATGTTTTTGATGAACTGACTTTAACAAATGATTTCAATGGTACATCAGATGCTTCCGGAATTTATCCTGTTGGAGATACAACAGTCGTTTGGACAGTTACCGATGCACTTGGGAATTCGAATACCTGTAATCAAATTATTACAGTAACAGGAGATGCAAGTTGTGGCATAACTTACACTTTTGACGATGGTGTTTGGTTGCCAAATGATCCGAATGGCGTCGCGATTGCACTTGATAGTATTATTGTTTCAAGTGGAGATGCTACTTTAAATACTGATTTAACAGTAGATTCTGTAACCGTTAACCCTGGAGCTGGTCTTACAGTAGAACTAGGAACAACAATAACAACCAATACTTTAACCTTAGAATCTTCATCAACAAGTTATTCAAGTTTAATCCTTGATGGTACTGTTGTTGGAACTATGACCTACGAGCGTCATGTTAATATTAATGGTTCAGGAACCACAGGAAGTAACGACTTGATTTCTGCACCATTAACCGGACAAGCATTTAATGATTTAGCTGCTGCTAATCCTAATATCTTGAATAATGGAAGCTTGTATTTATTTGGTCCATTTGAAAAAACAACTGGTCAATATGTAAATTGGTCTGGTACTGAAACAGCAACACTTAATGCTGGTGTAGGCTATAGAACAGGAACTACTGATAATGGTATAGTTACGTTTACTGGTACTGCTGAAAATGGTACAGTTATTAATGACATTGAGAACTCAGGGCCAATTCGTCAAGAATGGAACTTAGTTGGTAATCCGTATCCTTCTTATTTGAATGTACAGGATTTTCTTAATCATGATGTAGGTGGTGTAACAAACATTCAATTATTTGATGCATCAACTGCGGCTATCTATGGCTACGATGGATCTGCGCAAAATGGTTGGACAATTTATAACTTAGCAAATACAACAGCATCAACTTTAATAGCGCCTGGTCAAGGATTCTTTGTAAGTGCTGATGACACAAATACAGGATTATATAATCTTGAGTTCACACCAGCAATGAGATCAACAGGAACAAGTGACGACTTCATTCAAGGACGAAATGCTGAGTTGGTATATCTAAAACTTAATTTGAGTGCAGGAAGTGAAACCTCAAGAACAGAATTCTATTTTAACGATAATGCTAGTCAAGGTTTAGATGTTGGTTATGATGCTGAAGCTTTCGATGATATGAGTTTGTATTCACATTTAATTCAGGATAATGAAGGTAAAGCCATAGCCTTACAAACATTAAATCCTTCAGATTTATCAGAGGTTTCTATTCCTTTAGGAGTAAATGCGAATCAAGGTGAACAAATTACTTTTAGTATTTCAGATTCAACTTTACCACAATCTGTAAATGTATATTTAGATGATGTGGTTGCAAATACATCAACCTTGTTAACTACTGGTGATTATGTGGTTACACCAACGACAAATTTATCAGGAACAGGACGTTTCTTTTTAAGAACTTCTGAGGATGCGTTATCAACTATAGAGAACAGTTTAGAGACTTTAAATATTTTCGCTTTAAACACTTCAAAAGAAATAGTAGTTAGTGGATTACTAAAGGAGCAAACTAATCTAATACTTTATGATATTCAAGGCAGACAAGTATTCGTTTCTGAACTTGATACTACATCACTTGATAATAGAATTGATGTGTCATCTTTAAGTGGAGGTGTGTACATCGTAAGTGTTGATAGTAATTCTCAAAAGAAAACACAAAAAATTGTTCTTAAATAAATAGCCAATAGTATTTTATATAATGAAAAGTCTCAGAGTATTTTCTGAGGCTTTTTTGTAAACATTTTTCAATACCTTCGTCTAAGCAGAAAACCAATCCAAAAATCCTATGTCATATAAAAGCTTATTAGTTATCCTGTTATTAGTTGTAACGTCTTGCAAAGACGATAAATCTTCTGAAACTGTTGAATCTGCAATTGACTATTCTGAAACTGAATTAGATGTCACCACAAGTACTTACCCAGAATCTATTACTAAAGTGTTTGATGCTCATGGTGGATTAGATGCCTGGAAAGACATGCAAACTTTGAAATTTACTATGGCTAAAGAATCGGGTGATGAGGTCACTACTACAGATTTATATAATAGAAATTCTATTATTGAAATGCCTAAACATACCATTGGTTTTGATGGTCAGGATGTTTGGTTACAAAAAAAGGATACCACAAGCTATAAAGGGAATCCGAAGTTTTATTACAATCTGATGTTTTATTTCTATGCCATGCCTTTTGTTCTTGCTGATGATGGTATTAAGTATGAAGATGCTGAACCTTTAGAATTTGAAGGAAAAACATATCCTGGAATTAAAATTTCATACGAAAGTGGCGTAGGAGAATCGCCTGAAGATGAATACATTTTGTATTACGATTCTGAAACCTATAAAATGACGTGGTTAGGCTATACAGTTACCTTTTTCACAAAAGAAAAAGCTAAAGAATTTCATTTTATAAAGTATAGTGAATGGCAGACTATAAATGGCATCCAACTTCCTAAAACACTAACCTGGTATAATTATGAAAATAATTTACCTACAACAAAACGAAATGATTTAGAATTTTCAGAAGTCACACTTACAAAAGAGAAAATAGATGCTGAAGTGTTTCGTAAACCCGAAGACGCTGAGGTTGTAGAATAATTATTGTTTCTTTAAATCTATTTTTATACGTCATGCTGAACTTGGTTCAGCATCTCATTATTATAAATTCTAAAAGTGCGAACTTGACTTAAGTTCAGGTAATCAAGCACATCATTTTAAAATAAAAGCGTCGTAATCAAATAATTACGACGCTTTATGTGTAATGCTATTCAAATTCTTTTCGAGTTCCGTCTTTCAAGCCTCGGGAATATATGCCGTTTTCTATAAATAGAATTTCTCCAGATGCACCTTTTTTAATACTGGAATCGACACCGTAAATTTTTCCGTCATAAACACGAA
>JAAEZL010000077.1:14126-14700 GCA_018222875.1 Algicola sp.
CGAATAATTTCATCAAAGGAACAATGTCCAACAACAATGTGTTCAGAATCGGTTTTTAACAATACATCGTCAATAACTCTATCGTCTAACTTGTCAGTAAAATAACCTCGATACCAAATTGGTCCGTTTTTACCATAATAATTGGTGTAGAAGTCTGTAGATTTCAATTCAGATTTATCAATATCAATTGATGTTCTCATACTCGTATTGATTTCTTCAATATTAAATCCGATTGTATTTAAAAACTCTTGTGAAATTCCGCCATGAACAAATATATGGTTGTTTAACCTTAGAATCGTAGGTTTTGAACGTAACCATCGTCCTAAAATCGTGTTGTTAGCATATAATTCGTCATAGTTTAAGTGGAGTAATTCTGCCACATCAACATATTTTTGAGGAACATATCTCAAATCTTTATGCAAGACCATATATTCATGATTCCCAAGTAAAAAATGTAAATGACCACCTTCTGCTTTAGCTTGCTGTTCCAGTTTGTAAACAAGCCATAGCATTTCATTAACCTTGAATCCTCTATCAAAAATATCACCAACAATAACAAGATGACCTTTACCAA
>JAAEZL010000078.1:0-608 GCA_018222875.1 Algicola sp.
GCTCTGTTTACAAACCAACATCAGGCTACTGGTTTGGTAATAACAATGAAGAGTTAAGTGCAGGTGATACGATTGTTGTACCAATCGATACGGACTACCGTGATGCGCTTAGTACGTGGACTGCTGCTACGCAAATCCTTTACCAAACAGGTGTAGCAATCAACGCATTGAAGTAAGAGGGTTAGGTCCTAGTTCTTAGGGCCTAATTACCTTAATCCGTAACTAATTTTCACCGATCCTACCCATAGTACCTAGTTTTTACCTAGGAGCTAGAACCTAGGATCTTAGGACCTTGTTAATCCAATGGAACCACAAAAAGAACCACAACCAAACTACTTACCATATCCCCCACAAAATCCCGCTATAGCTGATGACGAGATCGATCTGCGTGAATTATTCAAAGCCGTTTGGAAAGGGAAGTGGATCATCATCGCCACAACTTTTGTATTCGCAGTAGGTTCAGTACTTTACTCCCTAAGCTTGCCAAATATCTACAAAGCAGATGCCTTACTTGCACCCGCAGAAAGCTCAAGTGGTGGTGGCTTATCTAAAATGGCTGGCCAGCTTGGTGGTCTAGCGGCACTGGCGGGGGTTAATCTTGGTGGAGG
>JAAEZL010000078.1:618-14644 GCA_018222875.1 Algicola sp.
CTTTCATCAATAAACATAACTTGTTAGTTCCATTGATGGCTGCAGAAGGTTGGGATTTATCTACTAACCAACTAGTTTTAAATGAAGACCTTTATAACTCGAATACTGGTGATTGGTTGCGTGAACCGGAAGGCCTTCGCGGTGCAAAACCAACTGCGCAAGAAGCATTTGAAGTGTTTAAGAAAGATACGTTAAGTGTAAACCAAGATAAAGAAAGCGGTTTATATACTATTTCTGTTAAGCACTACTCTCCTTATGTTGCTCAGCAATGGGTCAATTGGTTGATTGAAGACATCAATAAAGTGATGCGTGAACGTACCATCGCAGAAACTTCTCAAAACTTAGACTATCTAAATACCCAATTACAGAAAACCGCTGTAGCTGACATGCAAAGTACGTTTTACAAGCTCATAGAAGAACAAACAAAAAGCTTAATGCTGGCAGAAGTTCAAGAAGAGTTTGTGTTTAAAACAGTAGACCCTGCAGTGGTTCCAGAGCTAAAAGATGGCCCTAAACGCGCACTAATTTGTGTACTAGGTACTCTGCTGGGCGGAATGCTAGGTGTCGCTATTGTGTTAGTACGATTTGCATTTAGGAAGGAAGAGTTTTCTGATCAAGCTATAAAGGTTAGCTCAGACAAATAATTACAATGACTGATCAAAATTGACTGTAAATAAATGAATGTAAAGTGTCTTGGGAGGTTTAGATTCCTGAGACAAAAGAATGATTAATAATTGTGCGGTTGTGTTCAATAAGCGTGCGACAAACGAAAAAGAAGAGCAGTATTTTATGAAAATTCTCGTCACTGGCGGTGCTGGCTTTATCGGCTCAGCGGTTGTTCGTCACATCATTAAAAATACCACAGACAGTGTTGTGAATCTCGATAAGCTTACCTACGCAGGGAATTTAGAGTCCTTGAGTGAAATAGAAAGTCATAAGCGTTACGTATTCGAGCGGGTAGATATTTGTAACCGCACCGAACTCGACCGCGTATTTTCTGTACACCAACCAGATGCTGTAATGCATCTGGCAGCTGAGTCGCATGTAGATCGCTCCATTGATGGCCCTGCTGCATTTATCGAAACCAACATTGTTGGTACTTATACTCTACTAGAAGCTACTCGTGCATATTGGAATAGCCTTGATGAGAAAGCCAAATTCGCCTTCCGTTTTCATCATATTTCTACGGACGAAGTTTACGGTGATCTTGAAGGCACAGCAGACTTATTTACGGAAACGACGTCTTATGAGCCATCAAGTCCTTACTCCGCATCTAAAGCATCAAGCGATCACCTAGTACGAGCATGGTTAAGAACATATGGTTTACCAACAATCGTAACTAACTGCTCAAATAACTACGGACCTTACCACTTTCCTGAAAAACTTATTCCACTGATGATTTTGAATGCCCTAGATGGTAAGGCATTGCCTGTGTACGGCGATGGTATGCAGATTCGAGACTGGTTATTCGTGGAAGATCATGCGCGAGCATTATATAAAGTTGTGACAGAAGGTGTGGTAGGGGAAACCTACAATATCGGGGGACACAACGAAAAAGCCAATATTGAAGTCGTGAAAACGATTTGTACACTGCTTGAAGAGCTAGTGCCAAACAAACCTACGGGTGTAGAAAAATACAGTGATTTAATTACTTATGTGGCTGACCGTCCTGGACACGATGTTAGATACGCTATAGACGCTTCAAAGATAGAAAGAGAATTGGGTTGGAAACCTGAAGAAACTTTCGAGTCTGGTATCAGAAAAACAGTAGAGTGGTACTTGAACAATAAAGAATGGTGGTCTCGTGTATTAGATGGTTCATACGCGGGTGAACGTTTAGGTACAGGAGCAGAATAATGAAAGGTATCGTTCTTGCTGGTGGTTCGGGCACACGTTTATACCCACTGACTCGTGGAGTGTCGAAACAGTTATTACCAATATATGATAAACCGATGGTTTTCTATCCGATATCTACGCTGATGCTTGCAGGCATCAGAGATATTCTAATTATCACTACTCCTGAAGATAACGCTGGCTTTAAGCGATTGCTAGGAGATGGCTCCGATTTTGGTATTAACCTAGAGTATGCAATTCAGCCGAGCCCTGACGGTTTAGCACAAGCATTTATCATCGGTGAAGACTTCATTGGTGATGATAGTGTGTGCTTGGTTCTTGGTGATAATATTTTTTATGGGCAGTCATTTTCAAATACTCTAAAACGTGCAGCCTCTAGAGAATCAGGAGCAACAGTGTTTGGATATCAAGTTAAGGACCCTGAACGTTTTGGTGTGGTCGAATTTGATGAAAATATGAAAGCTGTGTCGATAGAAGAAAAGCCATATTCTCCTAAATCAAACTATGCCGTAACTGGTTTGTATTTTTATGACAACCGCGTCGTTGAAATGGCAAAGCAAGTGAAGCCATCAGAGCGAGGTGAGCTTGAGATTACGACACTTAACGAAATGTATCTCAACGATGATTCATTAAATGTCGAACTTCTTGGGCGTGGATTTGCTTGGTTGGACACCGGAACCCACGAAAGCCTGCATGAGGCATCTTCATTTGTGCAAACCATCGAAAACGTTCAAGGATTAAAAGTTGCCTGTTTAGAAGAGATTGCTTGGCGCAATAATTGGCTAACTAATGAACAGCTGTTAGCGCTTGCAGAGCCAATGATGAAGAATGAATACGGACAATATTTGTATCGTTTAGTGAATGAAAAGCGAAGCAAGGAAAAAAGATAATGAGGTTTTTAATTGCTGGCGGACGTGGTCAGGTTGGCTATTGTCTTACCCAGCGCTTATCAGAGTATGAAAATACGACGGTTTTATCTCTTGATAAAGAAGAGCTCGATATAACCAACCAAGATGCTGTGAAAGCAATGGTCCAAGAATTTCAACCTACGATCATTATCAATGCTGCAGCGCATACTGCTGTGGATAGAGCAGAAGAAGAAGTAGACCTCTCTTATGCTATTAATCGCGATGGACCAAAGTTTTTAGCCGAAGCCGCGCAAGAAGTAGGTGCTGCTATTTTACATATATCTACGGATTATGTTTTTGAGGGTAATAAAGACGGTGAGTACCTAGAAATAGACATGGCTAACCCTCAAGGTGTATATGGTGCGAGTAAGCTAGCTGGCGAAATCGAAGTAGCAAAGTCATGTGAAAAGCACATTATTTTGCGTACTGCTTGGGTCTTTGGTGAAAAAGGGAATAACTTCGTTAAAACCATGCTCCGATTAGGTGCAACAAGAGACACACTAAGTATTGTTGGAGACCAATTTGGAGGCCCAACATATGCAGGTGACATTGCCAATGCGCTAGTTAAAATGGCTGAACGTATCAACGAAGGTGATGTAGTTGAATATGGTGTATATCACTATTCAGGACTGCCACATGTGAGTTGGTTTGATTTTGCCGACGTGATTTTTGATACAGCGATAGATCAAGGCATACTGAACAAAAAGCCAATCTTGAAGAGTATTACTACAGAGCAATATCCTACTCCAGCAAAGCGACCTAATAACTCAAGAATGAGTACTCAGAAAATCACAGATGCGTTCAATATAGAAGCGAGTGATTGGAAAGCTGCAATAACTAATATTAAAGAATACACGGAATAATAAATGAAAGTTATCGATACCAAAATTCCAGATGTTAAAATTATTGAACCTACTGTATTTGGCGATGAGCGTGGTTTCTTTATGGAAACTTGGAATCAAAAGCAATTTGAAGAGTTAGTAACTGGAAAACCAACACAGTTCGTACAAGATAACCACTCGAAATCAAAGAAAGGTATTTTACGGGGTTTGCATTATCAAACTGTGAACACGCAAGGTAAATTAGTGCGAGTGGTTTCTGGCGAGGTTTTTGACGTTGCGGTTGACATTCGTAGAGATTCACCAACATTTGGCCAATGGGTAGGCGTGTACTTATCAGCTGAAAATAAACGTCAGTTGTGGGTTCCCGAAGGGTTTGCACATGGATTCTATGTTACTAGCGAAGAAGCCGAATTTGTTTACAAATGTACAGATTATTACAATCCTAATGCTGAAATATCTATATTTTGGAATGATGAACAATTGTCAATTAACTGGCCTTTGAATGGTGAGTCTCCAATATTATCATTAAAAGACAATAGCGCTATAGCTTTTAGTGAATTGTAAATAGCGATGAACTCAATTAACAAAAATATATTATATTTAGGTGTAGTTCAAATAGTAAGGTTTATTATTCCTTTAATGACAATTCCATACCTAACTAGGGTTCTAGGCGTATCTGGATTTGGTTATCTAGGATTTGCAGCTGCGATCACCGCTTATGGAGTTGTTCTTTCTCAATATGGATTTAATTTAACAGCAACATCAAGAATAGCGAAAATAAAAAAAAGAGAAAAGCTTAGCTACTATTGTTCTTCCGTTTATTATTCAAGGTTTTTTATTGCTATTCTTTCATGTTTAATGATATTGATATTTTTGCTTTTTTATGGGGATGATACGTTAAGCAAATTGGTTTTTTTTATGTTACCAATGCTACTTGGAGACCTTTTAACACCTATTTGGTTATATCAAGGCTTGGAAAGGATGAAGGTACTTACTATCATGACTTTGCTGGGAAGGTTGGTTACAGTACCTTTGATTTTTATTTTTGTCGAGAGTAAAGATGATATATTTATAGCTGCATTTTTGCAAGGTAGTGCTTTTCTTGTAACTGGGTTATTGTCAACTTTTAATATATATAAAAACAATATTTTTGATGTTAAATTAGTTAGCTTTAGTTATTTAAAAAAAAACATAAGCCATAGTTGGAATGTTTTTTTAACCACAGTTGCTTCAAGTGTATACTTGAATTTTTTAACGATAATTCTTGGTATTGTAAGTGGTGTAGAATCTGTGGGTTATTTCAACATCGTTCAAAATATAAGAAATATTTGCTTGCAGTGTTTTGGTCCTATTTATCAATCCACCTTTCCAAGGATTAGTAAGTTAATTAAATATGACTATAGAGAGGCAACTAAGTTTACGAAAAGATATCTACTGTTTAGTTTTGTTCTGGCTGTTTTTGGTTCATTATTTGTTCTTGTATTTTGCGAAGAGATAATAACCCTGTTGGCCGGCGCTGAGTTCCTTAATGCAGAATTATCCGTGAAAATTATAATGTTATCGGTTATCTTTGGGGTGTTAAATAACTTTTTAGGTGTGCAGACGTTAGTACCTACGGGGCATGCTAAAACTTTAAGAAATATTGTCTTGGCTTCATCTTTGCTTTGTTTGTCTTTGTCTTTCTTTGTGGTAAGCAAATGGAGTTATCAAGGGGCTGCATTATTATTGTTATTTTGTGAACTGTATATCTTCCTTTGTTTTTGCTATAAACATAAAAGGTTAAAATTAGGTCTAGTAATATAATTTTTAATTTACTTGTCTATTTTTAACTCTATAGGTAATTACTTTTATCTCTGCGAAGTTAATATAAAATTCTATAATGGCGCTTCATTTGTAAATATTTTAGTTGTTTTTTGATACTTTTTATATGTTATGAAAGATTATAATTTGGCAATACTTGTTGTTCTTTATGGGTGTGAAGTGGA
This sequence comes from Algicola sp., assembly GCA_018222875.1. Classification (GTDB taxonomy): domain Bacteria; phylum Bacteroidota; class Bacteroidia; order Flavobacteriales; family Flavobacteriaceae; genus Psychroserpens. The sequence goes on from JAAEZL010000078.1 coordinate 6,208, forward strand.
TGCCTCTAATACACTTCGCTCCTTAATTAAATTTTCATCTAGTTTCAAAAATTCTAGGTTAGTGGTGTGGAACAATGGTCCTGAAAGTATTAATAGGGATCAACTATACCCTTTTGAAGAATTCTTTGACGTTGAGCTAGTTCAAACTGTAGATAATATTTCTCTTGCCAATATATATAATAAGTTTTTAACTTCATTAGATGCAAAGAATTATGTAATTTTAGACCATGATACTGAATTGAACCTAGATTATTGTAAAAGTATCTCTTCGTTCTATGGAATTGTTGGAGCTCCTAAGATATATTCAAAGGGTAAGTTACATAGTCCAAGATGCGATAAAAAGAGATTTACATATAAGACAGAAATTACTGCTATTGGAAGTGGGTTAGTAATATCAAAGACTATTGCTGAATTATTGATGGATAAATATAGCAGTGTGTTTGATGAAAGATTTGTTTTATATGGAGTAGATACTACTTTTTTCTATAGATTAAGTAAAACGATAAACCTTGAAAATGATCTAATGGTCTTACCTGAACTAAAGCACTCTCTGTCTTCAAATGAGACGGAGTCAGTTAAGGTTAGTGACTTTAGAGTAAAGGAAAAGTCTTACGACTTTGGTTTACGACTTAGGTACTATCCTACTTTAGATAAGTTTGTATTGTTACTTATCTTGTTTATAAAAGCCAGCTATAGACGTTCGCCACTAAAGTTAAGGTATGTGGTGAAATCGTTCTTAAAAGGAAAGCACTACCGTGGTAAAAAATAAAAAAATAATTTTAACTAACAACGCCTACTGGCCATCAATTGGCGGTGTAGAAAATTCGCTACGTCAATTAGCCAAATCTGCGTTAGGTAATGGCTATGAGGTCAAAGTTATTGCGGGTGACATTAATTCAAACAGTGACGTGATAGAGACGGTAAAGAAAGAAGATGGGGTTACCTTAATACACTATCCTGTTCAAGCATTACAAAGTATTTTCTTGAAACCTTTTAATTTTTTTTACTCTTTCTACAAGATGGTTCAAGTCTTCAAAAAGGAATATAAAGATGCGCCTGACGGTATAGTTATTGCTAGATTTCACCTTTGTGCATTAGCAGCAAAATTAGCAGGTTTTAATAATGTTAATTATATCGTACCTTCGGTCATACGGTTCCAGTCTGGTATAGAATCAAAATATAGCCGCTCTTTCATAAGTAAGTGTAAGACTCTGGCATTTGTTTCTATTCACAATTACTTCCAGAAAAAAGCGTTAGAGAAATCAAAAAACTTCGTTTTCTCTGAAACAATGTTAAGTCAGTGTCGAGCTATTTCGAATACTACACAAACTGACTACACACTATGTAAGCCTGGTGTTGATTCAACTAGATTTTTCCCAATTGAAGACAACAAAGACCTACGGGAGAGACTTGGTCTACCACAATCCAAAAAAATAATCTTATTTGTTGGTAGATTTGTCCATGCTAAAGGTGTGGATATATTGATTGATTCGATGCAATACCAATCTGATGATTACTTTTTGGCTTTAGTTGGGGATGGTCAGCTAAAGTCTCAATATGAAGATAAAATTAGCGAATTTCATTTAGATAACAGAGTTAAGATTTTTGCTCCAACGCGTAATGTTGAGTTATTTTATCGTTGTGCTGATATATTCTGTCTGTCTTCAAGATACGAACCTTTAGGACAAACAGTTTTAGAGGCTTTATGTTCTGGTCTACCTGTTATAGCTTTCAGTAAAAGTTCGGGGGTAGATACAGCAACGGAAGAACTTGGTATTGAAGGTGACACTAATCTAAGTGATAGTTTAGAGCCGTATGCTCTTGCGAAATCAATTAAAGAAACACATATTAATGATTGGACAAAAAAGAAAGAAGTAAGTAAACGAGCGGAGGCACGCTTTAGTTGGAATAATCTTCTTAATACAGTTTTGGATAGCTAATGAAACTCCCCAGATATATTAATGGATATGAACTGACCATTTTTGCTGTTTTTTTGATTTTACCATTTGTTGATGCATTTAATGGTTTTCTGGTTGCAAGTAAGATCATACCTGAAGGTGGGCTGGCATCTCCTTCACAGATGGGACGCCTTTTGGTATCGGTTGCAATTTTTTATTTACTATATCGACGTAGTATATCTACTGCACTTCTAATTTCAATTATTTACCTTATGTTTGTGGAGCTAATATCCGCTTTTAATTATCTTGAATCTAAAGGTTTTATATATTCATTAGTGGTGACTTATAAATTATTTTATTTTTTAGCATTGATATCCGTTTTAAAGTTCTATGTTAAAGGACCCGAACAATTCGATTTTTTTAACAGATTTATATTTTTTAACTTAATAATAATGTCAAGTTTTATATATTTCTCTTCTATAACAGGAGTCGGAAATAGCACCTATTCAGCAGGGCTTGGTACTAAAAGTTTTTTTTCATCAGGGAATGGGTTAGGCTTGTATTTAGGAGTGGCAACTCTCTACATTATATCATTGAGCTATTATAATTTACTCGATGTTCGAAGGTGGCTACTGCTATTTTTTATATTTTCTATTGTAATGGTTGGGACAAAAACTGCATTTATATTTTTTGTGGTATCATTATTGTTTTTTGTTTATAGCTCTAAATATAAATCATTATACCTTATTTTTTTAAGCCTTATTTCTTTATACTACATTCCAATTTTAGTAGATGGTTTTTCAAAATTATTTGAAGTTGTTCTATTTAGATTAGAGAAATCTGAAAGCGTATGGTTATTCCTTAGTAGTGGTCGCTTCGATTATGTTTTGGATGCTTTTCAGGTTTACTTTAAAGATGATATAGAAGTTTTTAGGTTTTTGTTTGGTTCTGGTGCTTATTTGTCCTTCCAAGATCCTAGTACAGTGACATCTTACGATACTTTAGAAACTGACTTTTTTGATGTTTTTTTTATGTACGGTTTCTGGGGATTAAGTACATATATATTATTTTGTGGTTGTTTGTTATTTTATTTTCGGAGTAAACCTTTACTACTAATAACATCGCTTCTTTTGATCTTGCATTCATGGTTAGCCGGTCACGTCTTGTTTAATGGCATGAGCTCCATGTGTTTTGTATTTCTTTTTGTTACCGCTTCTTATTTGAATAAAGCTAAAAATCTTAATGGAAAATTACATGCTTAAAATGTTTTTTGAACAAACTATTTCTTATATTAAGAAAAGACCTTTTCGCTTTCATTCTAATATAAGTTCTGGTGATTTGGTTTATTTGGCTTGTAGCCAAGTATTTCCTCTGCTACGTGGTTTTATTAATTTTCGTAAACCAGTATCGATTGGACCGGGTGTGACTATTGTATCAAAGCGTAATTTACAGATGGGGCGTGGGGTAACTATTAAAAATAACACTACGATCGATGCTCTTGGTAAGGTGGGGCTAATTATTGGTGACTCAAGTTCAGTTGGTTCATATTGCATCCTTCGAGTAAGTGGTTCATATACTGATTTAGGAGATAAAATACAAATAGGTAAAAATGTTGGTTTGGGAGACTTTGCACACATAGGAGGCGCGGGCGGCGTTGTAATTGGTGATGAGACTATTATTGGCGCTTATTTTAGCGTTCATCCCGAAAATCATAACTTTGATGACCTTGATATGCCAATTCGATCCCAAGGGGTTAATCATCAAGGGATTACTATAGGTAGTAATTGCTGGATTGGAGCCAAAGTGACTATCTTAGATGGTAGTAAAGTAGGAAGCGGATGCGTTATTGCAGCAGGAGCTGTTGTTAAAGGTGAATTTCCAGATAACGCTATCATTGGTGGTGTTCCCGCAAAAATATTGAAGTATCGTTAATGAAAAAAGATTTCTATTTTGTCCACTTACTGAATGACTTTAGTGGCAGTCCTCGTGTGCTAGCAGATTTGTTAAGTGGCTTTAGTCATGAAGGTAGTAAAACGTTACTAACCAGCCAACACGATGGTTTTTTAAAAGAAGATGATAATATTAAACGAGTTACAATTCCTTATCATAATAGTAGCAATAAGATTGTAACTTTAATCTTATATGTAATATCTCAATTCATTACATTTTTTGTTCTTTCTGCGTTGCTGGTTCGCGGCCGATTGAGAAGAAATGAACAGGTTGTCATTTCAAACACGCTTCTACCTTTTGGAGCTAATATTGCTGCAAAGCTATTCTCAAACAAGTTAATTTGTTATATACATGAAACTAGTATATCGCCAAAACTTTTGTTATCAATACTAACATCAATAATTAAATTTTGTGCTGATGATATCGTATTTGTATCCAATTACGTACGAGATTTTCACAATGATTGGGCTAACCGTATTCCATCACATGTTATTTATAACTGTGTGAGTAGTGAATTTATATGTGAATCTATGCCCAGTATCGATGAGTTATTATTTAAGTTTAATTCTCAATCGGTATTATTTGTTGGTTCATTAAAAAGTTATAAAGGAATTGATACTTTTATTGAACTGTCTAAGTCTATGCCAAATTTCAATTTTACTGCCGTCTTAAATTCGAGCGAAAGTGAATTCGAAAAGTTTCATCAAGCTCACGGAAACATAGATAATCTCACTTTAAGACATAAGCCAGATAACCTTTCAGAAATATATCAACAGCATTCTTTATTACTTAATTTATCTAAACCCAAATATTGGGTAGAAACTTTTGGCCTTACCTTAATTGAGGCTATGGCCTGTGGTACCCCAGTTATAGCACCTAATGTTGGTGGACCTTTAGAAGTAGTGAAAAACCAGAGTGGTTTAGTTGTAGACGTGACTGATATTAGGACTTTGCGAAAAAATATTCAAAAAATCATGTCCGAAGAGTCGGTGTGGCGAGATTTTTCTTACTGTGCTTATGCTCAATCAAAAAAATTCACTAAAGATAATTACAATCGACAAATTAACGTCGTCATTTCAAATGATTAGTTTAGGGAAGTTATGAAAAGTGTTTCGGTCGTAGGGACTGTTGGTTTACCCGCATGTTATGGTGGTTTTGAATCTCTAGTAGAGAACCTTGTTCGCTATCGTAGTGAAGGTATCCAATACCAGGTTTTTTGTTCGAAGTTGGCGTACAAAGACAGGCCTAAGCAGCTAGATGGTGTTAAGTTAACTTATATTCCATTAAACGCTAATGGTCCTCAAAGCATACCTTATGATATTTTATCTCTTGTACTTTGCTTAAAGTCAAAACCTGATGTTGTATTAATTTTAGGTGTGTCAGGTTGTTTATTTCTACCAATATTTAAACTGTTTTCAAAATCAAAGGTTGTCACTAACATTGATGGCCTAGAGTGGAAAAGAGATAAGTGGGGAAAGTGGGCACGTAAGTTTTTAAAATGGTCAGAATCTCTTGCGGTTAAATATTCCGATGTCGTCGTTGCAGATAACCAAGCAATTGGAGACTATGTAATGCAAGAATATGGCAATGAAAACAAAATCATTGCTTATGGTGGTGATCATGCACTACGCGATATTAGCGCTGCAAGTATTAATGAAGATTATGCGCTTGGCTTATGTCGCATAGAACCAGAGAATAACGTAGAGCTAATTTTAGAAGCATTTTCCAAAGCTAACAGAAAGTTAAAATTCGTAGGGAATTGGAAAAATAGTGAGTTTGGTAAGCGCTTAAAATCTACTTACGGAAATCACGAAAATATTGAATTGTTAGATCCAGTATATGACTTAGACAAACTTTATCAAATACGAAGAAACTCATCTATTTATATTCATGGCCATTCAGCGGGGGGGACAAACCCATCACTTGTTGAAATGATGCACTTTGGTATTCCAATTGTCGCTTTTGATTGTAATTTCAATCGCTACAGTACTGAAGATAAAGCCATATATTTCTCTAATGTTGAGAGCTTAGTGAGTGTGGTTGAGCAGCCAATCAATCTACAACTTACAACTTCAGGTGACTCGATGAAAGAAATCGCAAGGAGAAAGTATACTTGGGAGAAAATTGCATCTGATTACGAAAGCATATATTTTGACTAAGCTTTCTTATGCAGATGGCACCTCTGTTAGTCTTATGCATGAATATATAAACATTTTTAATTAGTCGTTATCATCATGCTTTTATTCTCAATATAAGTTAGGTTTGAAGGCATGTTGTAGAATATTAATGGCTAAATGATTTGAGGAGGGGGAGATATTATATTTCCCTTTTTCTGATGCATTATATCTCTGATATAACGAAATCAGTGAAAGAGGTGGCATCGTATAATCCGTTTAATTCGGAAGAACCTGAATTATACGCCATCAAGGACCAGTCTATATAGGGTAGAACTACCCCCGCTATCCCCATCCCCTTGTTACTAGAGGAGTAATTGTTCTTCCTTAGTCTCCAGTCACTACCACACTTCTTGAATATCTAAAGCCTAAAAAACTAAGTAATATGAATAGAGAGAACGCGAATTATGATTTGCTTAGGTACTATCTATTGTAATATTTTCGAGGCTGAGGGATGTAAATTCAAACTTTCCTTACACGAATTAAATTTAGTTTATTACATGTTTATAAGGTAGGAGGGCAAGTTTGTAAACAGCCCTACACCATATTATAGAATAAGACCTTACTTTATTCCTGAGTCTGTTACGTTTATTCTAGCTTCCAAGTTTTGACCTTGGCCAAACTTGGTTCGAATAAAGCTGGTAATACGCCAGATATAAGTAAGAATAAGCGAGTAAACTATAAAGCAAGCAATAAATAGTACAAACATCGTCACTTCAGGAATATTTTTTGCCTCACCATAAATCCCGAAAGACGCATAAATAGCCGCAATTAGACAGATCGCCACTAGCGTTTGACGCGGGCCTAGACCTAGCCGCTGAAATATATGGTGCAAGTGTTCGCGATCAGGTTTGAATGGGGAATCGCCTCTTCGAATACGGCGAATCATAATTGCTGCCATGTCCATTAGTGGAACGGCAATAAGCCAAAGAGCAGTAACAGGGCGCATAAGAGGAGTGCCTTCTGTTTGGCTGACTCCCAGTAGCAACCAGATGACAGTAAAGCCAATCATCATACTCCCAGCATCACCCATAAAAACTTTTCTCTCACGACCTAATATACCCAAGTTCATAAAGATATAAGGCAACATGGCGACAATAATGACAACACACATATAGGCTAAGCCGTGTTGGCTGTCAACTTGAAGCAAAAACGCAATGGCTCCAAAAGTGACAATTGACAAACCACCAAGTAAGCCATCAATGCCATCTACCATGTTGAAGGCATTTATAGCTCCAATGACAGCAAGAATAGTAATAATTGTGCCACCCCAGCCAAGTGAAATTTCACCAATTCCGAACATATTCCCTAAGCTATGTAATTCAATACCAGCAACTTTCATCATCACAATAGAAAGCCCTGCCTGAACTCCCATCCTTACCTTAAAGCTCAAATCGATCTTATCGTCAATAGCCCCGACAAAAGTAAGAACTGCTACGCATAATAAGAATAGCCAGCTATGTTCGATAGCTTCGGGCCTAAATGTTAAGTATTGTGCTAAAACTAAACAAATTGATATCCCTCCAACTAAGGGGATAGCTCCATCGTGTAGCTTGCGAGCATTGGGTTTATCCACTAATCCTATTCTTTTTGCTATTTTCCGCATCAAAAAGAGTGTGGTGAACGAAGAAAAGAAGATAAAGCTCAGTTCTAAAAACATAGGAAAGCCAACATTTATTTTGATTATACTGATTGATTTTAGCTCAACTTCACTGTTTCCAAAAGTTCGAATTTAAACAATTAGTTGATAATCTACGCGCTCAGGTATCACAAGTGGTTACATCGTTCTATTACTAGTATTCTTCACAAAAAATTAATGAAGCACACAAGAAATGAAAAACGTAGTTGTGGATATAGGTTGAGTAGAGTTGTAACTTGCCAGCTCAAACATTTAAGTGGATGCAATAGATATGTCCCAGCCGAAGGTCTGCCTACAAGCTCACTTTTAGGAGTGGAACTAGGATCAACATTTCTTTACGAACTCGAAAATGTGTTGTGATCTTGAGCCAAGTATGGATAATGTTTGCGCTTGAAAACTATTAAAAAATAGACGTGATGATACGCGTCTTAAAGATAAAAACGTCAGTAACTCTCAACACCAATTTTTATAATTGTGGTGAGTTTAGCGCTATGTGGATTGCGTACAGCCAACGGGCGGTAGCGTCTTAAAAAGGCTTTACGAAGCTACATAATACACACGGAATACGTGTGCTCAAGCCAAAAACCAGAGATTTGACATTATTTTGAAAAATATCAATAAATGTAAATTTTAGGTCAACTTTTAAGACAGGCATCAATGCAAATGTCACTTTCCTTTAAATCAAACGCTTATGGCTTGTTGTGATGATCCTTTCGACGAGTATCACAACTCTTGAGGGCGGTAAGCCCTTGCCTTCACTTAACTGTAGCTGATGT
>JAAEZL010000079.1:0-7427 GCA_018222875.1 Algicola sp.
CATCACAAAATCGCAACCTGATTTGAAGTGACTGCAACCATAAGCCGATTTTCCTTTAAGGAGGTTTCCTTTTTTACATTTCGGACACACTTCTGCAGTCATTCCTGCAGCTCTGGTTTTCTTGTCTTTAAGGTTTCGTTGTTTTACAACAGTCGCTTGAGATATATTGGCTCGTGTGGTTTCACTTCGAACTTCATAGACCAGTTCGTCTACCATTTTCTTCATATTCTTGATGAACAAACTTGCGCTGTATTCACCTTTTTCAATGTCCTTGAGTTGCTTTTCCCAAAGTCCGGTAAGTTCTGCTGATTTTAATAATTCATTTTGAATAATATCAATTAATGCAATACCTGTAACCGTAGGAAGGATTTGTTTTTTATTGCGTTTGATATACTGACGCTTAAACAAAGTTTCAATAATATTAGCTCGAGTTGAAGGACGACCAATCCCGTTTTCTTTCATCAAATCCCGAAGTTCATCATCATCAACCTGTTTGCCTGCAGTTTCCATAGCACGTAGGAGAGAGGCTTCCGTAAATTGATTAGGTGGTTTGGTTTGTTTTTCCAGGAAAGAAGGTTCGTGTGGACCTTTTTCACCTTTCACAAATGCAGGCAACGTATCTTTTTCTGATGCATTTGAAGAGACGTCTTTTCCAAATTTAAAAACGCCTTTCCAGCCATCTTTGAGTATTTCTTTTCCAGTGGTTTTAAAATTAACATCATCTGCTTTTCCAATAACTGTTGTATTTGAAACCTCGCAATCTGGATAAAATACAGCAATAAATCGTTTTACAATAATATCGTAAACCTGTTGCTGATTATATTGTAAATTAATCTGAACTCCTGTCGGAATAATAGCATGATGATCGGTTATTTTCTTGTCATTGAATACTTTTGATGACTTTTTAATTTTTTTACCCAACAAGGGTTGCGTTAATTCCGAATAGTTTGTTAGTTTTTGAAGAATACCAGAGACTTTCGGGTAAATATCTGTGGGTAAAAAGGTTGTATCAACTCTAGGATATGTCACTACTTTTTGTTCGTATAATTTCTGAACAATCTTCAACGTTTCATCTGCTGAAAATCCGAACTTCGTATTACAATACACCTGTAAACCTGTTAAATCGAATAATTTAGGAGCATATTCTTTTCCTTTCTTTTTGGTGATAGACACAATTTCGAAATCGTGTTCTTTGACTTTATTAGCTAATAATTCACCATCTTCCATCTTTAAGAAGCGACCTTCTTCATAAGCAAATAAAGTATCACGATATAGTGTTTGTAATTCCCAGTAAGGCTGTGGTTTAAAGTTTTCAATCTCTTTAAAACGATTAACAACCATTGCCAATGTAGGCGTTTGCACACGACCAACAGAAAGCACTTGTTTGTAACCTCCATGTTTTACAGTATATAAACGTGTGGCATTCATCCCTAACAACCAATCTCCAATAGCTCGTGAAAATCCAGCATAATACAAATTATCATAAGCTTCAGAATTCTTAAGGCTTTCGAAACCTTCTTTAATCGCTTCAGTTGTTAAAGAAGAAATCCAAAGACGCTGAACTTTTCCTTTATAATTTGCCTGATCTAAAACCCAACGTTGTATGAGTTCTCCTTCTTGTCCAGCATCACCACAATTTATCACAACATCTGCTTTATCAAAAAGAGATTTCACAATATTGAATTGCTTTTTAATTCCGGAATTACTGACCACTTTCGTCTTGAATTTCTCAGGAAGCATTGGTAAATTATTTAAATCCCAGCTTTTCCAATAGGGTTTGTAATCGTTGGGTTCCATCAATGTGCATAGATGTCCGAAAGTATACGTCACCGCATAACCATTACCTTCATAATAACCATCATGTTTTGTTTTAGCACCAAGGACTTGGGCTATTTCTCTTGCTACACTGGGTTTTTCGGCAATACAGACTTTCATTTGTTGAGTAACCGTTTTGATTTAAACAGAACTGCAAAATAGGAAATTGTATGAGTTTATGGAAAGAGATTTATTCAGAGTTATTAACGAAATTTACCACCAAACTAAAAAACATTTTAACAAGCTGTCGTCTGGTTGTTTAATCCAGATTAAAGGTGATTGTGACTGGTTTAAAAATTCGTCAACTTCTGTTTTAAAGGTTACAAAACTTTGCCAGTCCACAGAATCATTGACTTCTAAAAACCAATCTAATTTTTTGGGAATATAAAACTTTGAGTTCTCAAAATGATTGAGTTCTTCTTGATTGATATAAAATCCACATACACATTCTTCGTTTAACTGACTAAAATTTACGGATTTCTGATAAGGAATAAATAGCTGTGCTTTAAATAAAACACGTTGTTGAATAGTATTCACGTTCAAATTCAAATCCTTTAAAACTGTTGTGCATTCTGGTGAATAGAGCAGAGGAAGTTGTTTGTTTTTGAGCTTGGCTATTTTTTCGATTAAACTATCTTTTCTGTTTGGACCAATCCATCGTTCAATTTCAGATGCACCTAAAGTCTCGTCATATACATAAAATTTGTAAACGATTTCTAAGTGTATGGGTTTACTTTCTAACGTAATTAAAGCATCTAATTCTCCAATGGTTTGTTTGTCTTTTTGGATTTGAATGTTTTCAGCTAAAACTTCACATTGCTCTAAATGTTCTAACTGATTGAATACAAATTGTTCTGCCAGTTGTCCGAGTCTTCGCTTTTTAAGTAACACTTTGGAAAATAAGGACTCTGATTTCATTATCACATCCAGTTGCTTTAACCCATTGAGATGATCTTTCCATAAGGTTTCTGTAGCACAAAATCCTTTGTATAAATTTTCAATATGTTCCGAATGATACACTTAATTTTTTATTTGCGTTAAAATTAATCGAATTTACGTCTATTTCTTTACAACTGTTTTAGCATATTCTATATTAGAAACAATTGTATAACAAATTAAATACTAAACATATGAAAATTGGAATTATTGGAAGTGGAAATATAGGAGGAAATTTAGGTAAACATTGGGCAAAAGCAGGTCATGAAGTTTTGTTTAGTTCAAGACATCCTGAAACTTTAACTAATTTGGTTAATGAAACCGAAGGAAACGCAAAAGCAGTAAGTGTTGAAAATGCATTTGAAGCAAAAGCAGATGTCTATTTATTAGCGACACCTTTTAAAGCGATTGATAAATTATCAGAATTATATGCTGGAGAATATGGCAATAACACCATTATTGATGCGACAAATCCTTATCCTGAGCGTGACGGAACTATGGCACAGGATGTTAGAGACAGTAACAGAAATTCATCAGAATATACTGCAATGAAGTTCAATACAGCAAAAACGGCTAAGGCTTTTAATACTATTAGAGCTGAACATTTAAGAGACAGAGCATGGAGAGATACAGACAAACTGGCAATACCATTTGCTGCTCAGGATGCAGATAGCCAACAAAAAACACAGCAGTTAATTGAAGACATTGGTTTTGATGCTGTATATGTTGGAGACTTAACTAAAACTGACATCATGGATCCTGATCAAAAATTATATGGCAAATCGGTTAACAGACAAGAACTAGAAGGTATGTTAAACTAAATTTTAACAATATTTAATTCATAAAAAAAAGACTGCTTTAATAGCAGTCTTTTTAATTTCATAGCAATTTATCGGTCTATTTAATGTGTTCAGAAGTTGACTCAAGGTTTTCGTTATCATCACTTCCCTGACTGTACAACTGATTCTCTTCGTCTTTTAATTTCTTTTTTGAATCTCTGTTCCTTCCGGGAACATCTAAATCTTTTCCAGTAAAATCAACTTTCCTTTCTCTGTTTTTGAGTAAAGTATCGTCGCTCAATTCTGTTTTTAAATTGCCCTCTTTGTCTCCAAGAGCAGTTTTATCTTCTTTAGTAATTTCAGAATTATAGGTATTTTGTTTATGTTCTTTTGTCATGATTATTTTTTTTAAAGTGTTATTATGAATTCACAATAAAGGCATGAATTACTCCTGGCAGCCACCCAATAAGTGTCAGAATTAAACTGATTAGAAATTGTTTTCCAATGCCATGTTGCATAGCAACAGCTAGTGGTGGTAATAAAATGTTTAAGATAATAGTTAAAATTGACATGATGTTTAAGTTTTAAGTTTACCTAAATATAGAGTATCATTTCAGTTGGACTTTGTGCTATCAAATAAAATATTAATCCGATTGCTCCTTTTTGAGGTTTTCAGCTATTCTCACTGGAAACTCTTTTTCTCCACCATATAATTTAATCTCCTGAATGTCAGCAGGCATGTAGTAACCAGCATCTTCTAGAGCTTCTTTTACATTTCTTACTACATTACCTTTTGTAATTAAAGCCATTCTTCTAAAGTCTTTTGTATCGACCCAGAAATAGACTTTTAAATTTACGGTACTTGTGGCTAATTCATCTTCAATTACAAAGTTTTCATGCTCTTCATCTTCAATAACGTTTGGTTCTCGTTTTAAGGCTTCCATAACTGTTTTTTTAGCACCATCAATATTATCTTCATAGGCAATACCAATGATAAAATTCCATCGAAAAAAACCATCTTCAGTATAATTAGTTACTGGTTCAGTAAGCACATCGCTATTAGGAATATATACATCTTTGCCATCAAAAGTTTTTAGTTTGGTATATCTGAATTCTAATGCCTTTACTTTTCCAAAATTCTCTCCGATTTCAACGGTATCATTAACATCAAAAGGTCTGTTAAAAGCCAGTATAATTCCCGCAATAAAATTCTCTCCAATATCTTTAAATGCAAAGCCTAAAATCACAGCACTGGCTCCAGCTGCAGTTAATATTCCGGTAGCAATTGCTCCAAGTCCAGCAGCTCTCAGGGCTAACATAATAGCTACGATAATTAAAATATATTTTATGGCTTGACCCAGAAACCGACTCATAAGTGGATCTTCCGTTCGTTTTGAAATATGCCTTCTGGCAAATTGTCCTATATACGAAGCGACAAGTATTCCCATTATAATAATAAAAATTCCCAATCCTATTCCTGGCAATTGTTCAATAAGGTCTTTGTAAAAATCGTGAAAGGATTCGTCAATTGAAGTTGAAGTACGCTCTTGATACATTTAAAAAGGATTATGATTGTAATTAACGAAATTTACGATAGTGAATACATTCAAATTAGCGCTATTCAATTAAAATGTAATTCAAATCACTTTCAAATTCTTAAGTAAATTAGGTAATGAGGTAGGATTTTAATTTTATGAGACAAACAGGAATGCCCTGAATATATACATTTAAGAAATTAAAATTATTTAAAAGATGAAAAACACAATCCTAATAGTATTAGTTACAATTTTAAGTTTTAACTGTCAATCTACACTGAATGCTCAGGCACCTGATGCAGTTAAGAAAACATTTCAATCGAAATATCCGGGAGAAAATGATCCAGATTGGGAGAAAGATTCCAATGGCAATTATGAATCGCATTTTAAAATTGATGGTATTAAATATCGTGCCGATTTTGCTCCAAACGGACAATGGATTGAAACTGAAACCAGTATCGATGAAGATGAATTGCCAAAAGCTATTAGAGACGTTATTGAGGCTGAATACAGTGATGAAGACATCACAGAAGTTGAAAAAGTAGAGCATCATTCTAAAGGTTTATTCTATGATGTAGAATTTAAAAAGAAAGGCAAAAATATGGATGTGGAATTTAGGGCTAATGGAGAGATAATTCAGTAAAAACAGCAAACCAATTGCTTTAAACAATAGCATGAAAAAGAAATTTAATATAAGAGACTTTCCAGAGCTTTTCAAAAAAACGGCAACCTCGTGGTTTAACAGCGAACCTTTTCGTTTAAGTGCTATTATTGCGTATTATTCTATTTTGTCGCTTCCTGCTTTGATAATCATTATACTCAATGTGGTTGGTAGTGTTTGGGGACAGGATATTGTTCAAGGCGAATTGTTAGATGAAATCACCAAGGCTTTGGGTCCAGACACAGCAGAATCTATTCGATTAATGATTTTGGAAAGAGGCAGTGCTTCAACATCTTCATTTACGACAGTCATTGGTATTGCTACGTTAATCTATGGTTCTACAAGTGTCTTTTTTCAATTACAGTCTGTTTTTGATAAAATCTGGGACGCTGAATCCCGATTTAAAAATAATATCATCAGTATCATCGTGAGTAGAGTGAAAAGTTTTGGGTTCATTCTTATTTTAGGATTTTTGCTTTTAGTAAGTTTAATTCTGACTTCTTTGTTAAGTGCTTTTAGCAGGCAACTGGAGCATTTACTTCCTGAAAATTTATTTGAGTCGGTATTTATATTTGATGTAATCATGTCTTTAATCATAATATATGTCATATTTGGAGCCATGTTTAAATTTCTACCGAGTGTTAGTGTTCCTTGGAAATCAGTTCGGGTTGGAGCAGCCGTTACAGCCATTTTATTTTTAATAGGAAAATATATTCTTGCATTTTATTTTCGGGAAATGGAACCAGGATCTACCTATGGTGCAGCAGGTTCTATAATTCTTATCATGCTTTGGGTTTCTTACACGAGTTTAATCTTATTTTTTGGAGCTCAGTTCACTAAGGTGTATTCCGATTTTTATATAAAAAACAATCCTTCCGAAACGGCTTAATTGTATTAAAGATATACGACTTCAACCTCATAATTAAATTATAAATTTTGAGGTTTTTTTATAGATAGCAACTTCAATTTGCTATATTTGAAAACCAACTATTTTAAGACAATCATTCATGAAATTATTAGAAGGAAAAACAGCAATAATAACTGGCGCAAGCCGTGGAATTGGAAAAGGAATCGCTGAAGTTTTTGCTCAACATGGTGCAAATATAGCATTCACATATAGCTCTTCAGTTGAAGCAGCTAACGAATTAGAAAATGAATTAAATGCTTTAGGAATAAAAGCAAAAGGCTATCAAAGCAATGCTGCAAATTTTGATGATGCTCAGAAGCTGGCTGAAGATGTTCTTGAAGAATTTGGAAGCATTGATGTATTAGTGAACAATGCAGGAATTACAAAAGATAATCTCCTGATGAGAATGGGTGAAGAGGATTTTGATAAAGTCATTGAAGTCAATTTAAAATCCGTTTTCAATATGACAAAAGCTGTTCAACGCACAATGTTAAAGCAGCGTAAAGGTTCCATTATTAATATGAGTTCGGTTGTTGGTGTTAAAGGAAATGCTGGTCAGACCAACTATGCAGCTTCAAAAGCTGGAATCATTGGTTTTTCCAAATCGGTAGCTTTAGAATTGGGTTCAAGAAATATCAGAAGCAACGTGATTGCTCCAGGTTTTATAGAAACTGAAATGACAGCAAAACTGGATGAAGAAACCGTTAAAGGATGGCGAAATGCAATTCCATTAAAACGAGGAGGAACTCCTGAAGATATTGCCAATGCTTGTGTGTTTTTAGCAAGTGATATGA
>JAAEZL010000079.1:7437-8488 GCA_018222875.1 Algicola sp.
TTAACTTAATTTTAAAGTCATGCTTGATGCTGTTCATCCAAAACTGCCAATGCGTAATAAAGCGATAACTAAAGATTATTACATCAACAAATTAGGTTTTAATACGATTGGAGATACAGACTATGAAAGCTACTTAATGATAGAAAAGGACCAGATTGAAATTCATTTTTTTGAATATAAAGAACTCAATCCTAAACAAAATTACGGTCAAGTTTACATAAGAACGAACATTATCGATACATTATATCAATCCATGCTTGACAACAATATAGAGATTCATCCAAATGGTTCATTGGTAACAAAACCTTGGGGATTAAAAGAGTTCTCATTACTGGATCCAGATTATAATTTATTGACTTTTGGAGAAACCATATAATTTATAGTAATTGCAAACAGAGACATTAATATATATCATAATATCTGGAATAGTAGCGCTAGTATTAGCGCTTTTTCAGTATATCTTCAAATCTAAAAAAACGACAAAAATCTACTGGTTTTTAGCCTTCTTAAGATTTGTAAGTATCTTTTCGGTGTTGTTGCTCTTAATCAATCCTAAGTTTGATAGGGTTTCATTTTATGACGAAAAACCAAATTTAATTGTTGCAGTTGATAATTCGGAATCTATTAACTATCTCAATCAATCTGAAAACACCTTAAGATTAATCGAAAGCATTAAGCAAAATGAACAACTCAACGCTAATTTTGAATTGAAGTTTTACACCTTTGGAAAGTCGGTTAACCCGAATGATTCTTTAAATTTTAATGAAAAACAATCTAACATCGCTCAGGTGTTTGATCGTCTCTCTGAAGTTTACAATAATTCGATTTCGCCAACACTTCTTATTACAGATGGTAATCAAACCTATGGTTACGATTATGAGTTTATGACCAATCGCTATAAACAGGCTATTTTTCCAGTAATTTTAGGAGATACAACCACATATACAGATATAAAAATCCAACAGCTCAACGTTAACAGGTATGCCTATTTAAAGAATAAGTTTCCAGTTGAAATTATAGCAACCTACAATGGAAATTCAACGGTTAATTC
>JAAEZL010000079.1:8498-14549 GCA_018222875.1 Algicola sp.
TTACATCAGGAAATACCACTGTATTTTCTAAACCTCTTAATTTTAGCAAAGAGCAAAACTCACAAATTATAAATTTTAATTTACCAGCCAGTCGCGTAGGAGTTGGTAGTTACAAAGCTGAAATCATTCCGTTAGCTAATGAAAAAAACACAGTAAATAATGTTAAGAATTTTGCTGTTGAAGTCATAGATCAAAAGACAAACGTGGCTATTGTGTCAGATATTATTCACCCGGATTTAGGCGCATTAAAAAAGTCAATTGAAAGTAACGAACAACGAAATGCTGAGATTCTGAGTTCTTCTGAATTTCTGAATCAATATGATGATTTTCAATTAATTATAGCCTATCAGCCAACGAATAACTTTAGGTCATTATTCAAAGAAATCGAAAGATTAAAACTCAATAAATTAATAGTAACTGGTACTAAAACCAACTGGTCTCTATTAAATCAGTTACAAGATCATTTTAGTCAGGAAATCACTAATCAAACGGAAAATTTTCAGCCATCGGTAAATCAAAATTACAGTACATTTATCATTGATGATTTAAATTTCGATGCGTTTCCTCCTTTACAATCTGAGTTTGGAGAAACCACATTTAAAGTGCCTTTTGAAACCCTTCTGTTTAAAACAATCAATGGAACACAATTAAAAGAGCCATTATTATCCACTTTCGAAATCAACGATAAAAGAGAAGCTTTACTTTTAGGAGAAGGGATCTGGAGATGGAGAGCGCAAAGCTATTTAGACGAAAAGTCGTTCAATACCTTTGATAATTTTATCGGAAAACTGGTTCAGTATTTGAGCTCTAAGCAAAGACGTTCCCGATTAAATGTCAATTATGAATCCTTCTATAATGGAAACGATAACGTTAAAATTACAGCACAATATTTTAATAAAAACTATGAATTTGATGCTAATGCAAACATTGATATTACATTAAAAAATAAACTAACTAACGACACAAAAACCTATCCATTTGTTTTAAAAAACACCAATTACCAGGTAGATTTAAGTGGTTTAGAAGCAGGTGAGTATGTGTTTACAGTAAAAACTTCAGATGGAACGATTTCTAAATCTGGAGAACTTAAAATCTTAGATTATAATGTAGAACAACAGTTCTTAAATGCTAATGTTGTAAAACTAGAAAACTTGGCAAGTAAGAGTGATGGAACGTCTTATTTTATTGATGACACAACGACGCTTATATCTGATTTATTATCCGATTCTAGGTTTGCAACAATTCAGAAAAGCAGTAAAAAAATCGTACCTTTGATAGATTGGAAATACCTACTGGCACTTATTGCTTTGAGTCTCGCAAGTGAGTGGTTTATCAGAAAATATAACGGACTTATTTAAAAACAAAAACTATGGAAAAATTACCAAAAATTGCATTACCAGTCATTTTTATAATCATTGTAGTGCTGATAATATTATTTAAATCGGCTGTTACTATCGATTCTGGTCATGCTGGAGTTGTGCACGAAACACTTAGCGATGGAGTAGATCCAAATAAAGCACCTTTGGGTCCTGGATTTCATGTTATTGCGCCATGGAATCGTGTGATTGATTATGAAACTCGTCAACAAGAAATCCCTGAAAAGATGTCTGTTTTATCTTCAAATGGTCTTGATATTAAACTCGATGCATCTGTATTGTATCAGCCAGAAGTTGAAAACCTTGGTCGTTTGCACCTCGAAAAAGGGGAAGATTACTTAAATCGTGTTTTACAGCCTGCCATTAGAAGTGCTGCCAGAAGTGTTGTAGGACGCTATACACCTGAACAATTATATTCTAGTAAACGAGATGCTATTCAAGAAGAAATATTTGAGGAAACCAAAAAAATTGTGGAGCCTCAGTACATTCAATTAAATGATATTTTAATTAGAGATGTTACGTTACCTCCAACAATTAAAGAAGCTATTGAACGTAAGTTAAAACAAGAGCAGGAGTCTTTAGAGTATGAATTTAGATTGGTTACAGCAACAAAAGAAGCCGAAAAAGTAAGAATTGAAGCTCAGGGTAAAGCGGATGCTAATAAAATTTTAAGTGCTTCCTTAACTGATAAGATTCTGCAGGATAAAGGTATCGATGCCACTATAAAATTATCAGAATCGCCTAATAGTAAGGTCATTGTTATTGGTTCTGGAGATTCTGGAATGCCAATTATTTTAGGCAATCAATAGGATTAACAAAAAATTAATAATCAATAATTAGGATTTTCAGATAATAATTTGCAACCTTTGTTGATACAAAAGAAAACATGAATTTTATTCAATTACATCATCATCATTTTCATACTGGCACTCAGGCGAGATGAGAATGTATTGAATAACTTCAACATATTTTAAACCGTTTGAGTAAATCAAGCGGTTTTTTTATTCCTTAACGTACAGGAATTACTCCAAGAAGATTTACTCAAACAATATAACACAAAACTAAAGATGAGTAAATTAAAAATTGCAGTTCAAAAATCAGGACGACTACACGACGACTCGATGAAAATTCTTCAGGACGTAGGAATTTCAATCGACAACGGAAAAGATCAATTAAAAGCATCTGCTAAAAATTTCCCTCTGGAAGTATTCTATCTCAGAAATGGAGATATCCCTCAGTATTTAAAAGATGGCGTTGTTGACGTGGCCATTATTGGTGAAAATGTTTTAATTGAGAAAGGAAACGGTATTTCCATAATAGAAAAACTTGGCTTTTCATCATGCAAGGTATCTGTCGCTATTCCGAAATCTTCAAAATACAAATCCATTAAAGATTTAGAAGGCAAACGTATTGCAACGTCATATCCAAATACGGTAAATCAATTCTTAAAAGAAAATAAGGTGAATGCCAAACTACATATCATTAGTGGTTCAGTAGAAATTGCTCCTAATATAGGTCTTGCTGATGCCATTGTAGATATCGTTTCCAGTGGAAGCACCTTATTTAAAAACGGATTAAAAGAAGTAGATGTACTGTTAAAATCACAAGCAGTTCTTGCTGTTTCACCTTTAATCAACTCAGAAAATCAAGACATTTTAAACAAACTCCAATTTAGGCTACAATCTGTTCTAAGAGGACGACAAAGTAAATATGTATTGCTCAATGCTCCTAACGAAAAATTGGAAACCATTATAAAAATTCTTCCAGGAATGAATAGTCCAACCATTTTACCTCTGGCAAAAGAAGGATGGAGTTCATTACATTCTGTCATCAATAAAAATGCATTTTGGGAAGTGATTGATGAGCT
Organism: Algicola sp.; assembly: GCA_018222875.1. Classification (GTDB taxonomy): domain Bacteria; phylum Bacteroidota; class Bacteroidia; order Flavobacteriales; family Flavobacteriaceae; genus Psychroserpens. The sequence continues at coordinate 11,742 of JAAEZL010000079.1, forward strand.
TAAACAGTATGGAGCAGAAGGTATATTAGTATGTCCAATTGAAAACATGGTATTGTAATGAAAACATATATAAATCCGAATAGAAATGAATGGTCAACAATTTTAAAACGACCAACACAAACTGTTGAAAATATTGAAGACACGGTTATCGAAATTTTTAATGACGTACAACGAAGAGGAGATAAAGCCATTTCTAAATACACTGAATTATTTGATGGTGTTAAATTGAACACCACTGAAGTATCTGCTGAAGAGATTGAAGACGCTTCAAAACAAGTGTCTGCCGATTTAAAAAAAGCTATACAAACGGCTAAAACTAATATTGAAACATTTCACAAAGCTCAAAAAACAAAACGTATAACTGTTGAAACCTCTAAAGGTGTTAAATGTTGGTCAGAAAAGCGTCCGATACAAAAAGTGGGCTTGTACATTCCTGGAGGAACTGCGCCTTTATTTTCCACAGTTTTAATGCTCGCTGTGCCTGCGCAAATTGCAGGTTGCAGAGATATCGTACTGTGTTCTCCTCCAGACAAAAATGGAAACATAGCTCACGAAATCTTATACGCAGCTCAATTGTGTGGTGTCACAAAAGTTATTAAGGTAGGAGGTATTCAGGCTATTGCTGGATTGACTTTCGGGACGAAAACTCTTCCTCAGGTCTATAAAATTTTCGGACCAGGAAACCAGTTTGTCACTGTAGCAAAACAGTTGGCAACAAAATTTGGAGTTGCTATTGATATGCCTGCTGGACCTAGTGAATTGTTAGTCGTTGCAGATGATTCAGCAAAAGCGAATTATGTGGCTTCAGATTTGTTGAGTCAGGCTGAACATGGCTCTGATAGTCAGGTAATCCTAATTTCAACATCAAAACAAGTATTAGTTTCCGTAGAGACCGAAATTCAAAAACAACTTGTAGAATTACCAAGACGAGATATGGCCGAAAAGGCAATTACTAATTCAAAACTCATATATGTTGAATCTGACAAAATTGCTATGGACATGATCAACGCATATGCACCTGAACACTTCATCATCTGTACTAAAAATGAGGACTTCTTTATAGATAATATCGAAAATGCAGGTTCGGTTTTTATTGGAAATTATACTCCAGAAAGCGCAGGAGATTATGCTTCCGGAACAAATCATACCTTACCTACTAACGGGTTTAGTAAGGCATATTCTGGTGTAAACTTAGACAGTTTTACTAAAAGCATCACTTTTCAGAAAATCACAAAAGATGGTCTTAAAAATATAGGTAACACCATAGAACTAATGGCAGAAGCTGAAGGATTACAAGCACATAAAAATGCTGTTACCTTGAGACTTAACGATTTAAAATAATAACGTCATGCTGAACTTGTTTCAGCATCTCATTAGAAGAACATATATTCATCACATATAAAAATGAAAGATTTTAAATTAGAACCACTTATAAGAAATAGCATCAAAGTTATGAAACCTTATGCCTCAGCTCGAGATGAATTTAAAGAGGTGTCAGCAGATCTTATATTTCTTGATGCCAATGAAAATCCGTTTGATAATGGAATTAATCGCTATCCTGACCCACAACAACTAAAAGTAAAGTCTGAAATTTCAAAACTGAAAGCCATTCCTGTGAATCAAATATTGCTTGGAAATGGAAGTGATGGAGTATTAGATTTAATTTTCAGAGCCTTTTGTGAACCTAATAAAGACAATGTCATCACCTTACCACCAACGTATGGCATGTATGAGGTTTTGGCAAATTTAAACGCTGTAAATCTTATCAAAATTGAATTGGATTCTGATTTTGAACCTAAAGTTGATTCTATTTTACAAGCTCAGAACAATCAGACAAAATTACTGTTTTTATGCTCACCAAATAATCCAACATCTAATAGTTTTAATGCTGAAACAATCAAAACCTTAATTTCAGAGTTTAATGGAATCGTCATCATTGATGAAGCCTATATCGATTTCTCAATTGAAGAAAGCTGGATAAAGCAACTTGATGAATTTCCAAATTTAATTGTCATACAAACGCTGTCAAAAGCCTACGGAATGGCAGGCATCCGATTAGGAATGTGTTTTGCTTCCGAAGCTATTATAAACGTATTAAACAAAATCAAACCGCCTTATAATATTAACACATTAACGCAGCAAAAGGTAATTGAAAGGCTTTGTGAACCAGAGAACATTTCAAAAGAAATCAATGACTTATTACAGCAACGTGATTGGCTCAAATCAGAACTTGAATCTATCACAATTATTGAAACCATTTATCCGTCTGATGCTAACTTTCTCTTAGTAAAAGTTGATGACGCAACGAAGCGATACAAAGAGTTAACAGACAAGGGAATCGTAGTTAGAAACAGAAGCAATCAGCCAAGATGTGATAATTGCTTAAGAATAACCATCGGAACTGAAACTGAAAACAGAACATTAATTACAGCATTAAAACAACTAAAATGAAACGCGTATTATTTATAGATAGAGACCGAACTATAATAAAAGAACCATCAGATGAGCAGATTGATTCGTTTGAGAAATTAGAGTTTTACCCAAACGTATTTCAGTACTTAAGTAAAATAGCTAACGAATTAGATTTTGAACTCGTCATGATTACCAATCAAGATGGCTTAGGAACTGAAGTATATCCCGAAAACACCTTTTGGCCTGTACATAATTTTATACTAAAAACCTTTTTAACTGAAGGCGTATCTTTTACAGAACAATTCATTGATCCAACCTTCGCCAAGGACACTGCACCTACAAGAAAGCCCAATACAGAATTGCTGACTAACTATTCTTCTTCATAGAATACTTTGG
>JAAEZL010000080.1 GCA_018222875.1 Algicola sp.
AGAAAGAGCTGCTCTCCTATCCTGAACATACATTAGGAAAGCATCTTGGCGAATTTCTGGATAAACACAATTTTGAACTCATCGCTAAAGTTGAACGTCACGATGCTTACCATACTTTGACAGGTTTTGGCACTAAAGTAGAAGATGAAATTGCACTTCAATGTTTGTGTTATGGCAATGGTAAACGAAGCATATACTTATATGGAGCTATAGTTTTAGGAATCATGATTCTTCCTGATTACTACAACTATTATTATCAATCTTATACAATAGGAAAGAGGGCAAACTCGTTTCATCACTACAATTATAAACAATTGCTACATATAAATATTAACGATTTCAGAAGCGCCATTTTTTCAGAAGAACAACGCCATCTATTACTTTTAAATTCATGAAAACACTAAAAATATTAATACTACTCATTGTCTTTGTGTTATTTGGATTGATCCTGACAAATGAAATGATGAGTTTTCAGGCAAGACATTATATTTTCGATACAACTGAAGCGATTCCGAAGAATAAAGTCGGATTAGTTCTTGGTGCGGGAAAATACACACAAAGCGGACATATTAATTCCTATTACAAATTTCGTTTGGATGCAGCTGTCGAACTTTATGAAGCAGGAAAAATAGAATTCATTTTAATTAGTGGTGATAATAGCAGAACAACCTATGATGAGCCTACGACGTTTAAAACCGATTTAATTGCCAGAGGTATTCCTGAAAACAAGATTTTTTTAGATTACGCAGGCTTTAGAACTTTGGATTCTGTTGTGAGGTCTAAAGAAATTTTTGGTCAGGATTCAATCACCATCATATCACAACAATTTCATAATGAACGTGCCATTTATCTTGCTAAAAATTATGACATCGATGCTGTAGCTTACAACGCTAAAGACAGCTATAATCATCATAGGTCTAAAACAAGATTAAGAGAATATTTTGCCAGAGCCAAAGCTTCCATCGACGTCATATTTAAAGTAGAACCTAAGTATTTAGGTGACAAAATAGAAATCCAATGACCTTAAAATTCAATTTACATTTTTTTATGGCAAGTCTGTTGCTGCTCATCATAGAAATATGTATCGCAGCATTTTTAACTGGAGGTTTTATTCGTCATACCTTTGGCGATGTTCTGGTGGTCATTTTGATCTATTGCAGTATTAGAAGTTTTATTGAAGCCAATCCGATTTACATTGCTATTGGTGTCTTAGCGTTTGCTTTTACTGTGGAGTTTTTACAACTGTTTAATCTTTTAGATTATTTTCAATTAAGACAAAACAAAATGGCGAACATCATCCTTGGAAGCACATTTCATGTGTCAGATCTTATTGCGTATACAATTGGAACTGTAATGATTTTAGCATTTGATTTAAAAACAACACAATGGACACCGTAAACCTTTGTGTCATTAGATTTTAAACAAAAAAAGGAAAGCTGCGGCTTTCCTTTTTTATTTAATCAAAAACTAAATACTTTAATTATCGTTAGGATCATTTGGATCAGTCCCATTGGCAACCTCATCGCCATCGTTAACACCATCGTTATCAGAATCAGGATCTTGACCATCTGTTTCATCTCCAGAATTTGAGACACCATCGACTCCTAAATATTCTTCTAAATTTGTTAAACCATCACCATCACAATCAAATTGTGCTGTTGGTCTATATGGATCACATTCATCATTAGGATCAGTCATCATACCGTTAGGGTTTAATGGTGTAGAAGTATCATTAATTCCTGTCACCTCTTCACCATCTGTTAAGCCGTCATTATCACTATCATCATTTATTACACTAGTCTCATCACCAGTATTTTCAATACCGTCTGCACCAACTGTCTCCTGAAGGTTTGTTAAACCATCTCCATCACAATCTAAATCATACCATTCCTGTGTTACATCAGAATTATTACAATTAAAACTAAAATTACATGGATCTAATGGATCAGGATCACATTCATTCACTGAAATATCACCATCACAATTAGCGTTGTACCAGTCATTAGTTACGTTATTATAATTGAAAAAATCCGGGTTATAATCACAAACATTGTTTGGATCTGTACCGTCAATAGCTTCCTGACTATCTAACACAGAATCACCATCAGAATCTAATGTATCTGGAAAACTTGTTGGATCGTTAGGATCTGTTCCATATTGAGCCTCAACACAATCGTCATAACCATCATCATCGCTATCTGCATCATTTGGATCTGTTATGTTTCCGTTAGGATTGCAACCATCAGCTTGGCTAACACCTGTTAGCTCTTCACAATCGGTTAGTCCATCTTGATCAGAATCAATAAACTCTTCATATAAATAAAGTTCTGAAATAGCAAACAGATTCGTAACGGTATTCGTTGCTCTAACAAAAATTATATTTGTTGATCCATCATCAGTAAACGGATTTGTTAAAGGATTTACATCAGCTTCTGCGTCTGATTCTAATAAGTAAAATGAATACGTATTATTTATTAAACCAGAATACGCTTGTGCAATTATCACATCAAAATCATAAACTAGATTTGGCACACAACCTGTTCCAACAACATCAGCATTATAGATTAACACATCTAAACTATCTAAATAATCTGGTATTTGATCACCATCGCTATCATCATTTGCTGGATTACCATCATTATCACGATCTTCGTCTACTGTATTAACACCATCATCATCGTCATCATCATCCAAATAATTTGGGATACCATCTCCATCTGTATCATCATTATCAAGGTCACCATTTCCATCTAAATCTTCAACAAAATCTAAAACTCCATCATTGTCACTATCTTCTTCATCTATACAAGACATCTGCGTTCCTAAATCTGTCGTTGGAACTGTAAAGTTTCCTGTGGTGACATCTGTAGTTTGATTGTTTAATAAATCGACAACTAAAGCAGAATACGACGTATTATCGCTACAGTAATCAATGGTTAAATCTAATATTCCATTGTCAATAGGAATGGTTTGTGTTGAATCGTTGTAAAACAATTGCATGTATCCATTAGTAATAGCATTTCCATCACAATCGTTAAAAACTCCTGTGAAGTTGGTAATTAATACATCAGCATCAGTTACTTGAATTGTGATATTGGAGTCAGAAGTAAAGGGTCCAATCGTTGTCGTAAAATCACTTCCAACACATCCAAAATTTGGAACAACTAAAGTTAACTCATCATCAGCTGGCACTAAACCACATTCTACGCCATTAATATTGGTATAACCATAACTTCCGGTAGAAGCTAAAGCAGGTGAGTACAAATCCAGAGCAGCATAAGGTAACGGATTACCATTGGTATCGGTTAATGTGATACAAAGCGTAACAGATGGATAATCGAAATCCCAATTCCAGAATGAAAAGTGCGAGACATCACCAACATACATAGTGCCCTGAAGTGTTGCTTGTCCTTCTTCTTTCCAGTAGCCACCTTCTTCATCAAAATACCAAAGTGGAATCGTTGCAGGTGTACTCGTTACATTTTGAGGAACAGGAATAGAAATTTGCGCTGTGCTGCCTTCAGCTAGATTTAACTCATCTCCTGATGCACTGCGTAATTCTACTGCAATCATACCATAAGTTTCTAAAACTCTCGGACTTCCTTCAGCATTTTCAGCAAACAACATTCCAGGCATTTGCAATTCCATAGTATTACTATCCGGATTTAAATGCTTTAACGTCACATTCACAACACCAGAATAACTCACACCTTGTCCATTTTCAAAGTTACCATCGAAAACCACTTGTGTTCCGTTTGATAAATTTACAGTACTTGACTCTCCAGAATTTATCGTAGCAGTTGTATCTAAATCTAATAACATGATGGTAACCTGGTTAATACCTTCTGATGGCACTAATGCTCGCGAACCATCTATAAATCCTTCTTTGGATGCTTTTATGTAGGCGAATTTTTCAAAAACTGAAGCATCAAGTATTGAAAATATACCATTAGAATCTGTAGTAGTAAATGTGCCACCAACAGAAACAGTCACACCTGAAACAGGGTTATTGTCTTCGTTAATTACTTTACCAATAAAACGTGCGTTGAACGGATTTCCAAAGTTTTCTGAAAACGTAGATACTTCTTCCTGTTCTTGAATTGGTTTGTCTGTATTCCAGTTGTCATCTTCTGAACATGACGATATTATAAGAATAAGTGCAAGGAATACAAAACTTTTTAAAATTTTCATAGTGTTAGGTTGTTGATTGTAAATAGTAGATGCACTCTTCCGCAAAAGGTTGCTTGATAAAAGTAAGAAAAATATCTATTAGTTATCCAATGTCAACATATTCCTGCAAATAACTGAAGCGTTCGGTTAGTTTACCTTCGTTCGTAGTGATTTTTGCACGCTTTAAAATACCACGCTCATCGCCATTAAAAAAGGCAGGAATCACGTGTTCTAAAAACATCTCACCAAAACCTTCACTGGCATTTTTTGGTAATTCGCAAGGTAAATTATCAACTGCCATGACTGTAATAGCTTCATCGGCATCAAAAGCAACTTCAGTTTCGGTATGTGGATCATAACCATAGAAAGGTTCTGCGATTGTTGAGGGACGAATGGTACTTGCCACAGGACCATCAATATCACAGGAAATATCGGCTACTAAATTTATTCTGAAATCGGGATGTTTCGCATCGTCTCTTGTAAATAAAAAAGGCGCATTATTACCGTAAAAATGTCCAGCAATAAAATAATCGGTTTCTTTAGCGTAAGGCATAAAATTACTTTCGTAACCAGTTGGATCTTTATAAAACTCCCATTTGTCGCCTACTTTCCCATCGATACGTTTACTGTATTCCATGACATCTGCCATGACATAAACAGGTTCTGAAAATTGAGCAGTCAGGTATAAAGCATCACTTACTTGTTTGATGTTTAGGTGATCCAGGATTTCTTTTGCTCCCATAGCCACTTTTCCTGTTCCTGTGAGTAGAATTTTAATGTTTGGTAAGGTAATTTTATCGAGTTCTGCCTTAACCTCTTTTAAGTCTGCTAAGGTTTCAACTTTAGGTAAATTAAACAATCCATCACGTAATCCCAAAGCTCTTAATCCGTTGTAAGCACCAACCAATCCTGCATAACGTCCGAAACCTATCAATCTTGCTCCGCTTTTCTTAACAATGGTTTCATGATCGTACATTTCGATATGTTTGTTCAGTATATCTACGAGCAACTTACGGTTATAAGGCTGTTTCTTAATGGTATGCGAAAAGAAAAAGTATTTTTTATTCGGAATAAGATGCTCAAGTGGCACTTCTTTAACACCAATCATAACATCTGCATCTGAAATATCGTCTGTAACTGTAAATCCTTGTTTGCGATAATCATCATCTGAAAACACACGAATATCTGAAGATTCTACTATAAACTGAGCTTGAGGAAACTGCAATTGGGCTTCGGCAAGTTTTTCTGGAGAAAATACAACGCGTCTGTCTGGCGGACTTTTACGTTCTTTGATGATGGCGAATTTCATACGTAATAATTTTCCACGAAAATAAGCTGATTTTATGGCTTAAACAAACACGAGAAAGATTAAATAGTCAATCCATTCGCTCTACTTCATTTTCACTTTTTAAAACGTAATCACCATCGTCTTGTTTGATATACAATGCTTTATTTCCTTGTTCTCCTTTTCGGGTCACGTCGCTTCCTTTAATGGTTTTTGTTACTGTTTTAGTATAAGTTTCCTGAACTTTACCCTGTGCTGTTCCGTTTCCCCATTGCCACTTGACTTGTGTTCCTTCTTTAATCATACTGTTAGTTTTGAGGTAAATTAAAAAGAAAACCTGACATTTTTTCTTAACGGAATGATAAATCGGGATTGGTATAGCTTTTGCGTTACTATTTTTAGTAATTTCGCACACCTTGAAGCAGTTTCAATTGTTTCTTGGTGTAGCGCGTTAAGGATTGAAGCGGCATCCTTTTTGTTATGACAAAGACCTTTCGACTGCGCTCAAGGTGACACAACAAAAAGATACAGCGGAAAGCCTGACTCTACGAAGCGCAAGCGAAGTAGAGGAACGCTAAAATAATTATCAGAGATATGCTGATGAGATCCCAAATCGAGTTTGGGATTAATTCGATTGCACAAATTAAAAATTTGCTATCTCATTAAGGGGTCGACTGGTTTTGACAGCGAGACTCATTAAATGGTAAGCACGTCGTGTAATGACTTTGAAACACGTAAAAGGCTAGGTCAACTTTTTAAACGGCGAGAATAACTACGCTTTAGCTGCGTAATCTGAATTACAGTAAGATTGTGCTAGTTCCTACTAGGTAGGAAGGCTAAATGTCTCCAGAAAGCCTTGGTTAATGGCGTTCTTATTAGAGGCATCGTAAATATTGACTTAGATTAGGTAGTGCTTTGATACCTCTTCGAGATTAAAAAGCTAAGTTGTAAGTAGGTTGTCTTTTGCCAGCTTACAATCGAAAAAACAATAAAAGACTAAACGTGTAGAAGGCTCTTTAATAGCTTGTTTGGACGAGAGTTCGATTCTCTCCGACTCCACTTTTAACCCTGTAAAATATTGTTTTACAGGGTTTTGTGTTTTAAGGTACCCATTCAAAAAAACAAGTTGCATTTAAAATATGGGAGTGATTGAGAACAGCAAAGCTAATCTCTCCCACTCCACTTATGCTCTCCATACCTTGCGCAAAGGAGAGCTTTTTTTTTATAAATATCAGTAAAATTCTTACCGCATTTATTACTGGAATAGCTAATTATAAAACCTATTTCAGCTAATATTTATCTCGTCTGTGTTAAAACATAACAGACAAATTCTTCAACTTAGTGCTACAAACTAAATAATTTTGTTAGACATGTCAAAACCTAGAATAAAAAACGAAGATCAGTACGAAGCTCTTAAAGACAAAGGCTACAGCAAAGAAAAGGCTGCACGAATTGCCAACTCACCTGATTCTGGCAAAAAAGGAGGGAAAGCCGATCCTTACGAAGAATGGACTAAAAATGAATTGTACGATCAGGCCAAAAATGTTGGCATTGATGGTAGATCTAAAATGAATAAGAAACAACTGATAAAAGCCCTTAGAAACAATTAAAAGGATATGATAAAGGCGAAAACTATAAGACAGATTTTTATTTTATTACTAATTCTGTTGATTTGTACATTGATTTTTAAAGAACTCTCTCCTTACCTATCTGGTATTCTCGGTGCAATAACTCTATTTGTACTGCTAAAAAAATTCATGAGTACACTGGAAAACATGGGATGGAACTCTACATTAGCCGCCAGCGTTTTAATGTTTATTTCTTTTATTATTATCACACTTCCCATAGCGGGAATTATTTTTATGCTAAGCAACAAGATTGGCAAGGCCATAGACAATTCTGAAAAGATAATACAAGCAGTTAAAACTGAACTGAACGCTTTAGAAACATTTTTAAATTACGATCTCACTTCGCAAATTCAATCAGACAAAATTTCTGAATGGCTATCTGATAACTCACAAGCATTTTTAGGGAACACCTTTAATGGATTCATTGCAATAACGATAATGTATTTTTTATTGTATTTCATGTTAATAAACAGAGAAAAGGTTAGAGATTCAATATATAAGTACATTCCTATTGGCAAGGACAATTTAAAACTCATGGAAGATGATATTTACGAGATGGTCAAGGCAAATGCTTTAGGAATACCACTTGTTGCCGTTGCACAAGGTGCTGTTGCTCTTATTGGTTTTTTGATTTTTGGAATACCAAATCCATTTTTCTGGGCTGTTATTGTCACGATTGGTTCAATGATTCCTTTTGTTGGAAGCATGCTCGGAACTATTCCTGTTTTTATACTAAGCATTACTAATGGTGAAACTTCGCAGGCATGGGGAATTTTAATTTATGGTATCGCAATTGTCGGAGCCACAGACAATCTTATAAGGTTGTTCGTTTTGAAAAAACTAGATAATGTTCATCCATTAATCACACTTATTGGTGTGTTGGTAGGTATTCCGTTATTTGGATTTATGGGTCTTATTTTCGGACCTTTACTGGTTAGTCTTCTGTTAATAATTGTACGTATTTACAAAGAAGAATATGCTCATAATAAAGATGATATGTTATAGGTACAGCCTATATTTTTTAAGACAATTATAATAATAAGACTGATTTCTATTTAATCTCTTTAATTTTACAAAAAAACCGCTCAATTGAGCGGTTTTAAGATTTTAAACTAAATTTGATTAATCTCCACTGAGATACTTATTATACTCCCAAATCTCATCCCATGAATTCTTAAATGTTTTAGCAGCTGTCTCTGTAAAAGCATCCCAAGAATCTTCTCCGTAAAGTTTCGCATGTGCAGCCTTGAATTTTCTATCTTCATCCATTTCTGCCCATTTTTTCATAAACCCAACGGTAGCGACATGTCTTCCTAAGTCACCTTGCCTAAAAGCATTGTAATACAATCCCCAAGGATTTTCTCCTTGCATAGACTTTATTGTTTCACTTACTTGCTTGAAGTGATTATCCATACTAAAATCATGATCGTCAGAGACTTCAAAATATCGAATATACATTATTGGATATAAATTATCTGGTCCCAACATACTGGTATTAGACTTTTTATCATCTTGCGACCAATATTCTATGGTATGAATTTTTTTAATGTATGGCATCACATTATCACGCCAATCCTCATCATGACCATTTGCTCCTGGTCGATTATCATTGTGTTTAAGCATCATTGATCCCATTTGCCAAATCATTTTTCCCGCATTTGGGCCTGAAGAAATATTGTAGACTGTCGCTTTATAAGGACCTTCACTATGATACTTTTCATTGTGCTTACGCATGTTCTCACTCAATGTTTTAAGCTGTGTATAATCTGGAGTAAACATCATGTTTTCCCACATATTATAATCTTCAGATTCTTGGGCATTTATGCTTGTAGAAAACATAAATACCATTGCTAACATCATCACAGATGTAATTGATTTTTTCAACATAATTGATTGTTTTTTGGTTAGTATTTCTCTTGATGTATTTCAAGAGCTTTAAAATAATTTGAATTAAAAGCATATAATAAATGAAGTCTTCAACTTACATTTAAGATAGAGATCAGATTTGAAGCGGTTATAAATGTATATGAGTAGAATTCAAAAAACAATCAACTTAGGACGAATACCCTAAAAAAATGTACAGGACTTAACATCTGTTTACCAAAGCGTTTTTTAAAAATATGATATATTAAACGATTAAGTTATAACGATCCTCTGAATTGATTTTCCGTGTTTTAATCAAATTCAAACAAAAAAAAACACGATATTGCAGGCCTAATTACAGAAATCATCAATCAGGCTCAAGGTTAAATTTTAGTTTATGACATCATCAAAAGACAATAACAATTCTGAAAAGTCTATGTCTTTCTCCATACGTGTAAATAATTTTAGAAGGAAAGTTATGTACGGACTGACAAAAAATATTGGCAAATCCAATATGAAAAAGGCCTTGTCCAGAACATCTCAGGTTGAAATAAAAAAAATCTTAATCGTAAGACCCAATCACAGACTTGGAAATTTATTACTTACAACACCATTAATTCAGGAGATTACTGACACTTTTCCAAATTGTGAAATAGATATCATAGTTAAAGGCAATCTGGCTCCTATTTTATACGAGAATTTTTCCAATATTAACAGTTATATAGTCTTACCCAGAAAACCGTTTAAAGAATTGATAACGTACGCTAAAGTCTGGCTAGGTGTAAAATACAAAACTTATGATTTAGTGATTAATGCTGTAAAAGATTCCTCTTCCGGAAAATTACTGACTGGTTTTGCTAATGCTAAACTCAAAGTATTTGATGACATTGAAGATGACTTCGAACTAAAAGTTCCTGACAGTCATCATATAGCTAAAAATCCTGTGTATACTTTAAGAGCATATCTTTCTAAATTAGGATATCCTAAAAATGAAAGACCTGTTCCTTTACTGGATATGAAATTAAGTGTTAATGAAATTGAAGAAGGAAAAACCGTACTTAATAATCTGGTTAAAAACAATCCAAAAACGATTTGTATTTACACATTTGCAACTGGTCATAAGTGCCATTCAAAACAGTGGTGGAAAGAATTTTATACGCAATTAAAAACAACCTTTAAAGAGCATAATATTATTGAAGTCCTTCCTATTGAAAACATTTCGCAGATAGATTTTGAAGCACCTTCCTATTACAGTAAAGACCTTCGTGAAATGGCTGCAGTTATTGAAAACACCTCATTATTTATTGGTGCAGATTGTGGTGTAATGCATTTAGCAGCAGCAACCAAAACACCAGTCATGGGCTTATTTTCTCAAGGAAAACTTGAAAAATACAAGCCATACGGCAATTACAATATTGCTATAGACACCAGCAAGCAAAGTATCACAGATTGTATTGAAGCTGCGAAAGCTATTATTAATAAATCATAACAAGCCTTAGTGATGCTATCAGGATTTGTCCTTTTTCTTTAGAAACGAAAAAATACCTTTCTTCTTTTTCTTTTTATCTTCAGAATCTGACTCAAATTCACGTTCTTTTTTATCCTTGGTAAAAAGGCGTTTTAAGAAGCCATCACGTTTTTCCGGTTCACAATCTAAGGCAGCAATTACTTCTTCTGATGGCGTTTCAAACTTAGCTTTTGTAATGGCATCAAATTTTGAATCTGAATTGAGTTGCTTTAAAAACAAAGCCACTATTGGTAAAGCAGAATGAGCACCTTGACCTATTGATGTATTACTAAATCCTATACGATGATCGTCGTTACCAACCCAGGATACCATAACCAAATCTGGACTCACACCAACAAACCATCCGTCTTTATTGTTTTGTGTGGTTCCTGTTTTTCCAGCCAGATCATTAGTTAAACCATAGGTACTTCGCATGCGTTTTGCTGTTCCTGAATTAACCGTTGATTTCATCATTTCAATCATGGTTTGTCTGGTTTCCTCAGAAAAAGCTTCAGTACCAATATACCGATTGGATGGTTCGTAAATAATGTTTCCTGATTTATCTTCAATTTTGGTAATATAAAATGGTTTTGACACATGACCTTCATTAGCAAAACTTGTGTAAGCACCAATAAGTTCTAACATTGAAAGTTCAGCAGTTCCTAACGCTAAGGAAGGTACTTTTGGTAAATCTGATTCTATTCCCATACGTTTTGCCTGAGCAATCACAGCATCAATACCAACGTCTTCAAGTACTTTTACAGCAATGGTATTTACAGATTCACTCAAGGCCTTTTCAAATGAATAATTAAGATGCCGATCAACTTCTTCTTTACCTCCATTAGTTGGTGTCCAGTCTTTCTGATTGGTATAAGTAATTTCCTTAACTGGATAATAGGTACAGGCATCCATACCTTTTTCTAAAGCTGCTGTATAAACAACAGGCTTAAAGGTAGAGCCTACTTGTCGTCTGGAATCTGAGACGTGATCAAATTTAAACCGCTCAAAATTTATACCACCAACATAAGCTTTTACCGCTCCATTTTTCGGATTAACAGCTACAAATCCTGTACTTAAAAATTTCATGGTGTGTTTTAAACTATCAATAACCGATACGTCTCTCACAACATCGTCTTCCCAGGAAAACAAACTCATTTTAGTCTTAACATTTAAAGAATCAATAATCGCTTTATCACTCAATTTCTGTCTCTTAAGTCGTTTATATAATGGCAATTCTTTAATACGTTTTTCTATTAACGAAGAATTAGAAATCCATGGTGCTTTATTTCCATAAGATGTCTCTAATTGAGATTGTAATGACGACAGGTGTTTTTGCATTGCATGTTCAGCATAGCGTTGCATATCAATGTCTAATGTGGTATGGATTTTTAAACCATCCTTATACAAATTATAACTTTCATCTTTAGCTTTAGCCAAACTATCCAAAATCACATTTACATCCTGTCTCACTTTTTCTCTAAAGTAGGCTGCAGTTCCTTCTGAATGATTGAATTTCTTATACGCTACGACCAAAGGCTGGTCACTTGTTCTAGTTCTGGTATCATTAGAAATGTATTCATATTTTTCCATCTGCTGAAGAACAACATCTCTTCTTAACTGGCTTCGTTCAGGAAATAATCTCGGATTGTAACTATGAGGTGCTTTTAGAGTTCCAACTAAAGTGGCAGCTTGTGACATATCTAGATCTTTAGCAGACGTACTAAAAAAACGCTGGGAAGCACTTTCTATTCCGAAGACATTTTCGCTAAAAGCTACAGTATTTAAGTACATAGCAATGATATCCTGCTTTGAGTACAAAGCTTCAAAACGCTTAGCAAGAATCATCTCTTTGGTTTTGTTTACTGGCATTGAGAACCAGCCATAATCACCTCTTCCGTAAATATTTTTAGCTAATTGCTGACTGATAGTACTTCCGCCTCCAGAGGAATTATCCTGTAATAAAATAGATTTAAAAAACACCCGAAAAAGGCTCGTGTAATCAATACCACTATGTTCATAAAACCGCACATCTTCAGTTGCAATTAAAGCATCAACTAAATGCTTCGGAAGGTCTTTATACTCGACAATCTGTCGGTCAAAAATGAAGTATTTTCCTAATAATTCTTGATTTGAATCTAGTAACAGACTTGCTTCAGCTTGTTTAATATTTAAAATATCATCTTTAGAGGCTAAGCTTCCCCAAAGTCCAAAATATACTGAAAGCCAAAATAATACAATCAATACAACACCACTGAAAGATAATTTTAGCAACCATTTCAACCAAGATTTTTTTAATTTTATTCGCATAAATAAAGGTTAGTTGGTATATATACGAACGCAAATAAAGATTCGATGTTTTATAAGGTAGAATATTTTCCTACTTTTTACTATATTGAAATTTAATATTACATATGAAATGCTAAAACTGTACATCATAGGAGTTTTCATCCTTATCATTGCTATTATTGCCAATGGACTTATTGTTTCTATCGGACTTAAATCCTGGTACGATTTTATTGAATTACTCAGTAGTGATGGTTTGAAAGCATTTTCCAAACTTCAAATTCTGGATTATTTATGGCTGTTTTTAGGCTATCCTTTAATCTTAGGATGCGGTTACTTTATTGGTTTAAAGTGCTATAACTGGTTTTTCTCATAACATATAATTACGTATTTTAAGTGAATGGAAAAAACAGTAACTGAAGCTATTGCTTACAGAAGATCAACACGAGTATACAAAGACGAACCTATTGATACCCTAAAAGTAAAGCAATGCTTGTATAATGCATCTTTAGCACCAACCAGCAGCAACTTACAGCTTTGGGAGTTTTATCATGTCACCTCAAAACCTACGTTAGACAAATTAGCAAAAGCTTGTTTTAATCAGAATGCTGCAAAAACGGCTCAGCAGTTAGTTGTAGTTGTAACCAGAAAAGATGTATGGCGACAACGTGCTCAGGCGAATATCAATTTCTTAAACCAAGTATTTGACAAACCTGATTTAGAACCTCGGCTTGCCAAACGAAAAAAGCAAGCAACAGAGTATTACAAGAAACTGATTCCAACCATTTATTCTGATTTTTTAGGTATTCTGGGGTTTATAAAATACTGGATATTTCAAATTGTAGGACTTTTCAGGCCAATATACAGGCAGACAAGACAAAGTGATATGCGAATTGTCGCTCACAAAAGTGCTGGACTTGCTGCTCAAAACTTTATGATAAGCATGGCAGCAATTGGTTATGACACCTGTCCTATGGAAGGCAGTGATACACTAAGAGTAAAGCAGATTTTAAATTTACCCAGAGGAGCCGAAATAAACATGATTATTGGTTGTGGTATTCGCGATGAAAAAGGGATTTATGGTCCTCGATTTCGCGTGCCTTTTGAAGAGGTTTATTTTGAGAGATAATTAGTTTTCAAAATTATCAATCCCTTCAGACAACCAGTCATAATACGCATCTGCATTTGGTGTATAACCAACAGGTTCTATTAAATTTTCTTCATTGTGACCCATGAGCACATAAAAAGGTTGCGTGTTGGTTTTATACTTGATGGTTTGTAATTCACTCCATTTCTGACCAATATACCTAAGTTTTTTTCCAGGTTTCAATTTAGAATCTGCGATATCATCTTCAGACAGTTTTCGCTTATCATCAACATACAATGAAATGAGGACAACATCATTTTTTAAAGTATTCAACACTCTGTCTTTTACCCAAACATTCTGTTCCATCTTACGGCAGTTCACACAAGCCCAACCTGTAAAATCTATCATAACAGGCTTTCCTACTTGTTTTGCATAAGCAAGTCCTTTATCATAATCGTTAAACGCAAGAATATCATGTGGCGCTAATAAATGTGCTCCATCAGGTAAGTCTGAATGACTACTGGCAGAACCTCCTCCTTTAGAG
>JAAEZL010000081.1 GCA_018222875.1 Algicola sp.
GCATTATATTTCAGAATCTGCTAATGAAAATTTCACAAATCTTGAACTTGATTACCGTTTGAACAGTGATAGCGACCCAAACCAATATTATAGCAGATCGGATCACTATAATTTTGCGCAATATGGTATTCCTGTAATATTTTATTTTAACGGAACTCATGAAGATTATCATGAGCCTACTGATACTGCTGAAAAAATTAATTATCCGCTTTTGCGTAAAAGAACTGTACTCATTTTCGCTACTGCCTGGTACATCGCAAATAATGAAAAACGTATTGAAGTCGATCAAGATTCATAATTGCTGTTAAAGTTTGTTAAAGATAAATTAATGCGGAATTCTAACCTCTTAGATTTTTGTATTATCGCATTTTAAAACACTAAAACAACTATGAATAAGAATCTACTCCTGGCATTACTGGGCCTTTTTGCTATGGCTTGTGCCAAACCCCCTGCCGACCAAACAGTTTATGGAAACACAATTACTTCAGATGATTTAAAAGTATTACTCTACAAATATGCTTCAGATGAATTTGAAGGACGAGAAACAGGTGAACCTGGCCATGATATGGCTACAAATTATCTTCAGGAAAAGTATATGAGCATGAATATAGCATCTCCTTTAACAGAAGGTGATTATTTACAGGAAGTGCCTTTAGAGCGTCAAAAACTTCCTGAAGCTAGCATGACTCTCAACGGAGAAACGATAGAAATGTTTGACGATTTTATCCCTTCTGCAAATGTGAATATTCCTTCACTTAGTGCTAACCAAATTGTATATGCTGGATATGGAATTGACGCCGATAACTATTCAGATTATAAAAATTTAGATGTAAAAGGAAAACTAGTGCTTATAAAAACCGGAGAACCTATGAATGCTGACAGTACTTATGTTACTTCAGGTACTAAGGAAAAATCGCAATGGACTTCCGGAAGACGAGCAAGAAACTTAAAAATTGAAACAGCTACAAATCTTGGTGCTAAAGGTGTCTTTGTTGTAGATGACTCTGCATTAAAGTACTATACGAATTATTACAAAAAATTGATGGAATCAGAATATGAAGGTAAAATTTCATCAGTTAACAGTAATGACGAAGCCTTTTATTTTATTATTAGTGATAAACTCGCCAAAAAACTGGTTGATGATATTGACACCAACGACACACCTAAAATTGTAGATACCAGAATTGAGCTTTCTATAAAAAAGAATGCAGATACTTTCAATTCTCATAATGTTGTTGCATTTATTGAAGGTGAAGAACATCCTGAAGAAATTGTGGTGATTTCTGCTCATCTCGATCATATAGGAATTGAAGATGGTGAAGTTAGTAATGGTGCAGATGATGATGGCTCCGGAACAGTTGCTATGCTTGAAATCGCTCAGGCATTTAAATCTGCTATTGAAGATGGATACAAACCTAAACGATCGATTCTGTTCTTACATTTAACTGCAGAAGAAAAAGGACTTCAGGGTTCAAAATACTACACGGATATCAACCCGATTTTTCCTCTAGAACATACAGTTGCTAATCTTAATATCGATATGATTGGTCGTGTTGATAAACTTCATGAAGAAGACAGAAACTATGTGTATGTGATCGGAGCAGATATGTTAAGTACTGAATTATATGAAATAAACGAAGCTGTAAACGAAAAGTACACCAATATTAAGCTAGATTACAGATACAGTAATGAAACAGACCCTAATCGTTACTATTACAGATCGGATCACTATAATTTTGCTAAAAATAACATACCTGTTGCTTTTTACTTTAATGGTACACATGATGATTATCATAAAGTGACAGATACTCCAGATAAAATTCAATACGATTTGCTTGAAAAAAGAACTCGTCTGGTTTTTTATACAGCTTGGGAGCTTGTTAATAGAGAAAACAGGATTCTTGTAGACAAAGCTGAAAAACTGAAATAAATAGATCTAAAACATATCATCTAAAAAAACGCTACTTATTAGAGTAGCGTTTTTAGTTGCCATAAACTCACAAAAAAAGCCCTCAATTTTCATTGAAGGCTTCTGCTTTTGGGTGGAAGACCGGGTTCGAACCGGCGACTTTCGGTACCACAAACCGACGCTCTAACCAGCTGAGCTACAACCACCATTTAAATTGGACTGCAAATGTAATTTATTTCGTAATTACAACAAAGCGTTTTTTAAAAATTATTATTTCAAATCAAACAAACTTTCTACAGCTACATAACGTTCTACTGTAAAGCCTTCCGCATACTCCACTCCTACTAAGCGTCCTAAATCTCTGGCTCTGTACTTTATACTGTCTGTGAAATTTTTACTTGAAATAGGTGTCTGAGGTTCTTTACTATCAGGATCATAAAACTGAGTTTTATAAGCTAAAACAGATGCCATTTTAGTATCTATATAACCTGCAACATCTACTGTTATTTCTGGTTCTATGTGTTTCCACTGTATATAATGATATACATGTTTTGGTCGCCAGTGCTGTTGCTGTTGTCTGTCATGCTTTGTCTCTATTTTCAGTAAACCACTCAAAAAACAAGCATCACTAACCAGTTTACTCCCTTTTCCGTGATCAATGTGCCTGTCATCTATTGCATTACATAACACTATTTCTGGTTGATACTTGCGTATCATTTTTATAACTTCTAATTGATGTGCTTTATCATTCATAAAAAAGCCATCAGCAAATCCTAAGTTCTCTCTTACAGCAACACCTAAAATTTTAGCTGCATCACTCGCTTCCTGATCTCTGGTTTCAGCAGTTCCTCTGGTTCCCAGTTCACCACGCGTTAAATCTACAATTCCAATTTTTTTTCCGTTGGCAACTTCTTTTGCAATGGTCGCTCCACATCCTAATTCTACATCATCTGGATGTGCTCCAAAAGCAAGTATATCTAATTTCATCTTCAATAGCTTTAAAAATCAACACAATTTTTAACGTTGTTTTGAAGTAAGTTACTCAAAACTTCCTGTTATAAATTATGTACTCATCAAAATTAACTTAAAAAACAAAGCTACCATTTATAAGTCAATAATACGCAGTCGTTTTCGTAAAAATTTTCCGCAACAATTTACCTCAAACACAATCAATTTCATAAAAATAACACACAGGAGTAATCCATGATATAAGTCATGTTTAATCGAGTACAATAGCCATAAATTTACATTATAATATTAAGACATTCAACCATGTATCTCATGCTTATCATTTTGATAATTACCATCGCTCTTTTTGTTTGGGGAAAATTCACTCCAGACATCATAGCACTCTTATCGATGATAAGTTTATTCCTGTTTGGAATCCTTGATCTCAATGAAACACTGAGTGGGTTTAGCAATCCGACAGTCATTATGATTGCTGCACTTTTCATTATTGGTGAAGGACTCTCTCAAACCGGATGGACTGCAGTTGCTGGTGAAAAAATAATGAAACTTGCCGGGAAAAGCTCTACCCGATTACTCTTAATTACGACACTGGGATCAGGTGTTTTATCTGGTGTTGTTAGTAACACCGGAACTGTTGCAACTCTAATGCCTGTAACCATTGCTTCAGCATGGAATATTGGAACTATGCCTTCAAAACTATTAATGCCAGTAGCATTTGGCTCTAATACTGGTGGACTTCTTACACTAACTGGTACACCTCCAAATATTATCGTAAACAACACCATGATTGACAGTGGATTAGAAGGATTTTCATTTTTTGAATTTGCGCTTATTGGCTTACCTCTACTTTTAATCACCTTACTCTATTTCAAATTTATTGGATACAAACTCTTACCAAATAATAAAACCAATAACAAACCTGTGGATATAAGTACAACAGTGCATAAATGGATTGAAGCTTATAAGGTTGATGATGATTATTACAGACTTAGAGTGCGATCTGTGTCGCCATTATTAAACACTAAGTTGGGTGACTGGAATTTTGAAACCGAACACCACGTATCTGTATTAAGAATTAAACGAAGACATCCTAATCTATTAAAAGGTAATGATCCATTTATTGAATTCCCAACTAATAGCACAGTGTTCAAGTATCATGATATTATTACTGTAAAAGGAAATACTGAAGCTATAAATGCTTTGATGATTAAATTCAGATTGGGATTATTACCCTTAGAACCTATTGCAGATGAATTACGAAATAATCTAATTAATCAAGAGGTTGGTATGTCTGAAATTATTGTAACTCCAAAATCTGTATTAGTTGGAAGAAAAATCCGTTTGGGAAATTTCTTCAAAAGATTTGGCGTTCAGCTTATGGCTGCTTCCCGAAATAATATTCCATTTACTGAGCGGGAAATAACAATAAAAGCAGGAGATGCCTTTTTAATCAGAGGTATTTGGAGCGACATCGAACAATTAAAGGAGCATCATGAAAACCTGGTCATTATTGGTAGTCCTGAAGGTATCGCTAAAACGGTTACCAACATTACATTCAAATCTTATGTAGCCTTATTTGCCTTAGTACTCATGATTGTATTACTGGTTCTTAAACTCGTTCCAGGAGCTATTGCTGCTCTTATTTCAGCAGGCATTGTACTTCTGTTTGGCTGTGTACCCATCTCAAAAGCATATAAAGGAATTAGCTGGATTAGTGTGATCATGATTGCAGCCATGATTCCTATGGGAATTGCACTTCAAAAAACAGGCACAGCAAATTTAATTGCAAATGGTTTAGTTGATGTGTTAGGAAGTTACCATCCCATTGTATTGCTTGGTGGTGTGTTTCTGCTCACCACAACCTTCAGTCAAGTGATTAATAATTCTGCTACAGCTGTACTTATGGCTCCAATTGTAATTATTTCAGCAAGTACTCTAAATATGTCAGCAGCACCTTTTATGATAGCTGTTGCCATTAGTGCTTCTACAGCATTTTTAACACCTGTAGGCACAACCACCAACGCTATGGTAATGACAGCTGGAGGCTACAAATTTTCAGATTATCTAAAAGTTGGCTTCCCGTTATTGCTGCTTTTTTTTACAACAACATTAGTACTCGTGCCATTAATCTGGCCATTTTATAACATTTAAATTATGTATCCATGGAAACACTATCAAAACAAAACATTATGAAAACTCAAGACCTTAAAAGATATGGCTTAAAAAACACGAATGCACATTGGAATCTTTCACCTGAAGAATTGCAACGCATTACTGTTGAAAAAGGCATGGGAAAAGAAACTAAAAATGGTACACTTGCGGTAAATACCGGAAAATTTACAGGACGTTCTCCACAAGACCGCTTTCTTGTTAAAGATGACTATACAGCAGATAAGGTATGGTGGGGAAAAACAAACAAACCAATTTCACCAGAACACTTCGACATCCTACAAACTGAAATTAAGACCTATTTAAGCGGAAAGGAAATCTATGTTAGAGATGGTTATGTATGTGCTGATCCTGAATTTAGAATGAATGTGAGAACCATTACTGAATATCCTTGGTCTAACATGTTTATTTATAATATGTTTTTAAGACCTGATGCTTCAGAACTTGAAGATTTTAAGGAAGAATGGTTAGTGCTTTGTGCTCCAGGTTATGTTTGTCCGGAACCAGCAAAACACGGTTTGAGACAAGGGAACTTCTCCATTTTAAATTTTACAAAAAAAATAGCACTTGTAGGCGGTTCGGCTTATACTGGTGAAATGAAAAAAGGGATTTTTTCTGCTTTAAATTTCATTTTGCCTGTTGAAAAAAATGTATTGCCAATGCACTGCTCTGCAAACGTAGGTGAAGATGGAGATACTGCAATTTTCTTCGGATTATCAGGAACCGGAAAAACAACACTCTCAGCAGATCCTGATCGTAAACTAATTGGAGATGATGAGCATGGATGGACTGAAAACAATAATATCTTCAACTTTGAAGGCGGTTGTTATGCCAAAGTGATTGATTTAACCGAAGAAAAAGAACCAGATATCTACAGAGCTATTAAACCTGGTGCCATTTTAGAAAATGTCATCTTTAAAGAGGATGGTACTGTAGATTATATGGATAGCAGTATTACTCAAAATACACGTGTAAGTTATCCTATCTATCACATTGATAATATTCAGGAACCTTCATTTGCAGGAAATCCTACAAACATTTTCTTTTTAACATGTGATGCATTTGGCGTGCTTCCTCCTGTATCTAAACTCACACCAGGACAAGCTGCTTATCATTTTATTTCGGGATATACGGCAAAAGTTGCAGGAACTGAAGCTGGTATTACAGAGCCTGTACCTTCATTCTCTGCTTGCTTTGGTGAACCTTTTATGCCATTACATCCAACCGTTTATGCTGAAATGTTAAGCAAAAAAATGCAGGATGCAGGTGTTAACGTCTGGCTAATCAACACTGGCTGGAGTGGCGGACCTCATGGTGTTGGTTCTCGTATTAAACTGAAATATACAAGAGCTATGATTACCTCAATTTTAGAGGGAAAACTTGAAAATGCAGAATTTGAGCAACATCCAATTTTTGGTTTGTTTATGCCTAAAACATGTGAAGGTGTTCCTACTGAATTGTTAGATCCTATAAATACATGGTTACAAAAGGGTGCCTATGTGAGTAAGGCAATTCAATTGGCACATTCATTTCATTTAAACTTTGAAAAATTTGTCAATCAGGCATCAACTCAAATTATTGAAGGTGGTCCGTTAATTGATGAACATCATCAGCTAAATGATCACGTATAAATAAATTATTAAGAAAATGAGGTTGGCGATAACCTTAAAACGGTTCATTCATAACTCTTAAATTAGTCAACCTCACTTTCTGTTTTTCTCTTATCATTCATTTAAATTTAGAGCAAATGAAGCGCTATTGTATGGCTATAGTGTTTTGTATAACTACACTTTTGTCGTTCGCACAAACAAATCCCGAAAAAGAAATTGGCACATGGTATATGTTGTTCGGTACACATCAGATTTCAGATCGATTTAGCTTAAATACAGGAATGCAATTAAGATATTATGAGTTAATTTCTAACTACAACCTCGATTACTTTTATACTGGACTTAACTATGAAATTAATCCGAAAACAATTTTAACGGTAAATTATGGCTATCTAGATATTGATAGAAGCATAGAATTCTCTGATATTACAAATACCATAGAGCATCGTTTTTTTGAACAGCTTACCTACAAACATCAACTTGTAAATTTACCTGTATACCACAGATTTAGACTAGAACATCGTTTTTTGCATGATGTGTTTGTTAATAGCATTCAAAACCGAGTTCGTTATCGTTTGGGTACTTCAATAAAACTGAATACAGTAGTGTATGTAAAAGTAAATAATGAGTTTTTCTTTAATTTAGAAGATGAACCGTTCAGAGAAAATAGATTATATGCTGCGTTCGGATTGGTAATCAACAAAAACATTAAAATTGAATTGGGTTACATGAATCATCATATTAACAATTTAAACTTAGACCGTTTGCAATTCGGAATATACATTAAAACCGATTTCAGAAGAAAAAAGAATAATTAAGCTTTCCAGCTTTTTTGTTCTTCTTCAGTTAAAAACGTCCAGGCCATTACTCTACTTATTTTATTTCCTAAAGCCATTTGTAGCGTTTTTACTTCAGTAGCTCCTAATTTTTTAAGAGACGATTGCATTGATTTTACCAGTTCCTTTTTTGATACCAAACTTGTATACCAGAAACAATTTGTTTTAAATAAAGAGCTTTGGTACAGGTAATTATGTAAAAATGCCTTTTCACCACCAGGATACCAGAGTTCATTGGCTTTACCACTAAAATTTCTTTTTAAATCATTCGTTCCGTTTCCTAAACCTTTGAGTTTTCGAAGTGCATTTTCATTGGCTTCAGCTTCATTTTTATAAAAAGGTGGATTGCAAAGTGTTGCAGTAATGTTTTCCGAAGGCTGCAAAATACCTTTTAAAATGAATTGCGAATCGTTTTGAAATCGTAAGTCTATATGATTGTTCAAGTTATTCTTGTCTACAATGTCTTTTGCGTTTTCAAAAGCTAAGGGATCAACTTCGGAAGCGATAAAATTCCACTTATATTCTGAATAACCAAGAAGCGGATAAATGCAGGACGCTCCAGTCCCAACATCTAATACTGTAACATCCTTCTGCAATTTTGAAGCTCGCAACAAATCATTCAACACATGTATATACTCGACGCGACCTGGTATTGGCGGACATAAATTAGCGTCTGGGAAATTCCAGTAATCGATTCCATAATGTGTTTTTAACAATGCCGAATTCAAACTTTTAACGGCTTTTGGATTTGCAAAGTCAATGGTATCTTTTCCGTATTTACTTTCAAAAACAAAGTCAGCCAGTTCGGGAGAATCTTTAATAAGTGCTTTAAAATTATAGTCGTTTGAGTGTTTGTTATGTTTATGCAAATGCTTTGGTTTTAGCTGTTGTTAAAGCCTGTTCAATATCCTTTTTTAAATGCCAACTGAAAACCGGATTAACTGATTACTTATTCCAACAGCGTCACGTTCCTCCGGAGAAAGTAAGGCGTGCGATGTTTCAGAGGGCAACAACATCATACTTTCAACACCTGCTAAACTCATGGTTGATTTAATTAGCTTCAGTTCTCTTTGAAATGCCATGGCATCAATACCTTCAACGAGTTCAAATGACATCATTGCTCCGAAATCTTTCATTTGAGATGTTGCCAGTTCATGCTCAGGATGGTCTTTCAAACCAGGATAATTCACTTTTGCTACAGCATCATGGACATCTAAAAATTCAGCTAATTTTCTTGCATTTTTTGTTTGTGCTTTCACTCTTAATGCAAGTGTTTTCATACTCCGCTCTAACATCCATACTGTAAAATCACTCAGACTTCCACCTAGATTTTTTCCAACATTCCAAATACGCTCAATATGATCTTTCGAACCTGCAACTGCTCCTGCGAGAATATCACTATGACCACCTAAATATTTGGTTGCTGAATGCATTACCAGATCAATTCCGAAGTCTAAAGGGTTTTGATTTATCGGACTAGCAAAAGTGTTATCAATAGAAGATACAATTCCTCTTGCATTGGCCAAATCAGCAACTGCTTTAATATCTGTAATCGTCAGTAACGGATTTGAAGGTGTTTCAATATGAATCAATTTCGTATTAGACTGAATAGCAGCTTCAAAATCTGAAGTCTGATAACCATTGGTAAACGTAAATTCGATGCCGTATTTAGGAAACTCTTCTTTTATAAAATTACTGGTTCCACCATATAAGGTGTTTTGTACAACCAGATGATCTCCTTTTTGAAGAAAAGCCAAAAACATATGGCTAATGGCTGCCATACCACTACCAAAAATAAGTGCATCTTCGGCATGTTCTAAAGTCGCAATTTTTTTGACTAAATGCTCTTGATTTGGCGTGTTAAAATAGCGTGGATAACGCTTTATATCAACATTATCAAACTCATAGGATGTTGAGAGATAAATTGGTGAAATAGCACCTTTAAATTGCTCATCTTTTATTTCACCAACATGTGTGCAAATAGTATTTACACCTAATTTTTTCTTTGACATAATTTCAAGGCTTATTTGCACTAAAATTACAAAAAAGAATACGATATATTTTTTATTGACAGCATAGAATTTAATGCAGACACCAAGATTAATTTTTAATAACCACTTTTGAATTATGAGTTGCTGTATCCATATTCACTTGAATAATATAAGTGCCTTCTGCAATAGTATTTGCGGAAATTCTAATTTCTGAATCAGTACTATACTCTTGAGTATTTTCCCAGTTGCTAACAACCTGACCAAGCATATTAATAAGTTGAATACTTTCGACTTCTGAAATATTAGTGGTCTTAATAAAAATTTCTTGATTTGAATTAAGGTAGCGAATCACTATTTGATCTTTAATAATTTTAATAGTGGACAATGTACTATCGGAATTTGAGAAGGTTAAAAAGAAACGATCCAAATATTCACCAGCGTTTAAACTAATTTCAAAATCACTAATTCTCAAGTCATGGTAAGTATTGAGCATCTGATCATAAATAAAAATAGCTGTATTATCTGAAAGATTTTCTAAATCATCTATGCTTATTTTACTGATACCATCTTCAGCAGTAATCAATCCTAAAGGTAAAACCTGATCTTCATCAAAATGATCTATAGCTTGAATAACATAAGCTGCATCATTAAAATTCCAGAACATATCTTCAGCGTTAATATCTATCATAGGTGCATCAAAACCTAAATCAAAATCTAAAGACGTAAGCGCATCCACTCCAACTAATAATTGTCTGTGATATCCTGATGGTGAATTATACATTAAACGAATCTTTTCACGTGTGTCATTTTCAGAGTTAGTAACAGTTTCTGCATTTCTAAACATTACAGATTGACCTAATGCTTCAGTTACAAATACGCGTTGACTATTCTTGAAAATCACATTACCACCAGTAACAGTGTTAGTCGTTCCAGAAATTGAAGGGTCTAATGAAGTTGACACAAAGAACCCTTGATTTAAAGCAATATATCTTCCAGGTACTTTTGTCCCTTCAGCATTATTATTATTAATTCTCACATCGTTAGAAATGGCCTTTACGCCTCCCAATCTAGTATACGTAGCATAACCTCCAACATATTCTTCAAGGAAATGCGTGTCTCCAGAAAAATGATCCCAGAAATATAAAGCTCCATTAATTACGTTTGTAGCCGCTCTACCACCATTTGCGCTGGTATTGTCAAGTATAAATTCATTTGCATCAATTGATGAGGCATAAGGATTCCCTAATAACCTGTTGTTGCCAACGTTTACATTGAGATTAATATCTCCATTATTTGGTTTACCTCTGAATACATAGTTTTGTGGTGAAGTGATTGTAGCAAAACCTGACGTCCCTTTCATTGTATAGCCTTCTCCTGCCATTAATGATGAATTTTCATTAATAGGTTGCCAAGCGCTGTAATCATTATTAGCTCCATTAAATGTGAACAACCAATAAGAACTGATGGTAATTGGAGATGTTATTGCACCATCTGCTGCTGTATGTGGTGTTTGAAAATTAATGCTTCCTGGATTATTAGAATCGGTTCCGTCATTTAATATAGAATTTACTGAATAATTAGCATTCGTGCTTGGTACACCAGTACCTCTCTGTCCTATTCCTGAAGGCGTAATTGGATTCACTGAAGAGGACCAGTAATTATAATGGAAACTACTTGCTGTTCCTTGTTGATCTCTTTCAAGATATCCACCACTATCCTGATCTAAAACACTTCCTTCATCTTGTATTAGTTGAGATTCACCAGCTAGATCAATGATGCCATCCAATTCAAGATAGTGAGTTACTCTAAGACTTTGTCCGCTATTTGAGTCTGAATTAGCAATAGTTAATTCTTTATTAGCGGTATCAGAAATCAGACCTAACACAGTAATGTTTTTATTCCCAGAATTGATGTTATGAGATGTTTGAACAATGTTCCAGTCTATTTCTGTACTTCCATCAACTCCAATACTATTGGGAGCATCCCAAACATTAAAATTAGTCCAAGTGTTATCAGTAGCCCAATCTTGTCCGTCAACACGAGATGTATATGGCAATGGAGCTGTTTCTTGCTGACTAGAATTCATATTTCTGAGCTGTCCTCTTACATTTCCTGCATCTGGCAATAAATATCCACAGTTAACATTCATTCTGTAATAACCATCTAAGTCAGTCCAATTCAAGCCTGCAACATCTAGAGGAACCACTTCTCCTCTAACTGCAGTATTATTATTGATTTCCTGATTCATCATTTGTCGAATTTGAGCAGTGGTTAATGCTTTATTCCATATACGTAGTTCATCAATCCATCCATTATAATAGCTCGTTGGTCTAATACTTAAACCACCAGTTTGATCCATTGCTCCGACAATACTTCTCATTAAATTATCTGAAGGAGTTGAACCAGCAACCGGATTACTAACTTCAATACCATCAATATACAGTCGATATGTTCCATTTGTATATGTAACTGCTAAATGATACCATCTATTTGTAGTTATGGGATAGGATGATTGAATCATTCCGAATGCATTCCATCTAAATTGGATATTATTTCCTACTAATCTTAAATCATATCCAGTAGATAAATCATTAGCATTTCTTTTTGAAAAAATAGTTGTTGTTCCAGATAACGTTTCAGGTTTTATCCAAGCTTCAATACTAAATTGGTTAGAAAGGTTATAATTATCTTCAAAAGTGATGTAATCGTTTGTGCCATCAAAATCAATTGTCGGGCAACTTTCAATAGTAACTTCAATAGTATCTGAGCAACCTATACTAGGTATTGACCAGGTTAATTCATAAGTTCCAGGTTCTGCAGAAAACATGGATCTTGGACTGGATATATCTGAGAACTGGTAAACACTACCACAACCTGAAACTGGAGTTGCAGACCAAATTCCTGATTTTTGAGTTCCAGGATAAGTTCCAGTAGTAAAAATGGTTGGATTGGATACACCATTAGCTATATTCTGGCTTGCGGTAAGAAAATTATCATAGGCATTTAAACTAATTTGTTCTCCACATTCACCAAGAACCTGAGTAACCTCTCCTGCATAAGCCAAACTCGCTATCACAGTAACGAACTCGGTTCCTTCAACACCAGCAGATCGACAACCATTAATTAATGAGGTCACTCCATACGTTTGAACACCTGGAGTCACTGGAGATATTGTAGTTGTTGATCCTGTCGTAACAACAGTCCCTGTTTCATCTTCCCATTCAATAATTTCATCAACAGGAGCCTGAGGAATGGTAATATTTTCAAGAGCCCATACACTATTAGCTGTACCAGAATATGTGAACTTAATTCTCAAATTTGTTAAACCTATATAGTTTTGCAAATCAATTGTAACATGATTATCTACTAAAGTTCCGTCAGAATTTCTACATTGACCTGTAAATCCGATACTCTGACCATTTACAAAACCAGTATCACTAGGTCCTGTGTAATCATAAGCAACTCCAGGATCTAAAGTAATTGGATATGTTGCTCCTCCATCTACTGATAACTCAATAGACAGCCATGCTCCAGCTTCTAAAAAATAAGCCTGATCAAATTCTAATGTTGCGGTAGCTAAACCTAATGTGTTAAATGTAGATGTTTCTAAAGTTGATAAAGGTGTAATCGTATGATCTGGATTATCAAAAGGAGGAATACCACTCACAATAGCGAATTTATCACCATCAGGAGAATCAAAACATCGTCCATTATATTTTTTAGGACCATTGGTTAATTTCCAATAGGTATTATTTGTGTTATTTCCACCTGCAGACATTTCAGCTGCACCATCAACTGTCCATCCTAAATTATTAAGATTAGCTTCATTGAACATTCCACCATTATTAAAATCAGGATTAGCTGCAAATGAACTTTCTGCTTCAACTGTTATTCCAGTCCCGAGACAAACCTCTATTTCAATAATATCTGGATCAGGATTTGTGTCAGCCGGATTAGTATTAACTATTGTAGGTGGTACGTCTGGTGGTATAATTACAACTCGTGCTATATTAGACTTAGGGTTACAATTCCCAAATTGCATAACAGCTCTTATTAGAGTCGTTTGCGTGATATTATTCAATATATAGGTATCTGACGTATTAGCTATAGAAACCCAGTTCAATCCTCCATCAATAGATGACTCCCAATGTGTAATCACTCCAGAATAGCCAGTTACAGTAAAAATCCCATCTTGAGTTGCAGGTGTTGGTGGATCTGTTGATGTATCGAAAGGACAGGCTGTAACTTCCAACAAATCATCAGCATCAGCTATTGTTTCAGTTTCTGATAAATATCCTGTCAAATTACCTCCTGAAATATTTGGATCTGTAAGTGTTATTGTTGCAATACAACTTCCAGTATTACCACTGGCATCTGTAACCGTAAACGTTACATCCTGATCACCAAATTGTTCTGTACAATTCCAGGTATTTGGAGTAACCGAATAACTAACAATACCACAATTGTCTGTTGAACCGTTATCTATTTCAGCAGCTGTAACACTTGCAAAACCAGTAATAGAATCAAATAGAATTGTTAAATCCTGACAAACTGCTACAGGAGGAACAGTGTCCTCAACTATAACTGTCGCAGTACATGTTGAAGTATTTCCATTGTTATCTGTAACCGTTAAAGTCACTGTGTTGTTTCCAATATCATTACAATCGAAACTGGTCTGATCTAAACTCAATGACTGAATTCCACAGGCATCATTTGAACCATTATCGATATCTGTAGTCGTGATACTTCCATTTCCTGAAGCATCTAAAACAACTATTGTATTCTGACAAATAGC
>JAAEZL010000285.1 GCA_018222875.1 Algicola sp.
GTTCTACTGCGCTGAATATTTGCGGTGCATAAAAATAAAATATTCAAGCTGAATCCTCAAATTTGTCATTAGCTACTTACAGTACAAACCAATTTATTTGCTTATTAATACTTGAAGCGCTCCTTAACTTTAGTCGGTCTAAAACCGACTGAAAAATGTTCACCTTTAAATCTAAACCAATCACGGCTTGCATCAGAGTGTGACATTAATATTTTTTTTTGCTCAATTTGCATGTCTGTGAGAACCTCATGATTCGCCAATGAGGTACTGATGCGGTGAGTTTCAAAAACCAAAGACTGTTGTTCAATCTTAATAGTGTATTTCTGAAAATCCTTGGTATTTTTGACCAATAGATTTAACCGTGGTAGCTCTTCATCTACTTTTCTAGCTTTTTCTGAGAGCAACATAAAACCGAATATGAGGTATCGCTTACGCTGTATATTGTAAAATGAAGAGGTTTCACTACCGTTTTGTAGCAAATCACCAAAGGCACTTTTCAAATTGCTTTGAAGCCAATTTTTATGTTTCTCTATTTTAGTTCTTTCTGCGCCTAAAGTAGCCTTATGGAGATTACTGTCTTGTTTAAGTCTTCTTGAAAGATATGTATTTAAATTGTCGTATGATAATTTGCTAAGCGGGTATTTTGACGCTATTAATCTAAATTTTCTTGAATGAACCAACAAATCAGCATGTAGCACTTCTGTAGGATCTGTCAGCGTATTAAAGTAGGGTTTCCAATTTAATTGGAAATCAGCGCCTGTGTTTATAATAAACCTAGATTCATCAAGTAACCCCATTGATTTGTAGATAGCAGATATTAATTTTAACTGTGGCTTCTCTATGAGGTTAAGAGCCAATATACGCGCTGACATCACTTCTATTTTTTCATGAAGCTCATCAATCAGCTCATCGTCATCGACTTCACCTATGAAAAGATATTTGAGTGCGTCATGTTCAAAAATCCCATGTAGATGATTTTTTGAATACTCTAGTCGCAGGGCTTGTTCAGCAGCCGAGAAATTAGCGAAATTATAAACACCTCTCGCGAATAAACCTTCTGCTATTAATTCGGGAATCTCAAGTAACCAAGCAAAAAGCTTAGTCTGATATTGAAGTTTAGTATGCAATTGCTCAAGTGAAATCATTTAGTCGTCCAAACAGTATTTCGAATAAACAACGGCCTACAGGACACGATGTTTGTTCAGTTTGAATCACCAAATTTTCTCGGATGCTCCGCTTCATTGTTCATGATTAAAAAAACCATGTGTAGGCATAGGCTGTCCGGTCAGCCTTCATTTCATATTATCTCAAATAAATAAAATGACAACTTACGTATTTGTACAATTCTCAGGTAGACAATTTGCCTTTAAACTCGTCAAACTCAAGCCCAAAAAGGGATACGACCATTTCTTCATTTATATTGGAACCGGGAAATTTTTTTTCAAAATTTCCAATAATGCTATCTAGGTGGCTAGCTAATATTTTTACCAAAAGTATTTCCGAGTTTGGTGAGAGAGCAGACAGCGCTATCAATGGATTGTCAAAAGATTCAGCTTTTATTTTTACTAGTAAATCGCTGTAACTATCACAGCCATAAAGACAAATAGATACTCCTTCTTGGGCCTGCCCAAGGGGAATTGATAATTTTTTTGACAACCTCTTTGCCTGACGCTTTACATTGCTTATAAGCGCTTCTGATTCAAAAGACATACGCACACCAAAATATAACAACTAAGGTCCACAGCACCTAAGTCATTACATCTTCAATGTATGATTAATCTTTTAAACACAGAGTAAATCCATTTCGTCCGCATATGTGGAAACAGGCTTCTCTGAAAAGCCACTGCAAAAAGCAGTGGCTATTGTCGCAATATTAAAATGAAAAGTGAATTGTAGTTTGATCTCTACATGTTCTTTTCAGTAAATTCAGCCAAGCTACTGCGCTCTACTTCATCGAATATCAGCACCGAGCCTTTTTCATAGTTTCTATACACATTTACAGCTGCACT
>JAAEZL010000286.1:0-725 GCA_018222875.1 Algicola sp.
GCTCAGTTGTCATAAACTATGGCAATCAAATAAACATCGATTTTGTCTACATTCCGGAAATACCTGATGCATAACAGTTAAATCACTCCATATGGTCCCTCACAAACTCATCAATAATACACCATGTTGTGTGCCGTCTTTTCACCTTCTACTTTTCAATAAATTTGATTATTTCCTCCAAATATTCTTCTTTTTGTTCCCACCATATTTCGTGGCCTGCATTTTCAATAAATCTATATTTTGAATTAGAATATAAGTCTACATATTCGTAACCCGTAGCAAAAGAGTGATATTCACATTGTCCTTGCATAACTAAAATAGGTATTTTAACGTTTTCTATTTTCTCTCTAATTTCAGGATAATCATCACTATTTGTAGCTATATATGCATAAAGTCCACCACCACCTTCCTCAGGCAATACATTACTTGTGTCGCAAACCATTCCTTTCGTAAATTGGGACGCTAACGTGTTTAACATTCTGTCCATCTGTTTGTCTGAAATGAATTTTTCATCAAAAAGTATAGCTCCCATTGACGAAACCATTGCTTTTGGTTTGAGTGCCATATTGTCAACGTCTTTGACAAAATTATATGGTAATTTAAATTTTAGAGTATCAGGAACAGGATATATGGAATCAATGTCAACATATTGTCCACCATATTTTCTATGAGGAAGAAATACTCCAGGCGAACCAAAGACAATTTTTTCAATTTTATCTGGATAG
>JAAEZL010000286.1:735-2004 GCA_018222875.1 Algicola sp.
TGTGCCGAGTAATGCGAAATAATATTGCAGCCAAAAGACTGTCCAATTAAAATCACTTTTTCGGCATTTACTTTTTCTGATATTATTTCATTTAAATCGAGAATGTGTTTTTCAAAACTAATGTCTGAATATTTTTCAAGCCTATCAGACAGTCCAGAGCCTCTTTGGTCATATAAATAGACATCATAACCAAATTGGGTTAATTCATTTAGAGTATTAATTATACTGGAATGAACATATCCTCCAGGACCTCCATGTAAAAATATTATTGGATTTTTGGCAATACTATCAATACTTTGAAGATGTGTATAGGCAATATTAAAACCTCCACTCATTTTCCAATATTTTGTGCTTTCCCTTGGTTGAATTGGTGTTCTACTTTCTTCTTCCGGAATTATTAATAAAATAATAAAAACTAAAACTATTGCAGCTAAAATTATTCCAATCCACTTAAGAATCTTTTTTATAATGCTCATATTGCTAGTCATTTCCTTTTGGACGAAATATTATGAAAGTGGTTACGATTTTTCTTCAAGATTACACACAAATAGGATTAAAATTATCTAATAAAAGACGGTTAGATATCATTTAGACCAAAAATTGTAACAAAACATAGGCTATTCCGACTTGTATAGTATATCATCAATCAAAATCAAAAATCTAAATGAAATCCTTACAACTACTAATGCTTTTAGCAACTATCAGCTTCAACTTAAACGCACAAAACAAATCAAATTTAAGATCCAATAAACCAAAGGAAAACACGTATGTCATAAAGAATGTGAACGTCATTCCAATGACCAAAGAAAACAAAGTCATTGAAAATGCAACGGTCGTAATAAAAGAAAGCAAAATCTACTCCATCAATGAGTCCATACCGAAACATGCAACATCTATTGACGGCACAGATAAATGGTTAATACCTGGACTTATAGATATGCACGTTCATACATTAGCAGATGGCACTCCTGTTGTAATGTATCCTACAAAAGGGCCTTTAGTTAGTTTCAACACTCAGTATAATATGACACCTTATATTGCAAATGGCGTTACAACAGTTTTTGAATTGGGTGCGAGACCTGAACATATAGGACAACGCAATGAAATTATTAAAGGAGATGTTATTGGGCCACGAATCGCTTTAGCCAAAGTAATTGGAGGAAATAAGTCCAACCTTACAGCAAAAACGCCTGCTGATGGGAGAAATGCCGTGCGTTTTGCCAAAGAAGAGGGCTACGAGTTTATAAAAGTCTATACTTGGTTAAGTGA
>JAAEZL010000287.1 GCA_018222875.1 Algicola sp.
TTGTAATTATTTTTCCGATGGAATAGAGAAGTAGCAATGAAGCTTATACGTTGTTGGCAATAGTATTTATTTTATGAGTTTTAAAATTTCTAATAATCTAGGGATTTTATCAGTTTGGGTCTCCGTCCAGAAAGAATAATTCTTTATTACACTATCATCATAACTATTTAATTTGATAGTTAACCTGCTTCTTCTTTCATAGACGAAATAAGAAAGTGTCATTTCATTAGCCTTAAAAATAAACTCTGATGATTTATCTTTAAATTTTAAATCTAAATTGGGTATTACATTTTGCTCAATAAAATTTATAAACTCGTTTATTTCTTCAATTCCAATCCACGCTGTTTTAAAAAGATCAGGATTCTTAATACTCATATCCAATTGTAGAGCATTTACTTTTTCACCTGTTTTAAGATTTATTACTTCAATGGGATAGAAGTCAACAGTTTCTCCTATTCCTGATTTAAATTGAGCTATTGTTGTCCAGTCTTTATTGATTCTTGTAAACTGAGCTTCATCTATGAATTTTCGGGTTGATGACTCAATATTTTGTCCAAATGTTGTTGCTGTAACAGCTACGATTAAAAGTAATAAAATTAGTTTCTTCATATTAATTTTTTTGGTTGATTTATATTATTGCCAACGGTTTAGTGTATGATTTGTGCGATTGAGAATCCGCAGGATTTTCCATCGTAGCAAATCATATTGTTAAAGGTAATAATTTTTCAATGAAGTTAGTATTGTAGCATGAATTATACACATTGTTACACACTGTTACGACAGAGTAGAGTAAGCACATAAAGTTTTGCCGTGAAGAGGAGAACAATTAACATAACAAAAGCTAAACGATAGTTTTGCTTTTAACAGCTTAAATGGCAAAAAGTGTTTGCAAAACGCTTTGAAGCAGAAAACATATAAGTATATATTTAAGAAGACTCAATATAGTTTGCGCAAAAGTAAAATCCGCGATTGAGTTAGATTCCATATGCGATTTAAATTCTAATTTGTGTAAAATAAATCTAATGAGATTAAATTGCCATTAATAGAATCAATCCAATAATTATAATTGTTTTGGTTAGAAAAATTGATTTCATATAAAATTCTAGACGACTATTTCGAATCCATTTAATTAAAATTATCAACCAACTTATTGATCCAAGCAAAACAGCAAATGGAGCAATTATTCTAGGTGTACTTACATAAAATGAATCTATATAATCATTTGGGTTTTCGTTTTGAGAAAAAATGTCTTCGAGTAATAAAGTAATTGAAACAAACAAGAATAAAAGAACAATCACATGAAATATGATTAAAGCGATTTTTTTCTTTTCCGAGTTTGTCATATTAATATTAGTTCTGGTTTTCCGGAGTAATTGTGTGTAACGTTTTAGTGTATGATTTGTGCGATTGAGAATCGATAGATTTTCAGTCGTAGCGAATCATAATGTTAAATATAATAATTTTCCAATGAAGTTTAATGTAAGCATGAATTATACACATTGTTACCTACTGTAGTGCATTACAGGTTTTTGGTAATCACAGAAAAAGGCAAACACAGAGAGCAACCGAAACAGAATGCGATTCAGAGACTTAAGTTAACAAGCCCAAGAATCCGCAACTTTAGCAGAAAAGAAAAGACCACAATAGCATTTAGGTTGCACTTAGGAAAACCACAAACGCCTTTTTTGGATTTTAGAACGATCAGAAACGCTATCGAAGATTTGGCAAATGAGCCAATTTTCGGTTTAAAGTTATGATTCTATATTCTTGAAACTATTTCCACATGAATTGAAGTAATAATTTTTCTAATAAGGAACTAAATCCGAGACCACAGAAAAGAAACACAAACCACAAAAGCGTTTAGTTCTCAAAAAAAGGATAATTCCGATAAATTTTATTAAATCTTAAAAACTTTGTATTAGTAACTCAAGTTCAAAGGATGTAACTCTGATGATTTTTGCACTATGGTTGGTAACGAGTTTGTATAAGGTTTGTTGCGGAA
>JAAEZL010000082.1:0-8318 GCA_018222875.1 Algicola sp.
ATCATGAATTAAATGAAGATATCAGTGATTTAGAAGATGAAAAGGAGTATTATAATAAAGAGATAGAAAAAGACAAAAAAGCTATCAAAGAGCTGAGTACAGATGAAGGCATTGAAAAACTGGCTCGCGAGAAATATTATATGAAAAAAGACAATGAAGACATCTACATCATTGAATATGAAGACAGCTTAAAAACTAAAACTAACGATGAGTAAATCTCTATTTAAACAATTTCCTGAAGTCTCTTCAAAAGAATGGAAACAAAAAATACAAGTAGACCTAAAAGGTGCAGATTACAACGACACACTTATTTGGCAAACATATGAAGGTATTGATGTAAAGCCATTTTATCACAGAGATGAATTTGATTCACTTCCTGATATTACTGATTCAAAAGCTACTGAATTTAAAATATGCCAAACTATTTTTGTTGCTGACGTTGCAAAATCAAACGCAAAAGCTTTAAATATAATCTCTAGAGGTGCTGAAGCTATAAAATTCATAATTCCTTCAGAAGAGGTTTCCGTAGAACAGCTGCTTCATAATATCGATTTATCTGAGATTTCTCTTTATTTTGAATTACAATTTTTATCTCCAGACTATGTAAAGCAAATAAACAACTTTACACAATCAAATACTTCAACATTTATCAATACTGATATCATCGGAAAACTGGCAGCATCAGGAAATTGGTTTTTAAACCTCAATGATGACCATAAACAGTTTGAAAGTATCGTTAATACAACAAAAACACTTAGCATTAACGTCTCGCTATACCAAAATGCCGGAGCAACTAACGTTCAGCAATTGGGTTATGCTCTCGCTCATGTTAATGAATACCTGAATCATTTTAATGACATTCTGGATAAGGATTCAAAAGAACAATTAACTGTTGTTTTTAATGTTTCGGTTGGTACAAACTACTTTTTTGAAATTGCCAAACTTCGAGCCTTAAGAACACTTTGGAGCAGCTTAGCTTCTGAATATGATGTAAATCCAAAGTGTCACATTTTTGCAACACCCTCAAAACGCAATAAAACCATTTACGATTATAACACCAATATGCTCAGAACTACAACAGAATGTATGAGTGCTATTTTGGGAGGAGCAGATACCGTAAATAATCTGGCTTATGACGCTGTTTATCACAAAGACAATGAATTTAGTGAACGCATAGCTCGTAATCAATTGCTCATTTTAAAACATGAAAGTTATTTAGACAAAGTAAATAATCCAGCAGATGGAGCGTATTACATAGAATCTTTAACGACTCAACTTTCAGAAAAAGGCTTAAACCTCTTTAAGGATATTGAAGCGAATGGAGGGTTCTTAAATCAGCTCAAAGAAGGAACCATTCAAAGAAAAATCAAAGAGAGTGCTTCAAAAGAACAAGCAGATTTTGACGAAGGCAACCTCGTATTATTAGGCACTAATAAGCATCCAAATAATGAGGATACAATGCAGCACGAATTGGAAATATATCCATTTATAAAAACAAATCCAGTCAAAACACTTATTGAACCAATAGTTCAAAAAAGACTATCAAACAATCTGGATTACAAAAGATTAGAAGACGAAAAAAAATAAAACTAACACTAATGAAAATACGAAGCATTTATTTTGTAATATGTTTGATTCTATTGAATTGCAAGGAAGAACAACCAGAATTAATTTATAAATATGCCGACAAACCTCTTCTTGTTGATTGCAATCTTGATGATTCAAAACTATTCAGTGAAGCTATCTATAGCTTTGAAGATATTTTAAGAGATAACTACGCAAATAAAAATCCAAACTTAACCAATGCCTATCGTACGTTTTTAAAAGAAAGCACAACCAATACAGCCAATTACAACACCATTTCCAACGAACATACTTTAGCTGTTTTTGAAGCGCTTAAAAATATTGAAGGTTTGTGGATCGTTAGAGACAATGTACTGTTTCCAAATTACAATCACAACATTTACAGTTGTATTGGTCAGAACATCCAGGATGATGACTTAAAAACCACATATAATGCGCTATTAACAACGAATAGCATGAGTATGAGAATGCTTAAAGACGTACTTATCGCTAAGAGTAGCAGACTTAACACAGATAAGTATTTTGCAACTTTTGTGGCGCTTGAGTTGTATTATTCAAAACTCTCTGATGTGGATTTGTCGAAAAAACAACCAGAACCAAAAGAATCAAAACAAAGCAATGAAAAAGATCCTCATGCTGGACACAATCATGATTAGAGGTTAAATCTATTGAAATGAAAAGAAAGAACATTCAACATATCCAACTAAATCAAAAGTCTAACAACAAAGCAAATACCACTGAAAGCACATTTCATACTGCTGAAGATATAGCCATTAAATCAACATACTCTAAAGCTGACCTTGAAGATTTAAATCATTTAAATTTTGTTGCAGGTATTGCTCCAAACCTTAGAGGTCCATATTCTACAATGTATGTTAGAAGACCTTGGACTATCAGGCAATATGCAGGATTTTCAACTGCAGAAGACAGTAATGCTTTTTACAGACGTAATCTTGCAGCAGGACAAAAAGGACTCTCTGTTGCTTTCGATTTAGCAACTCACAGAGGTTATGATTCTGACCACGAACGTGTGGTTGGAGATGTTGGAAAAGCTGGTGTTGCCATTGATAGTGTTGAAGACATGAAAATTCTCTTCAATCAGATTCCACTCGATAAAATGTCGGTTTCTATGACCATGAATGGTGCGGTTTTACCAATTATGGCATTCTATATTGTTGCTGCGGAAGAACAAGGCGTCAAGCCTGAGCAACTGGCAGGTACCATTCAAAATGATATTCTTAAGGAGTTTATGGTGAGAAACACGTACATCTATCCTCCTACACCTTCAATGAAAATCATTTCTGATATTTTTGAATATACGAGTCAGTACATGCCTAAGTTCAACAGCATTAGTATTTCAGGTTATCACATGCAGGAAGCTGGTGCAACCTGTGATATTGAGCTGGCCTACACTTTGGCTGATGGTCTAGAATACATAAGAAAAGGACTTGAAGCTGGAATGGATATTGACACTTTTGCTCCTCGCCTTTCATTTTTCTGGGCTATCGGAATGAATCACTTCATGGAAATTGCCAAAATGCGCGCAGCTCGTATGCTATGGGCAAAACTTGTAAGTCAGTTTAATCCTAAAAATCAAAAATCTTTGGCGCTAAGAACACACAGCCAAACATCAGGATGGAGTTTAACCGAACAGGATCCCTTTAACAATGTAGCTCGCACAACCATTGAAGCTGCAGCAGCTGCCTTTGGTGGCACACAAAGTTTACACACCAATGCTTTGGATGAAGCCATAGCATTACCTACAGATTTTTCAGCAAGAATCGCCAGAAATACTCAGATTTATTTACAGGAAGAAACACATATTACTAAAACCGTTGATCCTTGGGCTGGAAGTTATTATGTTGAAAAATTAACACACGATATTGCTCAAAAAGCCTGGTCGCTTATTGAAGAAGTTGAAGAATTAGGCGGAATGACTAAAGCCATTGAAGCCGGAATTCCGAAATTAAGAATTGAAGAAGCTGCTGCACGTAAGCAAGCTAAAATTGATTCTGCGCAAGATATTATCGTTGGCGTTAACAAATACCGACTTAAAGAAGAAGACCCTATCTCTACATTAGAAGTGGACAACCAAACAGTTAGAAACGGACAAATACAGCGCTTAGAACACATTAAATCGACTAGAAACACAAAAGCTGTTGAAGCATCTCTAAAAAAATTAACCGAAGCTGCAAAAAACAGACAAGAAAATTTACTAGCTTTAGCAGTAGATGCGGCTCGTAACAGAGCCACTTTAGGAGAAATCAGTGATGCTTTAGAAGCTGAATTTGGCAGATATAAAGCTCAAATAAAATCATTTTCAGGCGTGTATAGTAAAGAAATCAAAGATGATGAAAGTTTCAAGAAAGCCAGAGAGCTCGCTGATACTTTTGCAGAACAAGATGGTCGAAGACCACGTATTATGATTGCCAAAATGGGACAGGATGGTCATGACAGAGGTGCCAAAGTAGTCGCAACAGGTTATGCAGATGTCGGTTTTGACGTTGATATTGGTCCATTGTTCCAAACACCAAAAGAAGCAGCTAAGCAAGCTGTTGAAAATGATGTTCACATCTTAGGCATATCTTCGTTGGCAGCAGGACACAAAACATTAGTTCCTCAGGTTATTGAAGAACTTAAAAACTATGGTCGTGACGATATTATGGTGATTGTTGGTGGTGTCATCCCAAAACAAGATTACCAGTATTTGTTTGATGCTGGCGCTGTAGCTGTGTTTGGTCCTGGGACTAAAATCAGTGATGCTGCCATTAAAATCTTAGAGATTCTAATTGAGTAAAAATTCTATTTTTTTTATTGTTTGTGTTATTGTTGTGTTTTAAACAATTACATTTACGCCCTAAACTCAATATCTAAAAACTCATGAAAAAAAACCTGCTATGTTGCTTAACTCTGCTACTTACATTTAACATATATTCTCAGAATATATTCCAAAATGGTAGTTATACCAAAACCAATCAAGAAGAAGTTAACGGACTAATAAAAATCATTTCTAACAGTAATATTGTTTATAAGCAGACAGAAGATTCGAAAGAAACAATGTTGACACCTGAAACAATTAAAGGATATACAATTACCAATCCCTTTAAAAAATTTATAAGCCTCTCTGAAGATGGTGCTTCATCAGAATTTTTTGAATATGTAATAGACGCGAGTACTTCATTATTGATATCAAATGATGTATATTATGTTTACGACCAGACTCATGGTTTAAAAAAATTAGAAGTTAAAAAAATTCAAAAAACAACAGATCAAGGTGTTTTTGAAAGCACCATTAACAGTTATGTTGGTATTTTAAGTTACTATGCCAATAACTGTAAAGAATTACAAACTGAAGCTAACTCGGTAAAGTATAATCGAAAGAGTTTATCTGAGTTTATTGTTAAATTAAACAAGTGCAATAATACTGAAGTTAAAGATTACTCTGTTGACAAATCTGTTGTCAACCTAGTAGATATAGGTGTTACAACTGGTGGTAATTTTGCTAGTTTTGAAGATACTCGTGCTGGTGGCTACAAAACCAGTGGTGGAGATTTTGGACTTAACGTTGGTGGATTTGTTAGTTTTTCTCCTAACATTTCTAGATACAATCTGTCATTTTTATTAGGCGTAGAGTACAATCAGAAAAAAGTAAATCACACCTATGAAGAACCAAACTTCCCTGGACCAAGAAATATAATTCATGACGCAAGTGTAATAGAACCATATTTTGTTGCTTTATATCAACCGTTTTACAATAATCAAGGGTTATTAAGTCCATACATTGGTCTTGGTACATCTTATGGTTTCACTCAAAAACATAGTATAGAAGTCAATGATATTTTTGCAGAAGAGACTTTTGAAAGAGATGTAAATCAATCGTTTTCTGTTCTTTTTAAAGTCGGAACCTTCATAAATATAAATAAGAGTAAATTCTTACTGGAAATCGCTTTTTCTGATTACAGTTATCAAACTCCTGGAAAAGCTGAAGATTATGGAAAGAATTTTCAAGCCAAAATAGGTTATGTATTCAACCTAAAAAAATAAACCAGTTTTTACCATCTTAAAACCGCTTTATTATTAATATAGCGGTTTTTTTAGTTTAAGACCTGTTAACAACTTCCATTTCCAATAGTCGCAAATAATCGTATTTTTACACTGAATTTATATAGACTTTTTGTTTTGAAGCGAAAATTATTGATTTTTTATTTTGATGATGGCTTTTTTGTATAGCATAGCTATAGCTACAGTATTAAAAAATGTGAAATCAAGGTAAAACAAGATGAATTTGCAGCCAGAAGAAAACGTTTATATAAGTTCAATTAATAAAAACCAAATCATTTAATGGGTAAAATCATTGCAATTGCCAATCAAAAAGGAGGTGTCGGTAAAACAACCACCTCTGTAAACCTTGCAGCTTCTCTGGGTGTTTTAGAAAAAAAAGTATTGCTTATCGATGCAGATCCTCAGGCTAATGCTACTTCTGGACTTGGAATAGATGTGGAAAGTGTTGAAACTGGCTCCTATCAATTATTAGAACATACTGCAACTGCTGAAGAGTGTATCATAAAAACAGACTCTCCAAATGTTGATATCATTCCAGCTCACATTGATTTAGTGGCTATTGAAATAGAATTAGTCGATAAAGATGAACGTGAGTATATGCTTAAAAAAGCTATAGAGCATCTAAAATCATCTTACGATTATATTCTCATTGATTGCGCTCCCTCATTAGGATTACTAACTTTAAATGCTTTAACAGCTTCAGACGCAGTGATTATACCTATTCAGTGTGAGTATTTTGCGCTCGAAGGTCTGGGCAAATTATTGAATACCGTTAAAAGTGTTCAAAAAATTCACAACAAAGATTTAGACATTGAAGGCATGTTGCTTACCATGTATGACCAACGTTTACGCTTGTCTAATCAAGTGGTTGAAGAAGTACAGAAACACTTCAGCAACATGGTTTTCGAAACAATTATACAACGTAATGTTCGTTTGGGTGAAGCGCCAAGTTATGGCGAAAGCATTATTAAATATGATGTTAGTAGTAAAGGTGCTTCAAATTATTTAAGTTTGGCTAAAGAAATTATTAACAAGAATGCATAATGGCGAAGGCAACCAAAAAACAAGCTCTAGGTAGAGGACTCTCAGCACTTCTGAAAGATCCTTCAAACGACATCAATTCTGTACAAGATAAAAATGCAGATACCATTATTGGTAATATCGTAGAACTTGATATTGAAGCTATTGAAATCAATCCGTTTCAACCTCGTACCAACTTCAACGAAGAAACCTTACGTGAATTAGCGTCTTCAATAAGAGAATTAGGTGTTATTCAACCCATAACCGTCAGAAAATTAGAGTTTAATAAATTTCAACTGGTTTCTGGTGAACGTCGTTTCAGAGCTTCCAAATTAATTGGTTTAACAACCATTCCTGCATACATCAGAATTGCAAACGATCAGGAATCGCTTGAAATGGCTCTGGTAGAAAATATCCAGAGACAAGATCTTGATCCAATTGAAATTGCATTATCCTATCAACGCTTAATTGATGAAATCAAATTAACTCAAGAGCAAATGAGCGAACGCGTTGGAAAAAAACGTTCTACTATAGCCAATTACCTTCGCTTATTAAAACTGGATCCAATTATTCAAACGGGTATGCGTGATGGTTTTATTTCTATGGGACATGGTCGCGCTATTATTAATATTGAAGATCAAAGCATTCAGCTTGATATCTACGAAAAAATAATAACCGATAAACTTTCTGTTAGAGCAACTGAGCAATTGGTTAAAAATTATCATAAAACAGACGAGATTAAACCTGAGAAAAAAGAAGAACTTCCAAAATACATCAAAAAAGGTGTTAAAGAGTTTTCAGAATACTTTGGGCATA
The DNA here is from genome assembly GCA_018222875.1 of Algicola sp. Taxonomy (GTDB): domain Bacteria; phylum Bacteroidota; class Bacteroidia; order Flavobacteriales; family Flavobacteriaceae; genus Psychroserpens. Next base: position 7,483 of record JAAEZL010000082.1, read on the forward strand.
AAATCAGCGTTAAAGTATCTAAGAATGGAAAAGGTCAAATTACAATTCCATTTCATTCTGAAGAAGATTTTAACCGCATAAAAAAACTCGTGCAAAGTGCCAAATAAGCAACTTTACATAATTAGTCTCCTTTTCGTTTTTGGGTATTTTGCTCATGCACAAGACACCAAAGTAAATGACAGTCTGCAGGTTGATACAGACCTCGTAATTGTTACAGATACCATTCAGCGTAAACCCATTAATATTCTTGCACCTTCAAAAGCAGCTTTTTATTCTGCTGTTTTACCTGGCTTAGGACAAGCCTACAATAAAAAGTACTGGAAAGTTCCCATTGTCGTTGCAGCTATTGGTACAGGTGTTTACTTTTATGTCGCCAATGATAAAGAATACGACCGTTACAGAAATGAATACAAACGACGATTAGCTGGAAATAGTGCTGCGAGTGGAGAGTTTCCAAGAGTTAGTGATGAAGGTCTTATCAATGCTCAGCAGACTTTAAAACGACAGAAAGAATTATCACTGTTGATTACAATCGGACTCTATGCTTTAAATATTGTAGATGCCAATGTTGATGCACATCTACTCCAATACAATGTGGATGAAAATCTGGCCATAAAACCGCATTTTCAATACAACGAAATGGAGAATTCTTCCGACTTAGGTCTTACACTTAATTTTAAATTCTAAACCATGAACATTGCGTTGTTGGGCTACGGAAAAATGGGTAAAGCAATTGAAACGATTGCTGTTAATAGAGGGATTTTATTGGTTTTAAAATTTCCAGGAGAAATGCAGGATTTTTCCTTGGAGGGGTTGGTTTTTGCTATTAATTTTGT
>JAAEZL010000082.1:8328-12012 GCA_018222875.1 Algicola sp.
CTGTTAATAGAGGGCATTCTATTGTTTTAAAAGTTTCCAGAGACACTGCAGATTATTCCCTTGAAGGTGTTGATATTGCTATTGACTTTAGTTTACCATCTGCTGCTTTTGAAAATATTAGTCGCTGTATAAAACAACAGACACCTGTGATTTCTGGAACAACCGGATGGCTTGAAAACTATGATGCTATTGTAAAGCTTTGCAATCAAAATAAGGGTACATTTTTATACGCTTCTAATTTCAGTTTAGGTGTAAACATCTTTTTTGAAGTGAATAAAGTTCTGGCAAAATTGATGAACGGTTTACCACAATATCATGTAAATATTGAAGAAATACATCATACTCAAAAACTGGATGCACCAAGTGGTACTGCTATTACATTAGCCGAACAAATTATTAATGAGTCTGATTACAAAAACTGGACACTTGAGACACCTAAACCAAAAGAGATTGGTATTTTAGCAAAAAGAATTGAAAATGTTCCTGGAACACATGAAATCAATTATAAATCTGACGTAGATTCTTTATCAATAAAACATACTGCCCACAGCAGAGAAGGCTTTGCGCTTGGTGCTGTTATTGCTGCAGAATGGATTCATGATAAAACCGGAGTTTACACAATGAAAGATGTGTTAAACATTGGTTAATTTGTAATTTACGAGTAACGTTTTGAGATATTTTCAAACCAACAACACAAATACAATATTATGACAATAACACAGTGGTTAATTTTCATCTTGGTCATTCAGGTTTTTCACGGACTTGGAACATGGAAACTATACGTTAAAGCTGGACGACAAGCATGGGAAGCCTTTGTTCCGGTTTATAATTCTGTAATCCTAATGAAAATCATCAACAGACCTTGGTGGTGGACCATCTTACTTTTCGTGCCAATTGTCAATCTTATTATGCTCCCTGTAGTTTGGGTGGAAACAGCCAGAAGTTTCGGAAAGAACACCTATCAGGATACGTTTCTAGCCGTAATCACTTTAGGATTTTACAATTTTTACCTCAATTATGTTGCAGATGTAACCTATATTGAAAACAGAGATTTACACCCTAAATCAAGCTCTGGAGATTGGGTAAGCTCTATTTTATTTGCTGTAGTTGCAGCTACGATTGTTCATACTTATTTTATTCAACCTTTTACAATTCCGAGTTCTTCATTAGAGAAATCGTTACTGGTTGGTGATTTCCTTTTTGTTAGTAAATTTCATTATGGTGCAAGAATACCTATGACTACGGTTGCTGCTCCAATGGTTCACGATACGATTCCTGTACTTAATGAAAAATCGTATCTGTTTGATGATCGTTATGATGAACGAAAAGGCTCATGGAAAAACAAACTCCAGTTACCATACATGAGGCTACCTGGTTTTGAAGATATTGAACGTAATGATATTGTTGTTTTTAATCAGCCCGCAGATACTTTGCTGAATATGAATGATTTTAATCCAGATCGTAACTATTACAAACCTATCGACAAGAAAACCAATCTGGTGAAACGCTGTGTTGGAGTACCTGGTGATTCATTAGAAGTTATTGATGGTTATGTTTATATTAACGGAAAGAAAAATGAACTACCTGATCGTGCTAAATTACAGTTTGCTTACGATATCGAATTGAAAGGCAATTTTACTGGTCCGCAAATATATGAAGCTTTGAAACGCTACGATATTACGGATAATCCGTATCAAGTTGAGGAAGGTTCTATTGTAGTTCAAGCTACTGAAGAATCTGTTGCTAAAGCTAAAAACAACCCATATTTTGCTAAAATCACACGACGTTCTACTCCAAAAGGTGTTGACGGAAATTTATTTCCAAGAGATCCACAATACCCTTGGAATTACGACAATTTCGGTCCAATTTATATTCCTAAAGAAGGTGTAACAATCGATTTAAACGTTGACGATTTACCACTTTACAGACGATTAATTACTGAATATGAAGGTAATTCTCTGAGTGTTAATGGCAATCAGATTATAATTAACGGAAAGCCTGCAACCTCTTACACCTTCAAACAAAACTATTACTGGATGATGGGAGACAATCGGGACAACTCAATTGATGCCAGAGCTTGGGGTTATGTGCCTTTTGATCACGTGGTTGGAAAACCTGTATTTATATGGATGAGTTGGGACGGACTTAAAAATCCGCGTTGGGAACGCTGGTTCACTACTGTTGGCGGAAGTGGAAAAGCAACATCTTACCTGATTCCTTTTTTAATAGTATTATTTGGATGGTTCGGTTTTAATGCTTGGCGAAAACGAAGAAAAGCATATAGTAAATAACTATATATCATCTTGAGCAAAATTGAAGGTTTCGACTGCGCTCAACCTGACATATAAATTAGGAATTGAATTTAAAACTAAGTTTGTTACCATTTCAAATTCACTCTAATCGGATTTTAAAATTCTTTACAACAAATGAACGTCTTGATGCATCCTACATACTTTCCGAGCATTGCTCACTTCGTAGCGATGATACAAGCTGAAACGCTCATTTTTGAAATGAGTGATAACTATCAGAAACAAACTTATAGAAACAGAGCAACTATTTATGGTGCAAATGGAAAATTAGACCTTAATGTACCTGTTCATTATTCTCAAAAAAATCGACAATTGTATCGTGACGTAAACATTTCAAACATTGATAACTGGCAGGATTTACATTTAAAATCACTGGAATCTGCTTATAGTGCTTCTCCTTTTTTTGAATTTTATATCGATGATTTAAAACCTTTATTTGAAGTTGAAGCGAATACTATTATGGATTTTAATTTTAAATGCCTAGAAGCTGTTTTTGAATGTTTGCAATTACCTTTTCAATACGAAACCACTAAAGCTTTTGAAAAAGATCCTGTTGCTACTTTAGATGCAAGACCTTTAGCAAATAGCAGAAAAGAAATAGAACAGCACTTTGATTCCTATGCACAAGTATTTGATGACAAACATGGTTTTATTCAGAATTTAAGCATTTTAGATTTACTGTTTAACGAAGGACCAAATTCTGTTATCTATCTTGAATCACAAAAACTAGAACTGTAATGCTTCAAACATGGGTTCATTACGGCATTCATTTTATACTACCAGCAATTGTAGCACTGGGCTGTTTTAAAAAGCAATGGAAGTTTGCGCTCCTTATTATGCTTAGCACCATGCTTATCGATTTAGATCACCTTTTAGCAACTCCAATATTTGATCCTGATCGTTGTAGTATTAATTTTCACCCACTCCACTCCTACTATGCTATTGGTATATATATGTTGTTCTCAATTATTAAGAAAACGAGAATTCTGGGCATTGGCTTATTAATTCATATTCTGGCTGATGCTGTTGATTGCTGGATGATGTAGAATGTTGTTTGTTGTTTGTTGAAAAACAATATTCAAAAAGAATTCAGTTTACAACACTGAAGCTTAACAAATCAATGACTTAACGCTTAACAACTAAACAGAAAATCAAGCCCTCTATTTTTCCAGTTTCACCTTAGCCATCACAGGATAATGATCTGATAGCTTTACATCAAAGGTTTTGAAAGAGTTGACTTTAAAGCCTTCATCAACTAACACGAAATCGATTCTAACAGGAAAAAATTTAAAATCAAATGTGCGTCCGAAACCATTACCTGACTGTTTAAATGCATCTTTAAGGTTTCCTTTAATTTCTTTATATACATAAGAAT
>JAAEZL010000082.1:12022-13730 GCA_018222875.1 Algicola sp.
CATAAGAATAGGCCGTATTATTGAAATCTCCACAAATAATCATCTTATAAGGACATTCTTTTTTATGCTTCAAAAAAAGTTCCGTTTGAAATTGTTGCATTTTAAATGTACTGCTGACACGCTTCAATAAATTTTCAGAATCTTCATTCTTTAATTTTTCAACGGTTGGATCAATTCCTAAAGACTGTAAATGCACATTATAAATTCTAATCGTATCAGAACCTCTGACTATATCAGCAAAAATGGCATTATTTGATGTATTTGGAAATTCAATAGAACCAGAATTTATAATCGGAAATTTCGTCAAAATTGCTTGTCCGTTTTTAACTTGCTTTCCAGATAACTCTTCATATTTAAAATAACCATCAAGATTAACCTCAACATCTGGTCTGTACTCTTGCATACACAAAATATCTGGCTGTTTTTCCGCTATAAAATCAGAGATGTCCTGTTTTACATTGTCGTCTTTAATCCAATCAAAAACATTAAATAAACGCACATTATAATTCATTACTGAAATATTCTGGCTGTCATCAATATGTTTTGAAGAAGAAAATTTATATAAGGAAAACACATGAGTATATCCAATAACCAGAACAACTAAAGATAAGAGAAGTTGACGTTTCACATTGAGCAACCAGTACACAGCAAACAAAATATTGATGATGATTAGAGCTGGTACTGCTAAACTTAATACAGAAAGGAAGGCAAATTGTTTAGGAGCCATATAAGGCAAAACGTAAGATAATAACAAGGCAAATGCCATCAATGAATTGACGACAAATATCAACTTGTCAAAACCCTTAAGATGTTTCATTTACAATAGCTAATCTTTACCTGATTTAAATAGAAATGCCTTTTCTTCTTTGGTTAAACTTTCGTATCCGCTTTTACTGATTTTATCAAGAATAAGGTCAATTTTTTTCTGATTATTAAACTCATTAAACTGTTCTTTATTATGACCAGCAAACGGTTTCTTTTTACTCTTATGTACTGTCTTTAAAGGCGATTTAGATTTAAACATATTGGCAATACTATCCATAAAACGACTAAAACCTAAGCCAATATCATTGCCTTTATAAAGCTGTTTTGCATAAAAATATCCGAGAATAGTTCCACCGAAATGCGCCACTTTTCCACCTTGATTTATTCCGAAAAGACCTATAAAATCTATAATTACTATAGCTAATCCGATATGCCATAATTTTATACTGATGGCAAAAAATTTGGCTTCACGATTTGGCATATAGGTACATAAAAAAATCAATAAGGCATTCACTCCTGCTGATGCTCCAACCAAAGGACCAACTGACATCAACATCGATTCTGGAATGATATTATAAACTAAAAGGTATAATAAACCACCAGATAAAATACCTAAAAAGTAAATACTTAACGATTGTTTAGAGGGAAATAAATTAACCATACTTCGTGAGACAAAATACAGGATAACCAGATTAAACAGCAAATGAATACTATCATAATGTGTAAATCCGTAGGTGATGATGGTCCATGGTTTCAAAATAAAGTCTGAAACATCTTTTGGCAGCTCTAACCAGTTTAAAGTAGCTTCTCTGGGAATGTTATTAATGACTTTGATAAGAAAGCCTAAAAAGAAGATTACAATGTTAACTGCAATAATTTTTTCAAAAACATTAAGCCGCTTCAGCTTATCTTTTATATCATATCCTAATGAGGTCATCGATCC
>JAAEZL010000083.1 GCA_018222875.1 Algicola sp.
ATTATATGGTTGGTGCTCAGCTGGAAGGATTTGATGTGATGGTAAAACTTACTGAAGACAATGATTTTATTGTTTTGGAAGGTGATGAATATCTGAGTTCTCCAATTGACAGACGTCCGAAATTTCATTTGTATAAACCAAATATTGCTTTGTTAAGTGGAATTGCCTGGGATCATATTAATGTGTTTCCAACCTATGAAAACTATGTGGAGCAATTTTCGATTTTTGTAGATAGCATCATTAATGGTGGAAGTATTAACTATAACGAAGAAGATCTTGAAGTTAAACGAGTTGTTGAAGCTAGTGAAAATCCAATTCGTAAATTAGCATATCGTACACCTGAATATCGTGTTGAAAACGGACAAACATTATTAGAAACGCCTGAAGGTGAATTGCCTGTAGAAATCTTCGGAAAACACAACCTTAATAATCTTGCTGGTGCCAAATGGATTTGTCAGCATATGGGAATTGATGAAGACGATTTTTATGAAGCGATTGCCACCTTTAAAGGTGCTAGTAAACGTCTCGAAAAAATTGCTGAATCTCCTAAAAGTGTAGCTTACAAAGATTTTGCACATTCACCAAGCAAAGTAGAGGCTACAACCAATGCAGTTAAAGAACAATATAATGACAGAACGCTTGTTGCCTGTTTGGAATTGCATACGTATAGCAGCTTAAATGCTGAATTTCTAAAAGAATATAAAGGCGCTTTAGATGCTGCAGATGTAGCGGTTGTGTTTTATTCACCACATGCTGTTGAAATAAAAAAACTGGATGAAGTGACGCACGAACAAATCGCCACTGCTTTTGAACGTGACGACTTAATTATTTATACCAATCCTGAAGACTTTAAAAATTATCTGTTCTCTCAAAATTTTGATAATAAAGCTTTACTCTTAATGAGTTCTGGAAATTATGGAGGTTTAGATTTTGATGAGGTGAAACAGCTATTTTAAAACATCTCGTCATCCTGAATTTGATTCAGAATCTCATTATGTTTTAAGTATCAAACCCAAATTTAATGTCCTAATGAGGCAATATACTCGTCTAGTTCTTCAATGGTCGATTCAAATTGAAAAGAGTTATTCACTTTCCAGTAATTTTCCGGATTAAAACAGTAGATATAAGCAAATTTTGCATATTCTAATCGCGTATCTTCAAAATCAAATAAGCCTGTAATATGAGCAATTTGTCCTGAATTCAAACAATTGCTTTTCGTAATTTGCTTGGCAAGTGTTAATTTAGAATCTGAAAAGGTTTTGCTTTCAATGGAAGCAAGTGCCTGATTAAAATCTGCACGAGACATTTCAAAACAACCAGTTTCTTCAACAATAACGACATCAGAAGGTGCGCCTCCTACTGTAGTAGTAGTTGTTTGAGTTGTTGTAGTTGACATGCCAGAATTTACATTAATTCCAACACCAACATTAGTACCACCTGCATTTACGCCAACACCTATATTAATTTGATCTCCATTACCAGAAGATGTTGTGGTGGTGGTCGTTTGCGTTACCGTTTGAATAGGAGGTAAAGGTGTTGCATTATAATGAATTACAGAAACATTACTTGGTGGAGGTAAAATAGCCTGAAAAGGTGTAAAGGAGAAAAAACGTAATTTTCTACCCCTTTTAGTGTCTTTAATTTTGTAGACAACTTCTCCTCTCTGGTTGTCAACATCTACAACCATAAGATGTTTCTTTTCTAGAACAGGAATTGATTCATCAGCAAATACGATTTTAGTATCATAGTAATCATTAGTCAGATAATCTATAGCGATATTGACTACTGGTTCTTCATTTTGCCTGATGCCATTTAAAATTACATAAAACGCATCTCCATCTTCCGAGAAAATAGTTAATCGGGATTCTTGAGCATTTGAAAATAAGCTCACTAAAAGTACTACTAAGAAGGTAATTTTTTTCATAAGAATTAAAGTTTAAAAACTAATGCTTTCCAAAAGCTGTGCCAAAAATAATATTTATTTCAATATGATAATTAAGATTTAGAGGGTGTTAGCTATTATTTTATAAATGTTGCATAAAAAAAGCTATTAATTGCAACCATATAAATCAAAAGCGTCCTGAATAATATCTTCTTTTTTTAATTTTATCATCATCTTATAGTTTTAAGTTACTTAAATACTTTATCAAGGAAATGTTTAATACGCTCTTGATTTGACCTAACTAGCTCAGTTCGGGCAGCTGCAGTATCACTTGGTTTTTTATCTTGGGATAGTTTGAATTTTCCTTCCCATTCGGTTATCGTAATTTCAAACATGTCAATGTAATTAAGGTTTCTGTCCAGTTTTGGGTTATCTGGCTCTAAAACATAGGTGTGATCTGGAGCTTCTAAAAATTCAGTCATTCTTATCAACGACTGTTTCAGTGCAGCTTTGCTTTCAATTGCTTTTACCTTTCCTTTTAAATGGACTTTAATATAATTCCATGTTGGTAATTGTGAAGTACTATAAATACTTGGAGAAATATAACATTCAGGTCCCGAAAAAATGAGGGCAACCTCATGGTCTTCTTTTAAGAGTTTTGTTTGCGGATTATAAATATCAATATGACCAATGAGTTTCCCATTTTCGTACCTTAAAGGTAAATGCGTATTGAATACTTGATAATTAATAATCTTAATTACAGCGGCTAGTGGTTAAGTGTTAATGACCTAAATTATATGATCATGGTCATCGTTCTGATGGTGTTTTGGAGGATAATGCATTATACTCCAAATTGTTTTAAATGGTGATCTAAATGTTTGTACTGCATTTTTCCCCATTGCTCTTGAGTGAATTTTCCAAACATAGGATGCGCTGGCCATTCTGCTCTGATTTTTTCGTTGTGAAATCTATTTATGATTTCTACAAGTTTGTTTTTTTCAGTTTTAAAATCTTTGTCATGAGTTACAACAAATTCATTTGCTGTGGGTAAATTTTGTTTCCATGGCCTGTCGTTATATAAGGACGACTTAAACATCGAGAATAATAAACGCTTGAACACATTAGGTTTTTCCAATGAAATATCCTGTAGAGCAACTTGTAAAGGAAACTTACAATGTGCCAACATTTGAGAAACATTCATTTTTCCCCATTTTGCTTCAGCATGTTCATCTAGCTTTTCAATTCTGGTCATAATTTCATTATGAGCTTCAGTCGTAAAAATCGATTTCATAATAATATAGTATGTTTTCTATATAATGTATATATTTATGCAGCAGAAAGTTACAATATATCTTTACAACATGACCAAGAAATTAACATCATTTTCCATAAAAAATTGGTCACAAGACGATCAACCTCGTGAAAAACTTCGCGATAAAGGCAAGTCCACATTAAGTGATGCAGAACTGGTTGCCATTCTCATTGGTTCAGGAAATAGAGAGGAAAGTGCTGTGGCATTAAGCAAACGAATTTTGGCTGATGTTGATAATAACCTGAATGCCTTAGGAAAGCTGTCACTCAAGCAGTTTATGACCTTTAAAGGTATTGGTGAAGCTAAAGCTATAACTATTGCTGCAGCTTTAGAGTTGGGAAGACGACGACGAGGAAATGAAGCGCTTATAAAACATAAAATTAGTTCAAGTGCTTCAGTGTTTGAGCTGATGCAACCCATTATTGGAGAATTACCTCATGAAGAATTCTGGATTCTCTATTTGAACAATTCTAATAAAGTCATTCAGAAAAACCAGTTAAGTAAAGGTGGAATTACTGGCACGTTAGTAGATGTACGTTTAGCACTCAAAACAGCTTTAGAAGTTGGTGCAGTAGGTCTAATATTAGCACATAATCATCCATCAGGAACATTAAAACCGAGTGAAGCTGACAAACATTTAACTCAAAAATTAAAAGTAGCTGCGCAAAGTTTAGATATTAAAGTTTTAGATCATCTCATCATTACAGAAAACAGTTACTTCAGCTTTGCAGATGAATCGCTTTTGTGAAATTTCTGATAGTCATTTTTTAAATGTACACAATCTGCCAATTTTAATACTTGTAACGAATAAAGTTTTTATCTTTAATGTTTGAAGCATACTAATTTTACCAAAAACCAAACACGAAATTGCTCCTCGTTTATTCGCACAAAATAACACCAAGATTACGTTACACATTTAAACATTTGTGTACCCGAATATTGGGAGTTCCAGTGACCTTTACAACCACTATTGAAGATTTTATTGCGCACGACAGCATAAAAATGTCTTACACAAAACAACCGTTGAGTAATGAGGTTTTTGTTAGAAGTCATGAGTTGCTTTTTGAACAGGGACTTTCTGATATTGATGTGAATGTTCAGGATTGGGATACTACTAAATGCTTTTTTGCAACAGGTGATAAGAGCGCCTTGCCTTTTGATATTTTTGCAGCGTCGTTTTATTTATTAAGTCGCTATGAAGAATATTTGCCTCATGTAAAAGATGATTATGGTCGATTTACTGCTTCAGAAAGCATTGCCTTCAAAAATAATTTTTTACAACAACCTGTAGTAGATATTTGGGCTTACAAGCTTAAAGCTGTTTTAGAAGAAAAATTTGAAGATTTTAGTTTTCCAAAAAAAAGCTATACGATTCAGCCAGTGATTGATGTTCCGAAGGCCTACTATTTCAGAAATAAAGGGTTATTACGAACGTTTGGAGGTATTTTTAATGACCTTATTCGTTTCAGATTAGGAGGCTTATATCAAAGAGCAATGGTGTTGACTGGATTTAAACGCGATCCTCATGATACTTTCAAATGGATTATTAACAAACAGAAAAGTTGCGATTTTAAATTTATTGTTCTGTTTTTAATTGGCGACTATTCAACCTATGACAAAAACATCAGTATTAATAAAAAGGAATTTGTTTCGCTGATTAAATCTGTTGCCGATTATTGTAAAGTAGGTTTAAAAGCATCGTATTTTGCTTTAGAGGATATTTCCATATTGAAAAAAGAAAAGAACTCTATGGAATCGATTGTAAATTATGAGCTTCAGGCATCTCGACATTCATTTTCAAAGTTAAACTTACCTAAATCATATCGTCATCTGGTAGAACTTGAAATCCATCAGGATTATACAATGGGTTACATCAAAGAATTAGGCTTTAGAGCTGGTACATGTACGCCTTTTTTGTTTTATGATTTAGACTACGAAGTGCAAACACCTTTGCAAATTCATTCGTTTCATTGTTTAGACTCTGCTTTGTTAAAATACCAGTCTCAACTTGATAAAAAGGAAGCCATACAACGCATTATATCTCAGATTAAACAGGTAAATGGTACGTTTACACCAATATTTCATAACTACAGTTTTAGCGATGATGCACTTTGGAAAGGTTTCAGAGAATTATTCACCATGATATTAGATTCTGCACATGAAAATTAAAAACATAAAACACGTATTTTTCGATCTCGATCACACGCTTTGGGATTTTGATAAAAACTCAGCATTAACGTTCGATAAAATATTTAACTTGCATCAAATAGACATTGACAGAAAACAGTTTTTGTCGGTTTATGAACCTATTAATTTAGACTATTGGAAACTGTATCGTGATGAAAAAATAGACAAACCCAGTTTACGCTACAGTCGTTTAAAGGATACGTTTGATGCCATTCGTTTTGAAGTTTCCGATGATACTATTCATCAATTATCAGAAGATTACATTACGTATCTTACAACATTTAATCATTTATTTGAAGGAACGGTCGATATTCTGGAGCATTTGAGTCAGCGTTATCAATTGCACATTATTACCAACGGATTTGACGAAGCCCAACAAAGGAAGATGGATAATGCTAAGATTTCTCAATATTTTAAAACAGTTACAAATTCAGAAATTGCTGGTGTAAAGAAACCTAATCCTGTTATATTTAATTACGCTTTAAATGTTGCAAATGCTAAATCTCACGAGAGCATTATGATTGGCGATAGCTTAGAAGCTGATATTTTAGGAGCACTAGATGTTGGTTTTGATGCCATTTTATTTAATTATCACAGTCATAAACCAGATGCTCATATCAAGCAAATAAAAAGCTTGTTAGATATTAAATTGTATCTTTAATGGTTATGTATTCAATAAAAAACAACCAACGTATATGAAACATTGTGTTTTAATTTTTTCATTAGCCTTCTTTTTTTCGTTTAACGCTTTTTCTCAAGAGGAAGAGATTAATGTTGAAGTCATCGACAATTATAAATACATCATTGTTCCTTTAAAATATGAGTTTTTGAGCGATGTCGATCAATATCAGATTAATTCCTTAACTAAGTTTCTGTTTAACAAATATGGATATATAGCATTTTTAGAAAATGATCCATTTCCTGATGATTTGAGAAGCAATAAATGTTTAGCACTAACAGCAGATGTCATTAAGGATAGAGGAGGCTTTTTAAGTACAAAACTGATAATTAACCTCATAGATTGTAACGGAAAAAATGTAGTGTCTTCAAAAGTTGGCAAATCAAGAGAAAAAGAGTTCAAAATTTCTTATAATTTAGCGTTAAGAAATGCTTTTGAAACGTTTCAATATTATAATTATACCTATAAACCAGATCCAAAAATTGTTGCGTTATCTTCAAATATAAATGATACTTCTACTACACAAAATGATGAAGAAACCCTAAAGGCACAAAAAGAAATTGAACGGTTAAAACAGGAGGTAGCTGCTTTAAAAGAAGATAAAAAAGTTGAAAAGAACGTCATAGTTCCAGTGGCAGAAACATCATCTGACAACAAAACCATAGAACAGTCTGAAACCTTAACTGAAGATGCTAGCATATGGTTCGCTCAGCCAATAAGCAACGGATTTCAAGTAGTAGATACAACACCAAAAGTGGTTATGATTCTTTTAGAAACACCAAAAGCAAACACGTTTATTGTAAAGGATCAAAATGCAATTGTTTATGAAGAAGATGGATTTTGGTACTTGTCAAAAAATGATGGTGAAACAACATCACTAGAAACTCTAAATATTAAGTTTTAATAATTGTATTTGTCTTTCCAGCGTAGCTTCAAGAATTCACGTTGTGCATTTTCTCTGGCATTATTTCCAGGATTATAAAGCGTAGTGTTTTTGATGGCATCAGGTAAAAACTCCTGATTGGCAAAATTGTTGTCATAGCTGTGCGCATATTTATAATCGTCGCCATAACCTAACTCTTTCATCAATTTTGTTGGTGCATTTCTAATAGAAAGCGGCACAGATAAATCACCTGTTTCTCTAACAAGGTTTTGAGCTTTACCTATAGCTTCATATGCAGCATTACTTTTTGGAGAAGTTGCTAAATAGGTCGCACACTGACTTAAAATAATACGAGATTCTGGGTTGCCAATGATTGAAACAGCCTGAAAGGTATTGTTTGCAATTACCAATGCTGTCGGATTTGCATTTCCAATATCTTCACTCGCTAAAATGAGTAAACGTCTAGCAATAAACTTCACATCTTCACCACCTTCAATCATTCGTGCTAACCAGTAAACGGCAGCATTTGGGTCACTACCTCGAATCGATTTTATAAAAGCCGAAATGATATCGTAATGTTGTTCACCAGTTTTATCATAACGAACCGTATTATTTTGAACTTTCTCTGAAACGATGTCATTAGTAATTACAATGGTTTCTTCAGTATCATAAGAGGTGACTATCAGTTCAAAAACATTTAGTAATTTTCGAGCATCACCACCAGAAAGTCTTAATAAGGCTTCAGTTTCTTTTAATTTTATAGAACGTTTTGAAAGTAATTCGTCTTCTTTAATTGCTCGCTTTAAAAGGGCTTCCAGATCTGATTTGTCAAACGCATTCAATACATAAACCTGACACCTCGAAAGTAGCGCAGGAATCACTTCAAAACTCGGATTTTCAGTCGTGGCACCAATGAGAGTTACCCAACCTTTTTCAACAGCCTGCAATAAAGAATCCTGTTGAGATTTGCTAAATCGATGAATTTCATCAATAAATAATATAGGGTTTTTAGTCGTAAACAAACCTCCACTTTGTTTGGCTTTATCAATAACATCTCTAATATCTTTAACGCCCGAATTTATAGCACTCAACGTGTAAAACGGTCTGTTAGATTCGTTGGCAATAATAGTAGCAAGTGTTGTTTTTCCGGTTCCAGGTGGTCCCCAAAAAATCATAGAAGCTATCACACCATGTTGTAATTGCTGCGTTAAAACGCCAGTTTTGCCAACCAAATGCGACTGACTCAAATAATCGTCAAGCGTTTTCGGTCGTAATCGTTCTGCTAATGGTTCGTTCATAGTGTAAAATTACAAAAATGAATGTGACAATATTTCATAGTTTTAATAAATGGAGAGTAATTTGCTATTTAAATTCTAAATTTGAAGATGAGTCACAACCAACAACAGTTTAGATATTCCACAGGAGTCGTTGCATATCCTGTGTTTTTCGTACTCTTCATCTGGATTGTCTTCTGGCTGCAAGTGCGGTTTTTTCCTGCTATTAAAACATTTGGCGTGTATCCTCAAAAGTTGGAAGGCTTGAGTGGTATCGTTTTCAGTCCGTTTATTCATGCCGATATTCAGCATTTATACCATAATAGTATTCCGCTTTTTATTTTATCGGTTGCGTTATTTTATTTCTATCGGAAAATATCCTGGAAAGTTATTCTCTACGGCATTTTACTCTCAGGATTAATTACCTGGCTCATCGGAAGACCATCAAACCATATTGGAGCCAGCGGATTGGTGTATGTGTTGGTGAGTTTCATTTTCTTTAAAGGTGTTTTTGCGAAACATTACAGATTGATTGCTTTGTCACTAATGATTATTTTTCTCTACGGAAGTATGATCTGGTACGTGTTTCCTGTAAAAGAAGGGATGTCATGGGAAGGGCATTTAGGTGGACTCATATCAGGTTTGTTGTTTGCTGTCATTTTCAGAAAATCGGTTGCAAAACCTGAACGCTATGTTTGGCAGCAGCCAGATTATAACGAAGACGATGATCCGTTTTTAAAGCATTTTGATGAAAACGGAAACTTTATCGAAAATCTGGAACCAGAAATAGAGGAGGAGTTACCTTCCGAAGAAAATAAATTGAATGTCACTTATACTTTCAAGAAAAGCGAAGAATAAGAACTGTAACTGATTACTTCATTCTTTGTCTAACAGCCTCGTAAAGGAAAGCACCACAAGCAACAGAAACATTCAAAGACTCAATTTCTCCTAAAATAGGAAGTTTAGCCTGGTCGTCTGCAACCTTCAACACGGAAGGGTTAATCCCTTTTCCTTCAGAACCCATTACAATAGCACAAGGTTCTTTAAAAGATACATCATAAATAGTATTTTCTGCTTTTTCAGTGGCTGCAATGACTTTAACTCCAGACGCTTGCATGTAAAACACAGCATCCTTTATGTGATCAACCTTACAAATCGGAATTTTAAAGATGGCTCCAGCACTCGTTTTAATAGTATCACCATTTACAGGAGCACCACCTTTTTTCTGAATGATAATTCCTGAAACTCCTGTGCATTCAGCAGTTCTTATAATAGCTCCAAAATTTCTTACATCACTTAATTGGTCGAGCAAAAGAAAGAGAGGCGTTTTATCAGATTCCAGAACAGATTCTACTAAATTTTCGAGCGTATAAAAGCTAATTGGAGCTATTTGTGCAATGGCACCTTGATGGTTTTGTTTAGAAAGTCTGTTTAGTTTTTCAACAGGTACATAAGAAATGTTGAGACGTTCTTTTCTTAGTAAGTCCTCCAGTTCAGAAAACAAATCACCTTGTAAGCCCTTTTGTAAAAAAACCTTATCAATGTTTTCTTCAGATTTAACGGCTTCTATTATGGCGCGAATACCAAAAATTGTTGTCTCTTTTTCCATAGGTCAAAGGTATAAAAAAACCACCTATAAAAGATGGTCTTTTAAAGAGGCGTTTATAAATTAATGTTTGATAATTTTTTTGGTAACCGACCTCGTTTCCGAAGAAATTCGTAAAAAGTAAATCCCAGAATCATAGTCAGATATATTTATGTTATTGGCATCAAAGACTTGATTCATTAGTGCACCAAGATTATTATAGATCTCAATTTTATTAATTGGCTTTGTTGAGTTTACATTAATGATATTTGTTGCAGGATTTGGATAAACAATGAGATTTTGAAACGTAAATTCATTAGTACTTAAGACATCACAAGGCGCATTATTTTCTGAGTTTAATTCAATAGGATTTCCAGGTGTTAAATCTCTGCCTGTAAAAACGGGATCATTTAAGTTATATTTAGTAGCTCTGAATGCTGTGTTTGGAACACCTTCAGGATCATCACCTTGTGACATAATTCCAGCAGAGCCCGTCGGATTGATGTATTCCCATACGATATTTTCGTTAGCATCAATTTCAAAGAAATAGCCTGAATCACCATCGCAAATCAAGATGTTTCCATTAGGAAGTACTTGCGCACTGGATAGTATTCTTGAAAAGAAATTCACAGGATCATTTGGGTTTGTATAGGTGTAATCTGTAGTCGCTGGTCCATAAGCTGTATCAGGAACATATTCATAGACACCAGGAGCAGTAACTGGAGGTGTCAGGATAAATATTTCAGAAAAACTAGGTGTTCTTAAAAAGCCATTATTAAATAAAATAAGCTGACCTGCATTTGGAAGGCCATCAGGAATCCAATGTGGATAATGTTGTCCAAAAAGCAATTGGTCATTAGTTGTACCTTGTCTGTAAGATTGAGGATTTCCCCATCGATATAAAAAGTCACCACCTTTGTTGTAAATTCCACCAGTACTGCCAGCAGCTTCAGCAGTAGTCGTTGAATGGTCAATAATGTAAATTTCACATAAGTGTCGCGTACTCATTACAATTTGATCGAGATCACTATTGTATTGAATAGAATTGATATGAAGCCAGTTATTACCTCCACTTAAACCATTTACAAAATTAATGTCAAGTAATTGTGGATTATCTTCAACGACACCAAAATTGTCTTTTGTAGCATCAAAATCCTGAATTAAATGGTCGTTAATATTCCATTCCCAAACAATGTTTGCCTGATCAACACCAACGGGTTCAATCTCAATAATTTGTTCATTGTAGAGCTCGCCATCTGTAAGCAAACCTGGATCACGTCCAGCTTGTATAGCTTCGGCATTAGACATTACAGTAACAGCAAGTACGAGAATATTTCCGTTTGGCATAGGGAAAATATCATGATGTTGTAACGTGGTGTCACTGGATATGGTGTAACTCCAGGTTATATTGCCTTCCCAATCGAATTTTTCAATAATACCACCAGTGCCACCAAAGGTTATAGTTGTATTTCCAACTTTGCCAGCTCGCAATAAAGAGCCATCTTCAAGCAGATACACAGCGTGTCCTGAAGAATATGCGCTTGACCATTGATTAACAACCTCACCACAACTATTTATGAGGTAAGTTTCAGTTTGAGATGTAAATAGCGTTAAGCCATTGTAGGTATCTGTGGGATTGTATGAAATAACACCAACTGTATTTTGCGATATTAGTTCAGAATGTAGAACAATACATATAAGGAGACACGTAATTTTTTTAATAGTCATAAGTGTAATATTAGTCATTAAATACGTTGTCATCAAACCAGATATATAATCCTGATTTTGAAAACACCAATTTAACTTTAAACGTTAGTTTTCTTTTTCAATGCCTAAAGGTAAAAAAAAAGACCATTTCTTAAAGCCGATTTCAAGAATTAGAAGTATTAATTGTTTTTAAAAAGTAGCTGTTAGACTTATATGCACTTTAGAATCCGATAATTTGAAACGTTGGTTTTCTGTTTTTCCACTTGTGTAATTAAAACGGAATAATCCAGCCTTACTAAGGAAACCAAATCCGAAACCAAAAACGAATAATTTACCTTTCTGCTCACTTATTTTGTCTTCAAAATAGGCAACATCAATGACAGAGTGAACATAAATATCACGATTAAGACGATAGCGATATTCTGTATTTATCACACCAAATAAATTTGCAAACAAGCTGTTTTCTTCAAAACCACGAATAGAATTTATACCTCCAAATCTAGGAAGTTCATTTTCAAGAAATGTATCAGAATCTATGACTTGACCACTACCTCTTATGTAAACACTATTTCTGTCGTTAAGATTAAAAATTTTATAGGTATTTAATGCAAACTTGGTCTGATCCTCATCAGTGTCGTCAAATGTCCTGCTTCCAAATCCGGCAGTAATATCAAACAGGAAATTAACTGGAAATAGGAAATCATAGTTTTGACGTTTGGTATATACGTAATTTGTAAAGTAATAACTTGAATTAAAATCATTAACGGAAGATATTTCAGTATCTAATAAATCGGAAGACCTTACGCCACTTATACCAATGCCAATGAGGTGATTGGAGTTAATCTGATAATTGAGTTTTGCAGATTGCCTTGCTGTTACAAACGTAGAGTCTTTTCTAAATAGGTTAAGATTGAGTTCAACACCAAGAGGAGAGCCAAACATGTATGGCATTTCGATGTTGCCATCAAACGTTTGCTGATCATTTTCATCACTTTTATATAGTAATTTTAACGTTTCTCCATAATTAAGATTGTTAGTTAGGCTTAAATTGAGGTAGCCGTCAAATTCAATTTTATTGGTATCTTCATTTGTGCCAAAACCTAAAAACCCGTCAAATGCATTGCTTTTGGTTTTTTCAATATACATATATAATATGGTAGAGTCTCTCGTAAATAAAACTTCGGGATCTTTAATCTGATTAGCGAAACGCAAATCATTAAGTTCAGACGTTTTTTCTTTAATACGTGCCAGATTAAAACGTTGTCCGATTTTTATTTTCATATAACGTTTAACAAATGACATTGGAAACTTTTCATAGCCTTTGATAATGATTTTATCTATGGTTCGTTCTGTAGGTTGAGATAGTTTTAAGTTTGCTGAAAGATGTGTCTCACTGTCCTGTTTGATATCTATGAGTTGAAGTGTGGAAAACGGATTGCCACGATTAGCAATTTCAGCATTAATGAATTTAAGAGTTTTTTCTAGTTGCGAAATAGGAATCGTAAATGAATTGCCTTCAGATGTAACAGCACTTAGTTTTAAAATGTTTTTTTCAATCAATCCATTGTGGTGTATCGTAATGGACTTAAATTGTGTTTGTAAACTGAAGGTAGCCTGAAACAAAGAATCATTCTGTTTTTTGAGTTCAACTAGCTTGCTATTTATATAGCCAATAGATACCAATCGTTTTGAAAGCGAATCGACTTCCTTTCTTATGGAATTGAAATCTTTAAAGGAGGTTTTATAATCTAATGAATCTATCACTTTAGATTCATTTGCATCATTTCCAATAACCTTCAGTTCTAAATTTTGTGAATGAATTTGCACAAAAAATAGTCCACTTAGGAGAAGTAAATAAATACGAAATGAATCAGGCATGTATTGGATTATTTTTCAAAACTAACGCAAATTTGCAAGTAAAAATATGGAAGGGGTAAAATAAATTGAAAATTAATGGCTTTGCATTTGAAAAATTGATATTTATTTCTACCTTTGCAGCCCTCAAAGTAGAGGGTTAAATAATAATTATATAGAAATATATGCCAACAATTTCACAATTAGTACGAAAAGGAAGAGCCAA
>JAAEZL010000084.1 GCA_018222875.1 Algicola sp.
TGTTTATTGTATGAAAGTAGGAAAAAACCGATGAAAAGCAAATAATTTTTCGATAAGCTACAATTTATCAAGGTTTACGGCAAACGATTCTTATTAACTTTAAAAAACTAAAAATCATAATCCCTCGTCATGATAAATCGCGTTGAAAAATTGAGCTTGCTTTCAGAGATGATCGCCTTCGCACAGACAAATGAAAATATAAAATCCATTGAATACAGATTCCTTTTCGGAGTGGCTAAACAACTGGAGATTTCAAAAGAAGATTTTGACTACTTAATTGAGCATCCTGTAACGTATGTGCATCTTAAATCGCATAGTGAACGCATCGTCCAATTTCATAGATTAGTCTTATTAATGAATCTTGATCACGAAATTAGTACTAAAGAACTGGTGAAACTTCATAATTTCGGACTTAGAATGGGCTTGAGTCATGAGTCTATAAATAGAGTTCTTGATTTAATGGAAAGTTTTCCGAATAAAGTGGTACCACCAGATTTCTTAATCGATATTTTTAAGGTTCAGTATAACTAGTAGGCGTAGGCAGTATTTGAAAGAGCTAGGTTTATTTAAACGCTATTGTTTTAAATAATCTACCAATCTATCTTTTATAAAATAGTTCCAGCCAGCAATACAGCTTTCTCTCTTAAATTCTGGGATGTCATCAGGAAAATCTTCTGTGACTTTAGTCGATACGGTTAATTGTGTTTGGTTATCTACTTCAGATAAATGAAATGTTACATACGAATTTCCTTGGTAACCTTCATAAGTCCATTGACAAACAATCTTTTTATTTGGAATAACTTCAGTCACTTCCCATTCATGTGGAAATACACGATCTTCAGACGTGACATCAAATCTGGTTTTAAATCCTACTGAAGCTTTAAAATCCGGAATGTTATCAAAGAACCATTGTCTCATTTCATGTACATTAGTTATAGCTTGCCAAACATCTTCAACAGACTGTTTAAATTTTTGCTGTACTTCTATCAATGGATCATCTGCTTTCATATTTAAGAGCGATTTACTTTTTCTAATTTACTTTGATAGCTTTTAATTTCATCACGAAGCTGGGCAGCTATTATAAAATCTAAAGCTTTTGCAGCTTGTTCCATGAGTTTACGCTTTTCGCGAATTTTCTTTTCTAACTCACTTTTAGATAGGTATTCACTTTCTGGTTCGGCTGCTCGAGCTGCTTCCAGTTCATAGCTATACGTACTCACCGAATTTTTTGTCAGTGCATTGTCTAAACTCTTGTTTAAAGCTTTAGGAACCAGATTGTGTTTGGTATTATAAGCGATTTGCTTTTCGCGTCTGTATTCGGTTTCATCAATTGTTTTTTGCATGCTGTTTGTGATTTTATCCGCATACATAATGGCTTTTCCATTAAGATGTCGGGCAGCTCTACCAACAGTTTGTGTTAGAGATCGTGTTGATCTTAAAAAGCCTTCCTTATCTGCGTCAATAATTGCAACTAAGGACACTTCAGGTAAATCTAAACCTTCACGAAGTAAGTTAACACCAACCAGAACATCAAATAAGCCTTTACGTAAATCCTGCATAATCTCTACTCTTTCTAAGGTATCAACATCACTGTGAATGTAGCGACAACGGATTTGAATGCGATCTAAATATTTTGTCAATTCTTCAGCCATACGTTTTGTCAATGTAGTCACGAGCGTTCGTTCATCTTTTTCAACGCGTTGCTGAATTTCTTCAATTAAATCATCAATCTGGTTTAAACTTGGACGTACTTCAATAACTGGATCTAGTAGTCCTGTAGGTCTGATGACTTGCTCCACATACACACCATCTGTTTTTTGCAATTCGTAGTCGGCTGGCGTTGCGCTCACATAAATCACCTGATTCTGCAAAGCTTCGAATTCTTCAAATTTTAAAGGTCTGTTATCCATAGCAGCTGGTAATCTGAAACCGTATTCCACGAGATTTTCTTTCCGACTTCTATCACCTCCATACATGGCATGCACTTGTGAAATCGTCACGTGACTTTCATCAACGACCATTAAAAAATCATCAGGAAAATAATCCAGCAAGCAAAATGGTCGTGTTCCTGGTTGTCTGCCATCTAAATACCTGGAATAGTTTTCAATTCCTGAACAATAGCCTAGCTCACGAATCATTTCCAAATCAAATTCGGTACGTTCTTTTAATCGTTTCGCTTCTAAATGTTTTCCTATCTCTTTAAAATAATCATGCTGTTTTACCAGATCATCCTGAATTTCCCGAATGGCTCCTTGCAACACGTCAGGAGATGTCACAAACATATTGGCAGGATAAATATTCAATCGGTCATAATGTTCAATAACTTCATTGGTTTGAATATTGAACTGTTCGATGTCCTCGATTTCATCACCAAAAAAGTGAATTCGAAAGGCATCATCTGCATAACTTGGAAACACATCCACAGTATCACCTTTTATTCTGAAATTTCCATGATTAAAATCGGCTTCAGTTCTTGAATACAAACTTTGTACTAATCGATGCAGTAATTCGGTTCTGGAAATTTCCTGATTAACTTCTAATGAAATGACATTCTTTTGAAACTCTACAGGGTTTCCAATACCGTATAAACAGGAAACCGAAGCAACAACAATCACATCGCGACGACCAGATAATAGGGAAGAGGTTGTACTCAGACGCATCTTCTCAATTTCTTCGTTGATGGATAAATCCTTTTCAATGTAAACACCGGAAACAGGAATGTAAGCTTCAGGCTGGTAATAATCATAATACGACACAAAATATTCCACAGCATTTTCAGGAAAAAACTGTTTAAATTCAGAATAGAGCTGTGCTGCTAAGGTTTTATTATGTGCTAAAACAAGCGTTGGTTTCTGAACGTCTTCTATCACGTTCGCAACTGTAAATGTTTTACCAGAACCAGTGACTCCAAGTAAAGTCTGGTATTTTTCATTGGATTTTATGCCATCAACTAATTGCTGAATGGCCTGAGGTTGATCACCTGTAGGTTTGAATTCGGATTGTACTTTGAAACGCATATTACAAAGTTACGTAAAACTTAAATGTAAAAGGAACTATCGCTTCAATGTAAAATGACCTTTTAATGCTTGTCCTGTTCTTAAATTAATAATGTACCAATAATCATTGGTTTCAAGAGTTTTTCCATTATAGGTTCCGTTCCATGCAGCTTCAGTACCCAGAATATGCTTTAGAAGTTTTCCATAGCGATCAAAAATAAAAACATCTTTTACGTTATTATTTCTATCAATGATTTTCCATGTGTCATGAAAACCATCTCCATTTGGTGTTAGAAAACTTGGGATGTATAAATCTAAGCTGATTTCAAAAGTCAAAGTCTTTATGAGACAACCATTAATTTCTCTGACATATAAGGTATAAAATCCAACAGGTAAATTTGTAAATGTATTATCAGTCTGAAAATCTAAACCATTTAAAGAATACTCAAAACTTAGCATTGGGTTATTCATATTAACTACTAAAGTTTTGTTGATGATTTCAATATTAACTTCAGAAAGGTTAAAATCAACTGAAGAACCTACAGTTACTGTAAAACTGGATTCGTTAGAACAGATATCAGGCGCAGTTCCGATTTCATTGTAAATAAAAATCGTTTGTGTAGTTGAAATGACATCACCAGCATTGAGTTGTGTGCCAGTTCCATTTGTTCCAGTGAAATAGTTTCCGTTAGTTAGAGTAGGTAATATATACTCTGTACAAACCGTTTGATCAGCAATGGTATCAACTGAAGGTGTTCCTGAAACAGTTACTGTAAAACTGGATTCGTTAGAACAGGTATCAGGCGCAGTTCCGATTTCATTGTAAATAAAAATCATTTGTGTTGAAGAAATGACATCACCAGGATTGAGTTGTGTGCCAGTTCCACCCGAAGCCGTAAAATAATTTCCGTTGGTTAAAGCAGGCAAAGTGTAATCTGTACAAACTGTTTGATTAGCAATGCTATCAACTAAAGGTGTTCCTGAAACAGTGACTGTAAAACTGGATTCGTTAGAACAGATATCAGGCGCAGTTCCGATTTCATTGTAAATAAAAATCGTTTGTGTAGTTGAAATGACATCACCAGCATTGAGTTGTGTGCCAGTTCCATTTGTTCCAGTGAAATAGTTTCCATTAGTTAAAGCAGGTAAGGTATAATCAATACAAACCGTTTGATCAGCAATGGTATCAACCATAGGTGTTCCTGAAATAGTTACTGTAAAACTGGATTCATTGGAGCAGGTATCAGGCGCAGTTCCGACTTCATTATAAATAAAAATCGTTTGTGTTGTTGAAATAACATCACCAGTAAATAAAGCAGTTCCAGTACCATTAGTTCCAGTGAAATAATTTCCGTTAGTTAGAGCAGGTAAGGTATACTCTGTACAAACTGTTTGATCAGCAATGGTATCAATTAAAGGTGTTCCGGAAACAGTTACTGTAAAACTGGATTCGTTAGAACAGGTATCAGGAGCCGTTCCGACTTCATTGTAGATATAAATCGTTTGTGTTGTTGAAATCACATCACCAGCATTAAGTTGTGTCCCAGTTCCATTTGTTCCCGTGAAATAGTTTCCGTTAGTTAAAGCAGGTAATGTATACTCTGTACAAACCGTTTCATCAGCAATGGTATCCACAGGAGGAGTTCCTGAAACGGTTACTGTAAAACTGGATTCGCTTGAGCAGCTCAATGTAGATGTATTTACTTCGTTGTAAATGAAAATCGTTTGTGTAGTTGAAATAATATCACCAGCAAATAAAGGAATTCCTGTACCATTAGCTCCAGTAAAATAATTCCCATTGGTAAGCGCAGGTAATGTATACTCTGTACAAACTGTTTGGTTTGCTAACGTGTCAACAGCAGGTGATTCGGTAATTGTTACTGTAAAATTTGATTCATTCGAACAGGTTCCAGCACTGCTAAAAATATATATAATTTGTGATGTTGAAATTATATCTCCAGCAAATAAAGGAGTTCCTGTACCATTAGTTCCTGTGAAGTAATCACCATTTGTTAAATTAGGAAGCGTATAACTGTCGCAAAGATTTTGATCAGTAATAGTGTCAACTTCTGCAGAAAGAACTTGTAGCTGAACAGCAATACTCAATAAGTCACAATCGGTAGATGTTATCTCACAATAATATTGATTGTTATCAAAGCTGACAGGAACATTATTTATACTTAATGTATTTGTAGTTGCTCCGGAATAGTTAGCGTTATCAACAACATTAATCCAGTTTCCCGGTGCATCCAGAACTTTCCATTGGTAGGAGTAAGTTCCTGTATCAACTGATACCGTAAAACTTGTACTGTCATTTTCGCAAATAGTTAGAGAAACAGGTTGTGTTAGCACTGGTGTGGTAACTGGGTCTTCAGAATGCATTCCTAAGTCGGAGCAATTTTCAGTATCAGAAAACATCCATTCACTAAAATCAAATGTGGCTGAAGGTGCAGCTGCATCAGAATTTCTTATGTACGTATAGCCAATGTTGACATCTGTATGTAAAACATCAATTTGAATAGCATTTTTAAGAAGTACTATTTCATCGTTCGCATTGATTCCAGCACCAAGATCTAAATCTGAAGCCAATCCGGAACACACATTACCATTACTTCCTAATTGAATAATAAAGGAGTCAAAGGGACCTATAGAACCAGATAAAGGAATTGTATAGCTTGGAGTGGCGTTTCCTATATCACCATAACGGTCAATTTGATAGACACCATCTAAGACAATCACATTACTTGTCGGATTGTATAGCTCGATAACGCCATAACTTCCTCCATCTGAATCATAAACTTCAGAAATATAAATTTCGTCATTACTAGTCGAATTACAATCAGATTCAATTAGTGTAAATGTATTAGTTGATGCTCCAGTACATCCTCCTGAGCTTATAAGAATTAACTGAGATGCTGCTGATAATACTGCAGGAGCAAAAACTATAATTTCATTATCATTAATGATTGTAAAATTAAGATTAACACCTTCCATTTGCACAAATGCAACATCCAAAAAATTAGTACCTGTTATTGTAATTAACGTGTTTTCTGGTCCTGTTGAAGGAGAAAACCCTGAAACAACAGGTGCAGGACAGTAATTAGAAGAAGAATCAGATATGTTTATTGCCTCTATAAGGTTGATTGACAAAAAAAAACATAAAATAATAAGAATCGGAAAATTTGTTTTCATTGCTTTCAAATGGGATGCAAATTAAATGATTAATCCATAATACTATATTATGAAAACGTTACTTTTAATTAACAAAAGAAAAAGTAATCGTTCATAGGTTGCATTTCAATAGATTTAAAATATGATTTGATCACTTTTTGTTCTTTTGAATTAGCGACAGTGATAATACTTTGCGGATTTTGAAGTGATTTTAAATATTCAAAATTGTGTAATTCAACGTCATAAATATGTTTGCCTATTTTTTTCGGATTGTCACAAATCCATATAAAACTGATATTATTTTTCTGTAAAAGTTTAGCTATAGTTTTTCCTTTTTGTCCTGCTCCCCAAATCACGAGCGGTCTGGAGTCATTGTAATTAAGTTTTAAAAAGTAGAATAGTTTTAGTTCCAGAAAATGGTTTTCAGCGTAGTTGCTATCTGTTCGTGATGCTCTTGTACTGTAATCTCTCCAGTAGTGCAAGATTTTATTACAAGGAATACATTTGATATTGTTTTTATAAAATCTGAACGTCAAATCGTAATCTTCTGGATAGCGATTTGGATAAAAGGCTTTACATGCTTTTAAATCTTCTTTATGTATCATCCAGCATGGAGAGGGAATCACACATTCTTTGTAAATTTCGTTATAGTTATTGCCTTTTGAAGTTAAGTCATTTAACCAGGATTCGTATTTAGCATAACCATCACCAATACCAGTTTCACTAAAGTATTTTACTAAGCCTAAAGCAATGTGTTTTCTGCCATGTTTTTGTAAATCATTCAGCATGAATTCTAATTTCTTAGGATGCATAATATCGTCACTATCCATACGAGTGATATAAGTTCCAGAACATTCTTCAAAACTTAAGCGTAAGGCATTTATGATTCCAGATCCTGAATTTTTAAACAATTTAATCCGAGGATCTTTTTGTGCAAATTCATTAACTATAGCATAGCTATGATCCGTAGAGTGATCATCAACTATCAATAATTCCCAATGCTCATACGTTTGTTGAAGTATAGAATTCAAACATTCTGGTAAGAACTCAGACGTGTTTTTAAAAGGTGTAAGTATACTAATCAGTGGTTTAGGCATAAAGCTAAAATACAACTTCTATTTTAACAAAACCTTTACTAAATTAAGTGTAACCTATTGTAATTTTGTGCGTCTAAAAAAATAAAAATGTTATGAAACACCTCATTTCTGCTACTTTATTGAGTCTTTTGCTTTTTGCTTGCGGCTCTCCAAAAAACACAAGTAACGATTTAGCAACTGCTCTTCCGATAGCAACAACAATAGACCTGACGCAAATTGTAGATGACAAAGCTCCAGTGACCATCAATCCAGGTCGAATTACTTCAGATACCGTTATTTACAGATTGCCTAGAATTATTCAGGGAAGTTATTCTGTTGATAATTTTGGTAAATATATTGACGACTTTAAGGCGTTAGATTATAACGGAAATAGTTTACCTACATCGAAGCTCGACGACAATACCTGGCAAATTACTAACGCAACAGGATTAGATAAATTAGAGTACTATGTTAATGATACGTATGATTTAGAAATTTCAGGTGGCATCGCTGAAGATGTTCCTTTTTCTCCTGGTGGAACAAATATTTCTCCAGAAAATTATGTCTTAAACTTACATGGATTCATTGGTTATTTTGACTCACTTAAAAATGCTCAATATACTTTAGATGTTACAGCTCCTGCAAAATTTGAGCGTACATCTGCGCTTCAAAACACGAATATAAAATCGAGTTCTGATGGCACTAAAATTACTACCAGCTACTTTGCACCTCGATACTTTGATATTACTGATAATCCAATGATGTATGGAAACTTAGATGTTGAAGAGTTTATGGTTGATGATATTAAAATCGTGTTGAGTGTGTATTCGCCAAATAAAAAGCATAAAGCATCTACTTTAAAAGAAACTGTTTTTAAAATGATGAAAGCTCAAAAAGCTTATTTGGGTGATATAAATACAACATCACGATATGATATTTATTTGTATTTGACAGATAGAGGACAAGGTCAGCCAAAAGGTCTGGGTGCTTTAGAGCATCACACCTCTACTGTTGCAGTTTTAAGCGAAAACAGTACTAAAGAACGTTTAGCAAAATCGATTACAGATGTTATTGCTCATGAGTTTTTTCACATTGTAACACCGCTAACAGTACATTCTGAAGATGTGCATTATTTTGATTACAATCAGCCTACATTCTCTAAGCATTTATGGATGTATGAAGGTGTCACTGAATATTTTGCTCAGCATTTCCAGGTGTATGAAGGTTTGGTAACTCATGAAGAATATTACAATGAGATAAATTCTCAGATGTTAAGATCGATAGCTTACTATGATGATGCCATGAGTTTTACTGAAATGAGCGAACATGTTTTAGATACACCTTATAAGGAGAATTACGGAAATGTTTATCAGAAAGGAGCTTTGATAGGCATGTGTATGGATATTTTGTTGCGTGAAGAAAGTAATGGTAATAGAAGTATGCTTAGCTTAATGAAAGAGTTATCCAATAAATATGGCGTTGAAAAACCATTTGAAGATGAGACGCTTATTGAGGAAATAACAAAAATGACGTATCCGGCTATTGGCGAATTTTTAAATACGCATATCGTAGAAGGGATACCAATTGATTATGGTGCTTTTCTGGAAAAAGTCGGATTAACGTTTGAAGAATCTAAAGTAGAAACCGGATTTGTTCAGTCAGGTAAGGGATCAGTTTTTGAGGCAGATCAAGAGAAAGGAATCTTATTTTTCTCTTCTAATGTGAGTGAAAATAGTTTTTGGGCAGAAAATGGTGCATTAGAAAATGATGTTATTAAATCAGTAAATGGGATGGAAGTTAATTTAGAGAACGCCAGAGCTATCCTAATTAAATTGTATAGTGCAAAAATTGGAGATGATGTTTCTGTTGTTTTAGATAGAAATGGTAAAGACATCCTTATTAATACAACATTGACGCAAGCTTACACTACAATAACTGATATTGTAGAAGAAAAAAATGCAACTCAAGCTCAAATTGATTTACGAAAAGCTTGGTTAAGCAATGCTTCAAACTCTGAGGCATCTGGCGAAAAAAGTAAACCATAGTTGTCTGTTTTTAAAACCCTTCAAAAACACCTAAGCCAAATAAGGCAAAATCATATTTAACAGGATCATAAGGATCTAATGTTCGCAAAGCACTGTCTAATTCAGAGAGTGCTTTGCCATCATTTTGTTTGCGCTTAAGTAAACCTAATTGACGTGCTACATTACCTGAATGGACGTCCAATGGACAAGATAAAAGTGATGGACTGATGTTTTTCCAAATACCAAAATCGACACCTTTTTGATCTTGTCTTACCATCCATCGCAAATACATGTTAATGCGTTTTGCTGCTGAATTTTTTAAAGGGTCACTCACGTGTTTTTGAGTTCTTGGCAGATGATCAATTTCAAAAAAAAGGGTTTTGAATTTATGAATGGCATGCTGAAGGGATTGATTTTCAATGCCTGATGAAAACACAGCTTCTAATCCGTTGTGATGTTTATAAATATGATTCAGGCTTCTAATAAACTGAATAAAATCATCACCATTGAAAGTGCGATGTACAAAATTAGTTAGTTTCTCTAAATCGGATTCTTGATGATTCATAACAAAATCATATGGTGATTGCTCTAAAAGTTGCATCATTTTATGAGCGTTATTGATGATGCTTTTCCGATTTCCCCAGGCGATAGTTGCTGTTAGAAATCCGGCAATTTCTATATCTTCTTTTTTAGAATATTGATGAGGTATTTGTATGGGATCACTTTCAATAAATCTCGGATGATTGTATTGGTCGACTTTAGCATCAAGAAATTCTTTGAGTTCTTTTTTTGATAATCTTAAAGCCTTTGTCAAAATAAAGTAGTGTTATTTAACCGCAATCATGCTAATTTCAACATTGACGAACTTCGGAAGATTAGCGACTTCCACAGTTTCACGAGCAGGAGCAGAGTTAGCATCAAAATATTGCGAGTACACTTCATTGATTTGTGAGAAGTTATGCATATCACTAATAAAAATTGATGTTTTAATCACATTTTCAAAGGTCATTTCAGCCGCTTCCAAGACCACTTTTAGGTTCTCCATAACTTGTTTCGTTTCAGCCTGAATAGAATCCATTACAAGCTCTCCAGTCTCTACACTTAAAGCAATTTGTCCTGAAGTATATAAAGTGTTGCCTGTCAGTATAGCTTGGTTATAAGGACCAATTGGAGCAGGAGCTTTGGGTGTGTTTATGATTGTTTTCAATAGGAAAATAGTTTAGTTATAATTACGAAATTAATAAAAATTAGCTAATCCGTTTCTCTGTGATCCATATCCATTTTTTGTCGTTCTTCAAGCGCTTTTTGCTGCAGTTCTCTATTTTGAGGATCTCTCATCGAATTTTTTTCTGCTTCAACATAATCAGGATGATCTCTGTGTTGTATTTCTAAAAGTGTTTCGTAAGAGGTCATATAAAGTGCTGTTCCTACAATTCCAATTAAGAACAGTCGGGTTAAGAGTTCATTGTAAAATGTATGTTTAGTCGTAAAATACTTAACTGAAGCCACAACGGCAACGATTGCAATTCCGTAAAGAGAGATTAACAAGCCTTCATTACCATATGGCCAGCGTTGAAATTTAAATAAAGCATAAATGATTAAAGACGATAATACAAAACCAGTTAAAATGGTTCCTGTTAATCGTAATCCGCTTATACCTTTGTAAGCGTCACTTTTGAACACAGATCTTAATCTGATATTATTAAGCAGTGCAAAACTGAACCAAAAATAGAGCATAGTTAACAATAGCATGGATAAGGTAATTGCTATTGACGAGTAAGGAAAAGCAACAATTAAACGAGTCACCATTAAAATGATAATTAAGGCTCCAAGTAGTTTTTCAGTTAATTTCATGCCTGCAATTATTGTCTAAGTATTTTTTCCATCTTTCTTCCTTTTGCTAATTCATCCACTAATTTATCTAAATACCTTACTTCTCGTGTCAGCTTGTTTTCAATGTCTTCTATACGATAACCACAAATAACGCCTTTAATCAAATCCGCATTAGGGTGAAGTGTTGCCTTTTCAAAGAACGTCTGAAACGTAATTTTTTCATCAATGAATTGCTCCAGTTGTTTGTCGTCAAAACCAGTTAGCCATTCAATAACCTGATGAAGTTCTTCTTTGGTTCGTCCTTTCTTTTCAACCTTAGTCACGTAATGTGGATATACGGATCCAAAGGTCATTTTGGCAATTCGTGCGTTATGTTCTGGTGTTGTTTTCATGGCTTAAAGTTTCAATTAAAATGTTTGGCTGTATTGACCTAAGTTAAAAAAATAAAACAAATTAAAATCTCATTGTATGTTCAATCTCAAATTCTATTCCTTATCAAAACCTAACAGTTCATCTATTGTATTAGCAGTAACCGAGTGATAGTTTTCTCGTGATTTTTCATAAATGGCTAAGGCTTCATCTACTTTGTCATTGTTTTTAAATGCTTTGAATAATGTGTTCACATACCAGCGTCTACCAACTCTAATCAAAAAGTCTTCAATGTTTTTGTCTACGTTGTTGCCATGATAATCATTGTTTATGGCTTGTTCAAACCAAACCATAGCAATATGTGAATTGGTAGCATTACTTAAATCAAACGCATTGTCTAAACGAGCCATATCTTCAGTAGTCATAGTATCAGGGAAATTTCTAATAAAGTGAACCCACTCTAAAGTCGTCCAGTCTTTTGTTATGGAAGTATCAATAGTGTCACTGGCTAAAAATTGCTGTAAAGCTTTTTCAGCATTTTCAAATTTATCTGAACTAATGGTTGCTTGATTTGAAGGAATTCCTGGTTCGTAAATCCATTCTTCAGTATTAAAAGTAACGTTATTTGGGTCTAAAAGATTTGTATTTAGATATTCAATAAAGCTTTCGGTTGTAATGGTCGAAAACGCATGTGTTCTGAAGTATTCTTTTAAAAAGGCGTCAAATTTATCACGACCTACAGTTTCTTCTAAGGTTCTCAAAAACAAGTATCCTTTATCATAGGCAATGCTATTCATACCATCATCAGGATTTTTACCTGCTAAATCCAGCTTCAGTTTTGTGGCGTTTGGTTCGTCTTTAAAATTTTCAATTTCATCATCTAAATCTTGTCTGCCAATCAAAGCAATCATGTTTGCTCTGTCTTTTCCGTAGAGCGCTTCCATAATTCGAATTTCAAAATACACAGTAAATCCTTCATTGAGCCAGAAATCATTCCAGGTAGCATTGGTTACTAAATTTCCAGACCACGAATGTGCAAGTTCATGAGCAATTAATGAGGTTAAACTTTTATCACCTGCAATAACTGTTGGTGTGGCAAAGGTTAAACGCGGATTTTCCATACCTCCAAATGGAAAGCTAGGAGGTAAGACGATCACATCAAACTGATCCCAATCGTAATCGCCATATAAATTTTCTGCGGCTACAACCATTTTTTCCATGTCTGAAAACTCAAAATGAGCTTTATCTATCACAGATGTTTCAGCATAAACTCCAGTACGCTCACTAACCGCTTTGTACTCAAGATTTCCAACAGCAAGTGCGATTAAATACGGAGAAATAGGTTGTTCCATTTTAAAGGTATACACACCATCTGCCGATTTGGTTTTAGGGTTTTCTGCACTCATTACAGCCATCAAGTCTTCTGGAACGTTTACTGTAGCATCGTACGTGATACGAATCTGCGGACTGTCTTGAATAGGAATCCATGTTCGCGTTAAAATCGCTTGTCCTTGCGTGAATAAAAAAGGATGTATTTTGTCTGCTGTTTGTTGCGGACTTAACCATTGTAGTGCTTCAGTTTTATCAGTTGTTTTATAATAAACAGAAATGGTTTTTGTGTCTTCGGAAATTTTAATGGTAAGAGGTCTTCCCAGTTTTTCATTGAATTCTCCAAGTTCAAATTCGGTTTTTTCGCCATCTGCTTCTACCTTATTGATGTCTAAATATTTTGAGTCCAGGACAATTTCTGAAGCCTTGTTATTTTCGATAGTGTATGTAGCCACACCATCGATAATCTGATCCTCAAAATTAACAGTGATATTTCTG
>JAAEZL010000288.1:0-1341 GCA_018222875.1 Algicola sp.
CTTTATTGGTTATCGTTTGACTTGCGTTTTTTAGTTCTTTTAAATTTTTTGAAAAAATCGATTTTAGCTTAAATGAAAATGAATTAAGTTCTTCTTCGTTAAGTAGAGTAGGGTTATCACTAAAATCTTTGTACAAACTTTTTACTTCTGAAGTTTCTTTTTCGATGATTTTAATTTGATTATCAAAATCTTCTTTTCTTATTCTTAAATGATTCTTCTCAATGTCGGAAATCAATAAATCAATTTCTGGATATGTTTTATTTATTTGAAAACCTTTTCTTGTATTTCTGCTAAATCACTTCTATATTTTTCAAAATCTGATTTAATCTCTTGTTCTATAGAAAAAGGGTTATTACCCAAATATTTTTTAGAATTGAATATTGATAAATTACGATGTGGCTTATAATCTTTATATAAATTTTGGGCTTTTCTTATTATTTCAAGTAACTCATTTAATTCAGATGATTCATAAGTAAACTCTTTGTTTTTTAAATCAAGATTAAAAGGTTCAGAAGTGTCTTTTAATTCAGACAATAACCAACCAACCGTGTATGTCCAATTCTTATTTCCTACTATTTTTTCACTAAGCTTTTTATGTTTTTTGTTTATTGAGTCAATAAATCCTTTTGATTGCTCGATTATATTATCAAGTGTTTCTTTTGAGTGATTATATCTATATCTTTTATAAGAAGAATTATCTACTCTATCTCTTACAGAATCAACAGCAGCTCTTCTGTCTTTTACAATATCTTTTAATAAAACACATTGATAATTAAGACCTTTTTCATTTAAAGAATTATGCAAAACTTCTAAAGCGGTTCTTTTTTCACAAACTACTATGGTTTTCTTTTTGTTTTCTAAAGCATTTACTAAAACAGCAGTTAAAGACTGGCTTTTTCCTGTTCCAGGCGGACCTTGAATTAATATATTTCTTGAACTCTCTAAAGAATGAAGAATGCTTTGTTGTGATGGGTCAGTTTCTACAGATGAAATTGGTTGAAAAACGTGTTCATCCATATCTGATAGGTCAATATCTGTTCCTTCAAGGTCAAGCAAATTACTATAATCGTGAATTATATTTTGCTTTTGAACTTCAAATATTGAAAACAAACCGCCAAAGTCTATAAATGAGTTGTTAGAATTTAAAGGAAGTTTTTCGTAATGTTTTTTACTTGGAATTGGTTTTACTTCTTGAATCTTTTTCTCAAAAGTATCTCTTAAATCACTTGGTGTTGTGCTGTTTATAGATGATATGAGGTTCACACAAATATCTAAAAGTTCTTCTTTGTCTATGAGTCCATCATCGAGAAATTCTGACGAAATTTGTTCAATCTCTATTTG
>JAAEZL010000288.1:1351-1967 GCA_018222875.1 Algicola sp.
CTTTGTAAGTGATTTATTAAAACCTCATTTGTATAAATTGGGTCATCTTCTCCTCTAAGGATTTCCCACGTATTAAATTCTTTAGTTCTTCTTATTCTTAATGACCAAATTAGAATAGGTGCGACTGTCAATTTGTTATCAGATTGGTCGCGTCTTGCAAGAATTGGATATCCAAAACCAAATGTATTTATGCCTTTTTCAGATTCGATTGCATCTGTTTGATTAATTAGGTTTTCAAATGATTTAGTTATTTTAACGAGTTGTGCTTGGTCTTCTTCAAATAATGAGTTTAAGTCAGGCACATTGTCTTTCCAACTGATTTTGAATTTTAGCGGTTGGTCAGTCAATAAAGCATTTATGAAATTTATCGGTAGATTTTCCTCAATGTGAGACAATCGAGTCAAATCAAATTTATATCGTGAGCGTGCTGGAATTGCATTCAAATGAACTCCACGACGATTTCCTACTTTTAGTCGGTTTTGAAGTTCAAGCAGTAGTTTTTCGGTTATCTGCATAAATTTTGGTCAGTTATTTTGGCATATAAAATACGTACATTTTTTTAATTCGTTTTATGGTTTTCCTCATTCGTTTAGCGCAAAGGTAAAAAACAGCTCTT
>JAAEZL010000085.1:0-7766 GCA_018222875.1 Algicola sp.
TAATCTTGAATACGCAGTCATATACACAGCAGTTCCTGCTAATGGTAAAGATCCTTTTCCTCCAGCGAGTCGGTCTCGAATCTCTCCTCCAGAGCCTGTTGCTGCGCCATTAAATGGTTCTACAGTGGTTGGAAAGTTATGAGTTTCAGCCTTTAATGAGATTACAGATTCGAAATCTTTAGTTGTGTAATATTCAGGAATATCGGCACGCTTCGGAGCAAATTGTTCTACTTTCGGACCTTTTATAAAAGCGACATTGTCTTTATATGCTGAAACGATATCGTTTGGATGTTGCTTTGAGGTTTCTTTTATCATTTTGAAAAGCGACGTTGGCTTTTCAATTCCATCAATGACAAAGGTTCCGTTGAAAATTTTATGACGACAATGTTCAGAATTTACCTGCGAAAATCCAAAAACTTCAGAGTCGGTTAATGGTCGTCCGATTTTTTTTGCTACACCTTCTAAGTACTCAATCTCTTCATCATTTAAAGCTAGCCCTTCCTGTAGGTTATAGGCTGAAATATCTTCAATATTAAGGATAGATTCTGGTTGAATTTCAATGGTAAAGACATCCTGATGTAAGCCTTTGTATTTTTCAGAAATCATAGGATCATAATCCTTAAAATCTTCAGGAACGTTTTCAAATTCTTCAATTCTTATAATGCCTTGAACTCCCATGTTTTGAGTAATCTCAACAGCATTTGTACTCCAAGGTGTTATCATTGCAGCTCTTGGACCAACAAAAAAAGCATCCAGAGATGCTTGTTCAATTTGTGGTTGGTTGCCAAAAAGCCATACTAATTTTGAGATAGCTTCAGTGGATAATTCTTTTGTGACTTGAACAGCAAATACTTTACTGTTTTGGTTTCCGAAGAAATGAATCATTATGTCTTAGTTTGTGTTGCGTTTTGTGAATTACAAATTTACTTTTTTTCAACGTATTTAAAGCATTTTATCAGCTTGAATATTTTGAGTTATTCACGTGGTTATTAACGAAAAAAAAGACCAGAATAATTTAAACATTCTGGTCTTCTTTAATTAAATATTGAGAGCTTAATTCTTAATTAATTTTTTGCTAATCGTTTTGTTTCCTTGAGTCAATCGTAATATGTAAATCCCTTTTGACAAGCTATTTGTTTGTATGGTTTCAGAATTGGAGATGGTTTTGGAAATGACAAGTTTCCCTAACACATTGTATACCTCAACCTGAGTTTGTTTTGCCGAATATAGTTCAATATGCAAGACAGTATTAACCGGATTTGGATATATTTTAAAAGCATTTAAAGCAAGGTCATCTAAACTTAAGGTTTGCGTATGATCACCTAAATCGTCACAGTTATTAGAAGGAAAGGCATTCCATTCGTTTAAGTCGAACGTCGTTGTTGGTCTGTCAATAGCTGGCTTTCTTACTAAGGTTGTGTTTTGAGCAAAATTAGAATCATCCTGGAATACACCAATGATATCTAAAAGCACATCATTTTTAAACAAACCAATAGCGTCATTCCCATTAAAAGAAGTCATATCGTTATTTAGATAATCATCTTCATCTGTACATATCGTCGAGCCTCCGTTTGCAACGACATACACATCTTCATTTGTAATTGTTGCTCCATTAGGGAAAGGTAATGCTGGTCCCCAAGAACTTGCACCATTCGCATTGAGCTTTATAGTGTATGCTGAAAGGTTTACATCTGCTCCTGTGAAATTAGCAATTTCAAGAGCTTTGTTGCTTCCACTTCCTTCAATATATTCAGAAAAGAAAATATCGATATCACCTCCAGAACTTCCGTTATCTGTAGTTGTTTCACAATCCTGATTACTAAAATCTGATTCGTTACCTGAATTATCTTTTGCTTATACAGTAAAACAGTAATTCGTAGCTGCTGCTAATACTGTTGCAGTAAAAGACGTGCCAGTTGTATTGAATGTATTTGTTCCATCGACATAAATATCATACGATGCCACAGCAATATTATCGGTTGAAGCTGTCCAGTTTAGATCAATACTATTATCTGTTGGGTTAGAAGCTACTAAATTCGTAGGATCTGTTGGCGCTTCTGTATCTGGAGTCGTATCCCAAATTAAAGCGACATATTCTGGGTGATCTACAAACGGGTTTCTGTTGTTCTGATGGTTGTAGAAAATATTGTTATTACGATCAATTTCCTTTTGTGATACAGGATCCATTTGATGCCATGTAATTAAAATATTTAAGAATGGATCAGCAATGGCTTTATCAGCACTTCCATCAAACATGTCATAGGATGACCAGGATGTAATTTGATCCTCATAACGTGTAACGAAGTAAAAATAGATACGCGCTATATCGCCTTTAAATTCATCAATAGGCTCAAAGACCGTATTTGAATAACCAGCAGAGTAACCACTATTTAAATTGTCACCAGCTTTTGATCCGTTTTGAGTAGGATTAGAAATACCAGACTGGTTTAATAATTGTGAATCATCAACTCTACCAAAAGGGTAATTGCCTCTAAATCCATTGACTCGACCATCAGCTGGAATTAAATGATGTGCATCACTATACATAGGTGTTTGAGAGCCGAATACAGATTGTGGAATCACATGCTCTTTATTGTAACAATCGCCTTCACTGTTATAATTACCACATTCATCAGAACCTGGAGAATATGTATATGGATCTGCACCAGAAGGATTTTCAGAATACATATCTAGGATGGTGTTTTCACCATTAGTTTCGTAATAAAAATCTCTTTCGTAAACGGTGTTGAAATTGTCTAAAGCATTATAACTTTGAGGATTGTGTTCTTCTTCAACAGTATTATTTATTTCAGGATCATCAACATCGTTAATAATTCTTTTTAACTGGGTTTTTAATGTATAACCAGTTCCTGTTGCATGATCATAATAGCCTGCAGGAACTTGAGCCGAAACTGTAATAGTAATCAGTGTAATTAATAAAGTGTAAAAATGCTTCATTGTATTGTTATTTTTTCTTTTCAAGCAATGCCATGTAAAATCCGTCAAATCCAGATTTGTGGGCAAAAACGTTATTTTCTTTTACAAAGGTAAATTCTTTTCCGAGTTCGGATGTTAAAAAAGTATCAACTTGTTTTCTGTTTTCTGAAGGTAAAACTGAACAGGTTGCATAAACCAATTGACCACCAGGCTTTACAATGCGGGAATATTGTTGTAAGATTTCCTGTTGTGTCTTTTTTATGTCTTCAATAAATTCTGGCTGAAGTTTCCACTTCGCATCAGGATTTCTTCTTAATACGCCTAATCCTGAACAAGGTGCATCAATTAGAACACGATCGGCTTTATCGTACAGTTTTTTTACAACTTTAGTCGATTCAATAGCTCTGGTTTCGATGTTAAAAGCACCATTTCGTTTTGCTCTTCGTTTTAGCTCATTAAGTTTATTACCATAGATATCTAAAGCAATAATCTGACCTTTATTGTCCATCAATGACGCTAAGTGTAATGCTTTTCCACCAGCTCCAGCACAGGTGTCAACAACGCGCATGCCTGGTTGAACATCTAAAAATTCTGCGACTAATTGAGACGAGGCATCCTGAACTTCAAAATGGCCGTTTTTAAAGGCTTCTGTTTGAAATACATTGGCACGTTCTTTTAATCGTAAGGCATCTGGATATCCTTTGATAGCCTCAGTTTCTAAGTTGAGATCGAAGAGTTCTGCCTGTAATTTTTCTTTAGTTGTTTTTAAGGTATTTACTCGTAGAATAACATCAGCCTGTTCGTTTAAAGCAGCAATTTCTTTTGACCATACAGATTCTCCAAGTTCTTTAACACCGAGTTCATCCATCCAGTCAGCAATAGATTCTTTATACTTTCTTGTTTGAGATAATTCGTCAAAACGACCTTTAATTTTTCTCGAAGGTGTAGATTCAAAATATTTCCAGTCTGGTAATTTGATACCTCTCAGCGTTGCCCAAACTGCAAAAATTCGCCATAGATTATCTCTGTCGTAAGGTGCTTTTACTTCAGCAATTTCTGCATATAAGCGTTTCCATCTCACGATGTCATACGTGGTTTCTGCAACAAAGGCTCTGTCTCGACTTCCCCAACGTTTATCACGTTTTAGGAGTTGTTGAATGACTTTATCTGCATATTTTCCTTCATTGAAGATTAAGGTTAAACCATCAATAACGGCAAAGCATAAATTTCTGTGTAAACGCATTATAAAAAATTAAGCATGCAAAGGTACATTAAAAGTTGAGATATTGAAGGGTTTATTAGAAAGTGTTATCTTTTGGAAGCGTTTTTAACTTTCATCTCATTCCTTGACGAATCATGTTAATTTCTTTTAAACTTCTCTCGTCGTTTTTTTAATTCTTCAAGCATACTTTTTTTAAATTGCTCTTCTACAACTTTTAAAAGAATGATTTTTTTTGCAGGAATAGCTGTTAATAAACTTTCGACCAAGTCAGCTCTAAGCTCATGTTGTTCTTTTTCAAAAGCCAGTAAATCTTGTAATGCTGTTTTAGCTTCGCTTTCAGAAATAGTTTCTATGTTAATATTTCGTCGTTTTTCACGTCCATTGATACGCAGCATTTCCATTTCTTTTTCATGTGCATTATAGATGGGCCAGAATTTTTGAGCTTCTGCTTCTGTGAGTTCGAGTTTCTCAGTAATAAGAGCGACTTTTAATGCCTTTATGCGTTCTTGTCTCTCGCCTCTTTGAGCAAATGCACTACTTGTAAATGTGATAAAGAGTAAGGCTATAATTATTTTTTTCATGGTGTTTATTCTATGATTAATTCTTCAATTGTTGCGTGATCTAACAAATAATCTTCAATTGTGGTTTCAGATATTTCTGAGTTAATTAAATTGAAAGCTTTGAGATCTTCCTCAGTCAAAAGCGAAGCTAATTCATAAGTTGTATAATCTTCTACTTCTAAATAATTTTCTATGGAGACTGTTTCAACATCGCCTATAGTGATTGTTTCAGGAGTATAAAATACATTGAACATTACTATTAAAGACGCTGCAATTCCGGCAACATAATAGAAGACCTGTTGCGATTTTAAATTAATGACAGGCGTCTCGTGCTCTAAGCGACTTAAAATATGATCATCTAAGGTATCGAAGTAATTCTCAGGAACTTGAAATCCAGATTGATCAGCTTTATCTTTCACGCGTACTTCATTGCGAACGCGTTCTTCCACATTAGAAAAGTAAGCTTCTGGAATTTTAAATCCTGAGGTTTTTATGTTCTGTAATTTGTCTTTTTTCATTTTATTAAATCCGTTTACAACGAAAATCTCTTTTAATGTAAGACTATTTTTCTTCTAAAACGCTTAATCTTTTGTCAAAATAGCTTCTATTTTCTTAACTGCTATGTGGTATGATGCTTTTAAAGCGCCTTCACTGGTGTCAAGTATTTCAGACATATCTTTATATTTAATAGCTTCAAAATACCTCATATTAAATACGAGTTGTTGTTTTTCTGGTAAAGTGGCAATCGCTTTTTGTAATTGAAACTTTATGTCCTCACCTTCAAAATAGACATCAGCTTTTAAATTATTGATGACCTGATTTTGATAGTCTTCAGATGATAACTGCAAACGTTTTGAATTTTTATTTATAAACGTAATCGATTCATTTGTAGCAATACGATACATCCAGAAATACAATTTACTATCCCCTTTAAAGTTATGAATACTTTTATAAACTTTTATAAATGTATTCTGAAGCACATCATCTGCATCATCGTGCGACTTAACAATATGACGAATGTGCCAGTACAATCGCTCTTTATAAAGTTTTAATAACTCTTTAAATGCAGCGTCTTTAGTTTCTTTAGTGATTAATCGCTTTATTAAGTCTTGTTCTTCTTTCAAAAACCCTTTTTTTCTTTAGACTTATGAAAATAGTAAAAGTTTAATGAAAATCAATTATTTAGTTAATAATCTGATAGACAGTTATTTAATTTGGATAATATCGATTAAGTGTAAAAAAAATACGATGAAATGCATTTTTTTCTTGTTTGTACCATTTATTTATTATATGTTTGTTTCAGCTTAACCTACAAATATATTACCAGTGTCCCCAAATCTGGTAATAGAACTGAAAAGGACGCAACATATGTTGCGTCCTTTTCTATTCAGCAATGCGACTATTCGTATTTATTCGAAGCTTTGCATGTCGACTAATTTCTTATAAACACCATTCTTGGCAATGAGTTCGCTGTGTGTGCCTTGTTCAGCAATTTCACCTTTTTGTAAGACGATAATTTCATCGGCATTTTGAATTGTAGAAAGTCTGTGGGCAATAACAATAGACGTTCTGTTTCTCATCATGTTATCTAAGGCATCCTGAACCAGACGTTCACTTTCTGTGTCAAGTGCAGATGTTGCCTCATCTAAAATCATAATTGGAGGATTTTTTAAAACAGCTCTGGCGATACTAAGACGTTGTTTTTGTCCGCCAGACAATTTGGTTCCTGCATCTCCAATATTAAATTGAATACCACCTTTTAAATCTTTTACAAATTCCCAGGCATTCGCAATTTTGAGAGCTTGAATGATCTCTTCATCTGTAGCTTCAATTTCACCCAGTAACATGTTGTTTTTTACAGTATCATTAAAAAGAATAGCATCTTGAGTAACAATGCCTAGCTGACTTCTAAGTGATTTAATAGTTAGGTCTTTGATGTTAATGCCATCAATAGAAATGCTTCCCTTATTAACATCGTAAAAACGAGTTATCAAATTAGCAATGGTGCTTTTTCCACTACCAGATTGTCCGACTAGTGCTACAGATTTACCTTTAGGAATTTTAAGCGAAAAGTTTTTCAAAACATAATCTTCCTGATATTTAAACGATATGTTATCAAATAAGACCATATCATTAAAATCTGTTTTTACAATGGCATCTGGTTTATCTCTTAACGGATTTTCGGTATCAAGAATTTGTTGAATTCGTTCAGCAGCAGAACTACCTTGCTTGATATTGTATAAACCTCTCGAAATTGCTTTGGCTGGTGTTAAAACATTATAGGCTAATCCCATATAAATCAAAAAACTACTGCTGTCTAATGCAAGATCAGGATCATTGCTCAATACCAGATTTCCACCATACCATAAAAGTACAGCTATAACTAAAATGCCTAAAAATTCGCTCATAGGCGAAGCTAAATTCTGTCGGTTTAGTAATTTATTAGAAAAGTGATAAAATCTGGAAGTAGAATCGCTAAATCGTTCGTAAAACTTATCTTCAGCATTGAACCCTTTAATAATTCGTAAACCGGTTAGGGTTTCTTCAAGGGCAGATAATAAAACCCCTTGTTCTTTTTGAACACGATCTGATTTACGTTTTAAACTCTTACCAATTTTGGAGATAATAATTCCTGTTAACGGAATAAAGATAAAAACGAAAAGCGTTAGTTTCGTGCTGATAATCAGCATTGCCGTTATGGTGAAAATGATTGTCAACGGTTCTCTTACAATAAGTTCTAAGACAGGTAAAAAGGAATATTGTAAGGTAGAAACATCATTGGTAACTCTTGCCATAATATCACCTTTACGCTGTTCGGAGAAGTAGGACAGAGGTAAATCAACCGTTTTTTTATAAACGGCATTTCTAATATCTCTAATGACACCATTTCTCAAAAACACTAAAAAGTAGTTCGCCAGATAACCTGAAATATTTTTTAACAAGAACATGAAAATAATGAGTCCGATCACAAACAGAAGTGCTTTTGAATTATCACCTCCTGTGAAACTGTTCATTTGAAAGGCCAGATAATCTTCTACATAATGTCC
>JAAEZL010000085.1:7776-13182 GCA_018222875.1 Algicola sp.
GTCCTATCTCCATTATGCCTTCCCAATTTGGTTTTTCAGAAGGAGGAACTTTGCCATTATCGAAGATAACATCAAGCATAGGTTTTAAGGCTATAAACGATAAGGTTCCAAATAATGCAAAAAACACATTTGAGATAATATGTCCGAAGGCATAAGATTTATACGGTTTTGCATACCGTAATATATTTACAAAGTGACTCATTAATTTAAGTTCATGTCTTTTAATATGGCATCAATTCTGGCTTCCAATTTTTGTTCCGTTGATTTGAATGCTGCCATATTGTCTAATGTTGTATTTACACTGATGTAAAATTTAATTTTAGGTTCAGTACCACTCGGTCGTAAAGCGATTTTGCTACCATCTTCAGTGTAGTAAATCAATACATTTGATATTGGGATGTCAATACTAGTTTCTTTTCCAGTACTAAAATCCTTAATGACAGATAACTGATAATCTTCAACTCTAATCACTTTAGAACCATTGACTTCTTCTAATGGATTTTCACGTGCATCAATCATCATTTGTTTGATTTCCTGCGCACCTTCAATGCCCTTTTTTGTTAATGAAACCAATCGTTCTTTAAAAAACCCGTGTTCTACGTACAAGTCAATTAATTCTTTATATACTGAAATACCTTTGTCCTTAGCCTGAGCTGCAATTTCACAAGCGAGAAGTGTTGAGGTTACAGCGTCTTTATCTCTTACAAAATCACCAACCATAAATCCGAAACTTTCTTCGCCACCACCAATAAAATCCATGTTTGGGAAGTCCTTAATCATTTTGGCAATCCATTTAAAACCGGTTAAGCCAATTTTACATTCCACATTATAAGCGTCAGCTAAAACAGACATCATTGGTGTCGATACAATTGTAGATCCCACAAATTGATTGCCATTGATTTTATTGTTGTTTTTCCATTGTTTCAGTAGAAAGTTGGTCATTAGAATCATGGTTTGATTACCATTCAAAATCACTAATTCTCCTTCCAGATTTCTAACGACTACACCCAGACGATCACAATCAGGATCTGTTCCAATCACAATATCGCCATCAACGTTTTCAGCAAGCTCCATAGCCATTTTAAGGGCTTCAGGTTCTTCCGGATTTGGCGATTTAACGGTTGGGAAATCGCCATTAGGCTCTCGTTGTTCTTCAACAATGTGAACATTGGTATAGCCTGCACGTTTTAAGGTTTCCGGAATTGCAGTAATTGAGGTTCCATGTAAAGACGTAAAAACAATGTTTAGATTTTTTCTGGCTTCAGAAGACGTATTAAAACTTCCGTTTTTTATAGATTCATTAATAAAAACATCATCAATGTCTTTTCCTATATATTGAATTAAATCTTCGTTGGCTTCAAATTTAATTTCAGAATAGTCCAAG
Source organism: Algicola sp. (assembly GCA_018222875.1). Taxonomy (GTDB): domain Bacteria; phylum Bacteroidota; class Bacteroidia; order Flavobacteriales; family Flavobacteriaceae; genus Psychroserpens. Next base: position 9,161 of record JAAEZL010000085.1, read on the forward strand.
CGATTAATCTCTGTAATAATTTCGATATCCTGTGGAGGAACCAATTGTCCGCCATCCTGCCAGTACACTTTGTATCCATTGTATTCTGGTGGATTATGAGAAGCTGTTAAAACGATGCCAAAATGGCAATTTAAATGTTTTAAAGCGAAGGATAATTCTGGTGTTGGACGTAAGTCTTCAAAAAGAAATACTTTAATTCCGTTAGCTGAAAATACATCAGCAACCACTTTAGCTAAGGTTTTGCTATTATGTCTGCAATCGTAAGCAATAGCAACTTTAAGATCTTCCGAAGGGAATTGTTCCTTTAAATAATTACTTAAACCTTGTGTGTTTTTACCAAGTGTAAATCTGTTAATTCGGTTAGTGCCAACACCCATGACACCTCGCATTCCACCAGTTCCAAATTCAAGATCTTTATAAAAGCTTTCTTGTAGTTCTTTGGTGTCGTTGGCGATTAAATTTTTTATAAATGCTTTGGTTTCGGTATCAAAAGTAGGCGTTAACCAGGAGTTTACACGTTCTAAAAGTTGTGGTTCAATGTGTTTCATGAGTTAAAAATATGCTGCAAAAGTAAGGATTTCAAAATGTGTTATTTGCAAATTCGATATTAAATGTCGTCTTGTTTCTACAAGTTTAATTCTTGTTTAATTAAGTAGCGTTGCTTGTTTTCTTTGGTTCTTAAAATAATTTCTCCTAAAAAACCAGCGACAAAAAATTGTGTGCCAATAATCATGGTTGCTAATGCCAAATAAAATTGAGGTCGTTGCGTAATTAATCTTCCGGACGGATTTAAGAACAATTTATCAATACCAAGGTACATTGAAAACCCCAAACCAATGGCAAACATTAAAACACCTAAAGCACCAAAGAGATGCATAGGCCGTTTACCAAATCTTGAAATAAACCAAATCGTTATTAAATCTAAAAACCCATTAATAAAGCGATCCATGCCAAATTTTGTTTCACCATATTTTCTGGCTTGATGTTTTACAACTTTCTCACCAATATTTGAAAAACCAGCATTTTTGGCTAAAACAGGAATGTAGCGATGCATTTCTCCACTCACTTCAATGTTTTTTACCACTTTATTGTTGTAGGCTTTTAATCCGCAATTAAAGTCATTAAGTTTTACACCAGATGTTTTTCTTGCTGCCCAGTTAAACAGTTTGGAAGGCATATTTTTTGAGAGTACAGAATCGAATCTTTTTTTCTTCCATCCAGACACCAAATCGTAATTATCAACGATAATCATATTGTAGAGCTCTGGAATTTCTTCTGGATTGTCTTGTAAATCGGCATCCATAGTAATCACAACATCACCTTGTGCCTTAGCAAAACCTGCATGTAAGGCTTGAGATTTTCCAAAGTTTTTCAAAAAACGAATGCCTTTCACATGCTCATCTTTTTGAGAGAGCTGCATGATGGTCAGCCAGGAATCATCAGTACTGCCATCATCTATAAAGATGATTTCATAAGAAAAACGATTGGACTGCATGACTTTTGCAATCCAATCGTGTAATTCTTTTAATGAGTCTTGTTCGTTAAGTAGCGGTATGACTACTGATATATTCATTAAGTAGTTTTAAATATTTAATATTCAAAAGTACTGAATTTTTTTAAGCTTGATTAGGGTCACTCTTTTTTAAAGAAACTGCTACAATTAAACCAATAACAGATAAAATTAATAACCGTATCACATAAGACTGCATCTGCATTGCTGCTGAAAAATTATTTTTACCTTCCATTCCGGCAATTGCTTCTTTGATACTTTCTTGAGGAGCTCCGAAACTCTCCATAGTTTGTACAGTCATCTCAATTATTTTTTCATTCAAATATTGAGCTGAATCAGGATCAACAAATGCAAAAATAACAATGCCGACAACTGTACTTATTAAAGTTCCTACAGCGACTGTTATAAAATAAGCTGTGAACGCTTCTTTAAAAGACATAAATCCGCCTAAAGCAGTCCTAGCCTTAACTGTAGCTATAATTCCAAAAATAAGAATGATTAAGAACAGTAAAATACCTAACCACCATTTAGTAAACATATCGATGCTAAAGGCATAGACCAATACTGTTATTATAGTTAGAACAACACCTAGTATTACTCCTTGATTTAAACTTATAGATTTAATTGATTTTTCCATAATTGAGTTGATTGTTTAGTTAATATGATTAGTTAGTATAGTTTCCCTTAAATTTGTTACAACAATGAGATAAATAAAAAAAGAAATAATTTATTGGTAATTTACAAAAATTACTTAAATTTGCACCTCCAAAATAGTAAGGATTTTAAAGCATAAAGAGATGAAAAAAGGAATACATCCAGAAAATTATAGACTTGTAGCATTTAAAGATATGTCAAATGAAGATGTATTTTTAACTAAGTCAACAGCAGAAACAAATGAAACTATTGAGGTTGATGGTGTTGAATATCCAGTAGTTAAATTGGAAATTTCAAGAACATCTCATCCATTTTACACTGGTAAATCTAAATTAGTAGATACAGCTGGTCGTATTGATAAGTTCAAAAACAAATACGCTAAATTTAAGAAATAAGCGTCTTTTAATAGAATACTTAAAGCCTTCAGGATTTATCCCGAAGGCTTTTTTGTTATCTACAATTGACTTACATTTGAATTAACTTATAATTTCAATCACAGTTATGAATTACATTCTTTTTGATGGTCCTTCACGTCATAGTTTATTGCCATTTACATTTACTAGACCAGTAGCTGAAATAAGAGTTGGGATTTTAACCATTAGAGAAAAGTGGGAAAAACATCTGGAAGCGACTACAACCACATTAACTGAGGCATATCTTTCTGAAAAATATCCAATGGTTGAAATGGACTCTAATGTAATGATTAATGCATCCTTTTTGCCTAATTTGGAGTTGATTGAATCGGTGAAACGTCTTAAAGAAAATCAAGCCATTTTTAAAGACGAAGATGTGATTGCATTCTTTTCAAAAGACACGCAGGATGAAGTTAATTTTGAAACTTACGATGCTATTGAGTTTGATAGTGATCTTATCAAAATTGAACATACTTGGGATATTTTTTCAAAAAATGGAGAAGCCATTCAAGAGGATTTTGAATTAATAACTCAAGACCGTAAATCACAACCTATTCCCGATTCCAATAACTGTATCAATCCTGAGAACATTTTTATAGAGGAAGGTGCAACACTTGAGTTTGCAACTTTAAATGCAAGTTCTGGTCCGATTTATATAGGTAAAGATGCTGAAGTTATGGAAGGCAGCCTAGTTCGTGGTCCATTTGCTCTTTGTGAACATGCGACATTGAAGTTGGGAGCTAAAATTTACGGACCAACAACTGTTGGACCTCATAGTAAAGTTGGAGGAGAAGTGAATAACTCTGTCATTTTCGGATATTCAAATAAAGGTCATGATGGCCTTTTAGGCAATTCAGCTTTAGGCGAATGGTGTAACCTTGGTGCAGATACCAATAATTCTAACTTAAAAAACAACTATGCTGAGGTGCGTTTGTGGAATTATGAAACTAAAGGTTTTGCACGAACCGGATTACAATTTTGCGGATTGATGATGGGAGATCACAGTAAATGTGGTATCAATACTATGTTTAATACTGGTACAGTTGTTGGTGTTAGTGCCAATATATTTGGAAGTGGTTTTCCTAGAAATTTTGTACCCAGCTTCAGTTGGGGCGGAAATTCGGGATTTACAACCTATCTTACAAAAAAAGCATTTGAAGTTGCTGAAGTGGTTATGAGTCGGAGAGCTATTGAATTTTCAGATGTAGATAAAGCCATACTTGAACATGTTTTTGAAGACACGAAGCAATGGAGAAAAAAAGACGAATAAATTTATAACGATGAAACCATACCTGCTTACATTCGCTTTAGTTATTGCAACTTCAGTGTATTCTCAAGAAACCTATACCTTAAAAAATATTGCGCTTAACGATGAATTGAGCCAGTATGGTGTTGTTCATGTTAACGATGGTGTCGTTTATTTTTCAAGATATAAAGTCAATAGT
>JAAEZL010000086.1 GCA_018222875.1 Algicola sp.
CTGGAGGCACCACCATCAAAAACCCGATTCGTTGAATCGGGTTTTTTGGTTTTAAACTTATCCTGTTTTATCAAACTCCCTTTAGACTTCAAACTACTTTTATAGGTGTTATATTTTGATTGTCAGTGTTTTAAGCGCTCGTATTTTTTGAAACACAATGACTATTTAAGAAATAGTAAGGTTAAGCCTTACTTATTTTAATGGCTCCATGACCTACTTCAGCATCTTAAATATCTAGTTTTATCCTATAACAATCACGACTGAAGTTGTCATTGAGATCTTACACGCTAAGATTCCATACAGTATTCGGCTAGGATTATTATTTAATTTCTTTCGAAAGAGAAGGTCGGACTAGCTGAAACAGCGACTCAAAATATCTGAAAGTAGGCTCTATTATAAATTCAAGTATTATGCAATCAAAAATTTTATTTTACAGCGCATTCGCGTTGATTTTCGCAGGATCAATTTCCTTAACAGAAATGGACAACACTAAACTTGCAGATGCAGTAACTGTTGCTTCTGCTGGTACTTCTGATGAAGTTCGTAGTCCAGCAGAAAAACGTGAAGAAGGCTATGAAGCTCAAGAAGCTCAAGCAGAAGCTGACTTACCAGACGTCATTACACATAACTAGTAAGTTTTTCATCAAAAGAAGATGAACAATAATGTGTTTATAAAGTAATTTAAACCATTGCTTACCACATTAATAAATGAATGTATAGATAGCTGTAGATAATATTACTTCTACAGCTATTTATTTAGCGATTCGCGTTATTCTAATCATCTTTTCCTCTGAAAATTCTTTGACCATAAAAAAGTCGGACAAGCCGAAACAGCGACAGTAAACAACTGAAAGTAGGTATATCTTAAATTTTAACATTATGAAAACAAAAATTTTGTTTTACGGTTTAATGGCATTGATTTTTGCTGGTTCAGTCTCTCTAACAGAGATGGAGAGTACGAAACTAGCTGATGTAGTTACAGTATCATCTGTTAGCAACTCCGACGAATTAGTTCGTCCGCCTGCGGAAAAACGTGAAGAAGGCTATGAGGCTACAGAAGCCAGAATTGAAGCTGACTTACCATAAAAAGGTAACAAATAAATAGCTGTATTTACTTTAAAATTTACAGCTATTTATAATTAAAACCATCCAAACGATGACATTTTTAAAAATAGCAGAAAAATATTTGATTTGTATTGTATTGATCGCTGTAGCTCTCATTCAATTATATCATTCCCAATTTGATAGGTTAACACCTTGGAAAGGCGGCGGATTTGGAATGTTCTCCACCAATAAACGAGCTAATATTACAGCCGTTGGCTATACATCAAGCGGTGATTCATTACTCATCAATGTAGCCAGCAGTAAATTTGATGTACCAATCTCTAGAAACTTCCTCACCTCAACTAAGAATTTTCCAAAGAAAGAAAAACTTGAAAAACTCGGGTATTTGATTGTCAACTCCTATCTCACGCCAAAGAAATTAGAAATTCCTAAAAATCTCGATCAAAAAAGTGCAGCCATCATTGAAAAAAATCCGTCATTTTATGACATGATGTATATCCCTAAGTATTTTCAAAGCGAAGCAATTGCTCAATCAGAAAACGCAGTTACCATTGAACGTGTCAAAATCACCTTATACGAAACCGATTTTTATGAAGAAGGCCTTTTATTTAAAAAAGAATTCATTGATGAACTCCACGTTGTAAAAAACGCTAATTAATTATTTATATGGCAAACAGTATTCTTTCATTTATCACAAAATTCAATGTAGCGCCAAATTCGTCATCGGAAGAGCTCATTCTTAAGTTTTCATTAATCCTGCTAGTTTTAGATGGTAGTACGGGTTGGGGTCTCGATATCTTTATGCGAATTATCTGTGTGCTTATGCTAGCATTTAATAAGTATACCTCGAATAAATTTCTCTGGCTCCTCATTGCGATGCTCTTACTATTTTTTAATAGTCTTCAATTTTATAATATTGATAATCACAAAATCTTGTTTGTATATTGGGTTTTATTACTCACGGTTTACCTCTGGACCAAGAAAGATATTGGTTATCTCAGAGCTAATTCAAAATTACTCATAGGACTCGTTATGCTTTTTGCGGTATTTCAAAAAGTCATAAATGAATTCACCGCACCTGGTTTCCTGCATGGCTGTTTTCTGTTTGACGGTCGATTCATGTTAATTACACATTTTATTATTGATACACCATACCAAGAGCTTCTCAATAATCGTAATTCTACAACCATCTTAAATATGTTACCTATTAACAATAGTTCTGTAACGTTGACTTCCTCGAGTTACATGGGAAGCTTACTTTATGGATTTCAAATATTTGGTTTAATATTTGAAGCCTTAGTCGCCTCGTTGTTTCTTTTCAGCAAAAGAGAAAGTATCGTTAAGGATATTGCATTAATCATCTTTTGTATTGGTACATATTTTATTTTTCCGGTCATTGGATTTAGTTCCATTTTATTAATATTAGGCATCGCTCAAGCTAGAGAAAAATTTAGAAAATATTACATTTTCACATTTATCCTTCTACAGTTTATCATGGTTCCTTGGCAAGAATTAATCTTTTATTTTCAAAACTCCCTTTAGAACTAACTTCTATGCAAAAAAAAATTAGTGCTTTTACTTTCATAACCATGAGTATCCTTTTACTTATGGGTTGTCAACCAAAAGCAAACCCTTGTCAGCTAACAAGCAGTACTGTTTATCATGAAATTGAACAGGTAAAAGAGCTGTTACTAGCGCAATCTCCTTATATGAATATCAATAACAAAAGAGTTGTTAAGAACATTGATTCCATTGTGAAAGCACTTGATAAAAAGGAGGTCGTTGACAGCTATAAATTTGAAAGCTCAGTGAAACATATGCTTAAAGAATTAGGTGATCGTCACGCGCGTGCTAATTATATAGGTAATTGCTACAGTGTTAAAAAATATTATTTACCCTTTGCGTTAGCACCATTTAAAGATAGCCTAGTTGTAGTGCTAGCGAAACAACCAAAAATAACCTTTTCACCATACCTCGAGAATTTCCCTTATTTAACTCATATTAATCGTCAAAATATTAAGGAATTCATTGCCCAATATGACGCTGAGAACGATTATGCTCCCAAGTTGTCTAAATTGGCACTGGGTGTGGAAAAACTAAACGAATTCTATAAAATGAAAAGCGATCTAAGTGTAGGCGATGAATTGAATATCACCTTAAGGAGTCGTGATTTTAAGTCAGATACCACTGTCGTTATTAAACTGACGGATTCAAAAAGCAAATGGCGCGATGTTGACAGTTATCTATTTTTCAATGAGAAAGATGGCAATCTCAACCAACTATTATTTCGACAGTATGAAGATCAAATTGCTTATATAAAGATTCCTGAAATGTATAACTATTCGGAAAATACCGCCTATTTCAATTGGCTCAAACAAAAAATGGATTCGGTAAAAAACACCAATGCCCTTATTATAGATATCAGAAATAATGGTGGTGGCAACAGGGATTTAATCGATTTTTTTTCCAATTATTTTTTAGGACCAGAAGACTTTAAAATAGCCAACCTGGCAAGGTATAGAGGTGAAGTTTCAGATGCTACTAAAAAAAGTCTCAACTCAAGACGTTTATATCCATATGCTAATTTCAAGGAACCGCAAGCGCAGCAAGCGATTGATGAATTTATGGCTACATTCGAACCTACTGTTGAATTGTCTAACGACCTGTATAGTGAGTATTATTACATGGTTCTACATGCTGATGAAGACGCCAATGCTTTTACTTACGACAAACCCATTTACATTCTAACTAATGAAATGACCTTTAGTGCGGCTAGTGTATTTGCATCGTCATTTAAAGATTTAAAAAATATCACGATAGCTGGTGTAACTACTGATGGTTCAAGTGGTTTATCCAAATCGTATGAACTGAAAAACTCTGATATTCAATTTAGCTTTTCGCACATGTTATCTTATCAAAAAAACGGAAATATTTTTGATGGTATTGGTACTGCTCCAGATATTGAAATCTCGAGATCGATAGAACAAATCATGGGACAGGAAGACTATCAATTAAAAACCCTACTAAATATCATCAATAATGTATTTTCAACAGAAAAATAAATGAGTCACAATACATCATACGCCCTAAAACTCTTTATCACTTTAGTATTTACAATGAGTTCCTATGCTCAATCAAATGTATTTACCATCTCAGGTAGTGTTTCCAACAAGCACAATGACATGCCAATTAATGGTGCTTCTGTTCTTATTTTAGACTTAAAAGGCGACGTTATTATTTCCAGTACTAAAACAGCGTCGGACGGTTCCTATGATATCAGTTTTAACAAAGGCAACTACCATATTTCCTATACTTCTGATGGTTTTGAATCTCAAATAGTGCCTATCAATTATTCTGAATTTGATAACGATCAAAAGATGGAAGCACAGATAGCATTAGAACCTTTAACATTTACAGAGTTAGAGGAAGTAATGATTATTGCTAAGGACTATAGAATAGAAAATGGTCGAGGAAAAAAGATTTTTCATATTGGTAATAGTTTAAAAGACGTTGCTGGATCTATGTCAAATTTACTAAGTTATATTCCTTCTGTATCCGTAGACATAGAAGGCAAGGTTCAATTAAGAGGTAGGACACCTATCATAAAAATCAACGGTAGAACCTCAAATTTATCCAAGTCGGATGCTCTTCAAATGTTGCCGAGTGATATGGTTAAGAAAATTGAAATTATTAGAAGTCCTTCTGCAAGAGATGGCGAGACAGAACCAGTAATTAATATTATTACCGATAGAAAGCGTAAAGGGTTAATTGGTGGTGTTAATTTAGCAGCAGGCGCACCCACCACATTAAAAGGAGGTGTTCATTTGGCCGTCAATAAGGAAAAATTTAATGGTTACGGGCTATACGGTGTAAAGAGGGAGATTGATATCAAAAGTAATACCAACGAGTTCCTTGAAAACACAATTAATGGTGTCGACTATTTAGAAACTGAAAAAAGCAATAATCTTATTAATAGAACCAATCACTTCGGAGAAGTGCAATATGAATATTTACCGAACAAACAAAGTGAATTAGTTGGTAGTGCCTCATTATACACTGATAAAAATAATGTTGGCTATAGTGGTGTAAGAATGATTGAAGAAAATATGATGCTTACTGAAAGTATTGATCAAATCAGTAATAATTATCTAACGAACTTGTCATTCATAAAAGAAATTGAGTATGAATTAAAGCTTAATGAAGATAAAGACCTCTTTAAAGCCGAATTCGAATATGAGTATGAAGACAAGGATAAACGAGAAATGTTTACTGAAGACTCCTCCAACCAGTCAGAATCCAATAGTACCAACACGAATGATTCTTATAAAGGAGATGAAATGGAGGTAAAATTACGTTATGATCAAACGCTTAAAAATGATGCTTATTTAACCATTGGCTACCGACTCGATCGTGATGTGGTTAATCAAAATCAATTTTTTGAAGCTACTGGCATGACGACTTTATCTTTAGAAAATGATATTAAATATACCCAATACGATAATACAGGTTTTGTCGACTATTCTAATGAATACAAAGGCTTATATTACAGTTTTGGCTTAAGGTTAAAAAATACGGATCGTATTCTAGAAGACCGTCTCACGAATGAACAAACGAAAAGACACTTTTTGAACCTATTACCGGTTATGAATTTAAGTTATGAATATGGTGAGAATTCTGAAATTAGTTTTAATTATTACAGTATTTTGAGTCAACCTCGTTTGAGCTATCTTAACAGTTTCAATACTAGTACGGACCTACAGCGTGTTAGTGTTGGAAATCCAGAATTAGACCCTCAGTTAACACATAGTTTGGAACTAGAATATTTCAAGGAGTTTGAAAATTCAACATTAACAACGACTCTGTATTCGAACTTCACTAAAGACGTCATTCAATATATATCTATTTTTGATGAAGACACGAATATTACTGTCTCCATGCCTGAGAATATTGGTAGAGCTAGAACATACGGCTTGGATTTTTCATACAGTCTAAATAAACCAAGATGGCTGAATACCATTATTAAGGTCAATGGTAAATATGGAACAATTTCAAATAATGACAGGGACTCTGATGAGTTCTATGCTCTCAATACTTCTTTCATTAACATTGTTAGATTAGATTCCTATAAATTAGAATTAAGTTGGTTTTATAATGCGCCGAGGAAAGTAAACTTTCAAATGCGTGAAGCATCCAACCAATACTTCAAATTCGGTTTGAGTAGACGTATTCTCAAAAACAAAGGAAACCTAGTACTATCGGTCATAGATCCATTTAATACTGGAAGGAGAAATCAAACAATTAGCGGTACAAATTTTAATTACAGAAGCGAATATAACCCAAATCAAAGACGTGTTTTTCTAAGTCTCTTTTTAAGATTTAGTTCTAAAAGCAGGTTCAGAAATACTGAAAAACAGCAAAGAGAAAAAGGGATATTACAATAAAATCTATTATATAAAACCCTTATCTCTTGCTTTACTTATAAGTTCTTTATCTTCTGGACCAATAGCATCAAATATTTGCTTAAGATGTCTTTTACGTTTTTCGATACCTGCAATAGATAAGTGGACAATATTTGGCAAGTCCTTCATACGCGAGCCCATTGACAATTCATAAAGAATCCTTCTATCAATGTCGTCTAAGATAAAATCGTTGGACACCTCATGACGTAATAATTTTACGATGGTTTTACTGTAATATGGTGGATCATTCAAGATGGTTTCAATAGCTAAAACCAACTCTTTGGGTGTCATGTCGTTTTTAGTTAAAAACCCATCTGGATTGATGTTTTTTAATAGTGCATGTATTCGATAGTTATCGTTCAAAGTGGTAGCAACAATAATTTTTGAATCAGGCATTAATTGATTAATTTTTAAACCTAAGTCTTCACCTGAAAGTAACTTTCCATCTTTGGATGGAGGTAAACGAATATCTAAAAAAACCAGGTCGAAGATCTTTTTTTGGGCTACTGAATCAATGATTAGTTGATTGGCGTCGTCACAATTTTCAACGACCGTAATATTAAAGTTAACATTACTATTATTTGTAGAAACTAAATCAAGTGCACTCTTATATGCTTCTGATATGAGTGGGTGATCATCAATAATGACCACATTATATTCTGATTTTTTCATACTATATAGGTTTAATTGGTAGTTCAATGCTAATTTTTGTACCCTTGTCTGGAATGGACTTCACATGAAGTTGCCCATGTAATTTATGAACTCGCGATTGTATATTCTTTAATCCTATTCCTTTTTTCACTTTCTTGTTATTAAACCCTATTCCATCATCTTCTATAATCAACTTTATTTGATCATTTTCATTCCAAAACTGAATATTTACATGCGTCGCTTTTGCATGCCTTATAATATTTTGTAACGATTCTTGAATGATACGATATAGGTTAACTTTAACAAAATCGCTCATATGCTCCCAGGAAAAATTATCATCAATTCTTAAGGTAAAGGAAAAATCACCAATTTTACTTTTATTTTGCAATAATTTATTAAGAATGGACTCGAAATTTATTTGTGATGTTTTTGAATTATTATGCAGTCTGTGAGAAACCTCTCTTATCTCCTTCTCAATATCCTGTAGTTCCGCCATTAGCGTTTCATGCCTATGCAATGCTTCGTCATTTCCCTTCAATTCCAAAAACCCTAAGCCCATTCGAGCGCCAAATAATCGACCGAGAATTCCGTCATGTAGCTCCTCTGAAATTCGATTTCTTTCTTTTATACGTTCCTCTTCTAATTTTGATTGCTGTCGTAAGGAAAGTAAATAAACTTGTTCATTCGCCTTTTGCTGTTCACCTTCCATGATGAGCCTTTCATTTTTTGATTTCTGAACTCTTATATAGAACAGTAGCGTCAAAATCAAAATAGACCCAAGTGCTGCCACACTGATCCATATTCTTTGTTGAGACAAGCGTTTGGTTTCTTCTATATATTCGTCTGTCTCATAAGCAATTCTTGTAAATTTATTTTGAAGTTGCCACTCCACCTTTTTTAAACTATCATCGTATCTAATATATTCATTCAAATACAGTTGTGATTTTCGTTGATCAACTTTGGCAAGTAATTGTAAAGTGGATAAGTAATCTCGACTATTCTTAATACTCTTAGCTGTTTTATTGGCATTATGAATAAAGACATGAGCTTTTGCAGTGTCCCCTGTTTTTAAATAATACTCGCCTAAATGTTTCTGGCTGACTACCACTCCCGACTTATTATCTAGGCTATCTCTTATATGAAGTGCTCTCAGCATCTGATTTTCAACAAAGGTCAAATCAGGATCTTTCTCACTTAATAATTCGACATAGGCAATGTTATCTATAATTCGAGCTTTGTCCTCTAGAGATTGGGTTTCCTTAAGTGCCTGTTGAAAATAAACCAAGGCTTTTTGATAGTTCTTTTTTTGTAAGTATACCGAACCAATATTATTTAAACTCGTGCTAATAAAACTCGACTTATCGTCTAATTTGTCTAGATACTCCATAGCCATTTCATGATAAAGGAGTGATCTATCATACTCATCAATATCATTTTGTAGCACGGCCAAATGATTATAGGATATATAAAGATATTTGTAGTTCTTTATCCGTTTAAATTTATCAATAGCCTTAATGTTCAAAACCTCACTACCTGAGTAATCCTTAAAACGACCTTTGATATAAGACATAGCGTATAACATCCTTCCAGTCTCATAATCGACGCCTTTTTTACTAAAATAATTATAGGCGGTATTGTAATGATAAAAAGCATTTGAATACTTTTCATTTTTGTTATAAAAATCGGCATAACTCCAATGAATATCAGCTATAGACAAAGTGTCTTTTAGGGCTTGTGCAATCTCTAAAGCTTCTTGATTAACCTTTTTAAATTTTGTTGTATCCTTAAACTTAAAATAACAATAAGCGATATCACTCAAAAAAGCATGCTTTAATGAATCATCAGTATTTGCTAAAGCCTTATAAGCTTTGTCAATTTGTACATGTTTTTGTTCTGGAGTTAAAGAGCGGTCTTTTGAAGCATTGATCCAATATTGAATACTATCAATTTTAGGCTGATTTGTTTCTACTTGAATATCCTTGTTATCATGGCATGATTGGACAAACAGAAGGACATAAAGCAGCAAAAACTGATACCATTGTAATTGATACACCTAGAATTGGTTTTAATTACACAAATTTAAAAAAAGCCCTTGACAAAAAAGTCAAAGGCTTATAATTATCTTAGTCTTTACCTGTACCATCATCGACATCTTGTTCATCACCAGTTGCTTGAACATTCTCAACATTCGTAGGCTCGTAATCTTCGTCAAGATCTGTATTTGTGCAAGAAGTCATTAAAAATACAGTTAATAATAGGCTAAAAAGAGTTTTCACATTTTTCATAATACATAATTTTAAGTTTATACAAATAGATTTGCCGAACTGTATTTTAACAGTCAGGGATTAAAATTGTGCACAATGAACAGCGAATAAAAAGTTATCCACTGACGAATATTCAAGAATAAAATTATACATATTTTAAGTTTGTAAGGGTGAACGTAAGGTGATTTTAGTAAAACACCTTAGTCTACTAGTAAAACCAATATTTCTGATAGGCAAATCAATTGAGCGTAACAATGGTATTCTTAGAAAGCAATCCATTGATAGCATCAATATTATCAATAAACGTTTTAGTGAATGGTATTTTATGTTCGTTGTCTTTCGTAAAACAGATGTTTTTGCCGTATTGTATGCGATTGATACAGTTCCTATTTATGATATAACTTTTATGGATTCTCATGAAATTGTTGGGTAACAAATTTTCAAAAGTCTTAAGTGTCTTGAACGCACAAATCACCGAACCATCACTCATGTAAAAATCCGTAGCATTATTATCTGCCTTTAAAAACAAAATCTCTTTGGTATCTAAATACTGGTAATCTTTGTAGGATTTGAGGCAAATTGTATGTTCCTCTGCACTAGGAAATCTTTTTTGATACTTTAACAAACACTTTCTAATGTTTAATTCTGTCATCGGTTTTAACAGGTAATCAAAAAAGTCGTTTTGGAAAGCTTCATATGCCAAATTTTTAGAAGTTGACATGGCAACCAATTCAGGCATTTTAGAACCATACTGCCGAAGGTTGTTGGCTAAATCTGTTAAAAACACAGCATCATTATCAATGGTCAAAAATACCAGATCATAGTTTGCTCTTAGGATTTCGTTTAAAGCATCTTCATATTTCGGACTGATAATATCATAGGTGAATTCTGGAAAGTCCAATAGGGTAGCCTTGATAGACTTAATCGTTTTTGCATCGTTCTCTATGATCAGACAATTTCTCAACCTTTTTTTTCAAAGGTATTTATCTTCTTTAAAAAAAAAGTAGGTCATTCAAATAGAAAAAATAAGGATTGTCCTTACTAATTCAAAAGGTTCATAAAAAATAAAGCCAATTAAAACTTCAAAGCGACAATGACAGGAAAGTGATCGGATGGATATCTTAGATTCCAGTTATCACTCAAAACCGCATACTTCTCTACCGTTACATCGTCACTCACAAAAATGTAATCAATGCGACGAGAAACAGGCTGATCAAAATGAAAACCGTTAAATGTCCCTTCAGGTCCAAACTGTATTGTTGCGGTTTCCTTAGAGTCATACAACTTGTTTTTTAAGCTATTGATACTCTCATGTGTTGGTTCCATGTTAAAGTCGCCAGTCAGTATAACAGGATCATCTTGATTATTCAAGGCGTTGATCTTCTCAAGTATTAATTGAGCACTTTCTTTTCTAGCTTCTTTTCCAACATGATCAAAATGGGTATTAAAGACCCAAAACTTTTTATTGGTTTTACGATCTTTCAATAAGGCATATGTACAAATTCTATGGCAAACAGCATCCCAACCCATGGATACTTGCTCTGGTGTTTCAGAAAGCCAGAACGTCCCTGAGGTGACTATTTCAAACTTCTCAGTTTTATAAAACAAAGCGGAATACTCACCTTCATTGTTGCCGTCATCACGACCCACTCCTACAAAACTATACGTCACCAAAAGGCTATCCAAATCTGTCATTTGATTGGGCATCGCCTCCTGAACACCTAAAACATCAGGTTCATGAAATTTAATTTGGTTTGTTAGGAAATTCTTTCTGTTTGTCCAACTATTTTCACCCTCCTTTGGGTAATCTAATTTAATGTTGTAAGACATTATTTTGTATGTCTGTGCCATACTTGTAGTCGACACAAAAAAGAATACTGCTATTAATAGTTTCATAATATGTCTGTCTTATTTAATGAATAAGATATCACTTTTTTCAGAAATGCCATTGGCATTAAAGGCTTCAATAGTAAAATAATAAGGCGTGTCTCGATCTAAACAACGCATAAAGTGTTCATTTTTATCATAGACTAACCATGATTGATAGAGCTTATCTGCCGCAATTCCCCAACGAATATTATAACCCTGAGCACCTTCTACTGGATCCCAAGAGAAAGAAGCGTCACGACGATCAGTTTGACGATCTACTTGAAACCCTTTTACCATACTTGGAGGGTTTCCTAATCCTAAACCGAATACCCGAAACTCAGACATCGCAAAATTCGCTCCAGGCACGTTTATATTATTGTACCGTACAAACTTGGCTTCGATAGGTTGATCTAAAACAATGTAAGCATTTGGTGCATCAATTTCGCTGTCACTTCTATCTACAATAGTTTGCCAATTCTTCCCATCTGCCGAAACTTCAATAGTAAATTGATGCTTCAATCCTTCAGTTCGCGTATAAATCCCGGATTCATAATCGTGAAAATTCAGTTGAAATGCATGAATTTTTCCAGAGTTTTGCATTTCAATGGTCATCCATTGTTCATTATTATTGGCCTCTGCCACCCAAAACGTTTTTGGGTTTTCATCGGTAAGAACTTTGGAGGTAATAACACCTTCTGAATTTTTTTCAAGTGGTAATTCATTGACTTCCACTTCATCATTATTAGATGTAAATTTCATCACTTGTTTTAAGGAGCTTGACACAGTAACATCACCTTTATATGATAATAACATCCAACCGTTATGTTCGCCAGCTTTAGTAGAATGACTAGGACCAAAACGCGGATAATCACCATAGGCGGTGTTACTATACATTAAGCCATCATCATCAAAATACGTAGGAAACATACATAAACGGCGTTCCCATTGGGCATTAGATGCCAGTGCCATCGTGGCAAAATGCCAATATTGTCCATTGGTTTGTTGCACTGTAATACCGTGACCAGCACCATTTGTAAATCCACCAGGTTTGAAACTCATAGGATTGTTCTTCATATAGGTGAAGGGACCAAGAGGCGAGTCACTTATATAAACACCATCGGCATATACGTTAAACTGCGTACCAGGTGCTGCGTATTGTAAATAATATTTGCCGTTGTGTTTTGTCATAGAAGCACCTTCCATATAGCCTTCTTTTAAAGTTGGATGAAAATTATTTTCCCCAAAACGCTCCCATCCATGAGTTTCCTCATCAAGGTTTATTAATTCCTTTTTAACACCTGTCTCTAAAAAGCGGTCGTCTTTATTCAGCATTTTTACACGTAAAGGATGTAAATTAGAAGATCCCCAATACAAATACGTTTGTCCGTCATCATCAATGAATAATTCCGAATCCTGAATATTTGTTGAGATAGACGCTGTTGGCTTCCAAGTCCCTTTTTTAGGATCATCGGTGTAGAGAACACTACCATAACCAGCTGGATCACCAGCAAAGTACACTAAAGAGTCTTTATAATTAAAAGCGGTAGGCGCATTACTTCCTTCAAAAAACCATTGTTGTGGTTTGATAAAATCCCAATTCACTAAATCTTTAGAATGCCAATAACCAAACGATCGTGTAACAAACATATAGTATTCACCTTTAAACTCGATTACCGCAGGATCTGCACCAGAACGATAGGATTGATTTCTGCTAGAATTATACACCATGTAAGTGTAATCGATGTCTAATGGATTACAATACGTTTCATTATACGCCTTTTCAACGGTACTTTCCGTTGAAGTTTTAGGTATATCTGTCTGTTGCTTTTGGTCTTTATCACAAGCTAATACTGATAGCATTGCCA
>JAAEZL010000087.1:0-304 GCA_018222875.1 Algicola sp.
ACATTAGCTGTATTATCAGATAATAAACTGACGATAAAAACCAACACTGTTAATTTAGATTTTGGAAATTATACAGCGCCTAAAATATTTTACATTTACGACAAGATATATGTTACTGTCACAGATTTACAAGCTAAAAAAGTGTATGTTTTCGACAGTCAGGCAAAACCTATAAAGAACTTCCCGATCTATGGCAATTCTTCAATTGAAATGGATGATATTGACAATGACAAATCAATAGAAGTTATTGTAAAAGGTGATGACAAATCCATCATTATTTACGAAATAAACTAAACAATATATC
>JAAEZL010000087.1:314-13144 GCA_018222875.1 Algicola sp.
CACGATAACATTTCAGCATGATAAAACGTACCAAAGCCTCAATTTCTAAATGTATTCTTCATAAGGTTGGAAACAAATTTAACAGCACAAAAAATGCATTTTCTGAGAAAGAACTTGAGTTTGACGAGATGAGTTATGAGCTTATTTTACCTTACTTACTTCGTCCCTTCTCTAACTTAGCTGAGACCTATCGTTTTAATCACCATTCAAACGTTGAGCTCAATGAAATCAATAGCTATGCTTCACAATTACTAACTGATGATTCCAGTTTTATTGAAACCTCAAAACACATTGTGATGCATTTATTTGAGCAATCTAATTCTGCTCAAATTAAAACTGGCGATGTTATTATTTGTATGTTTCATGATTTACAATATGAAGACTACCAAACAGATGCTGTTGGAATTTTTAAAGTTGAAAATAAATCACATTTTTTTCAGACGTATTTGGAGAATGGAAGTTACGATATCATCACACAAAAAGGGATTTCGACCAAAAAAGTTGACAAAGGTTGTTTGATATTAAATGCTGCTGATGGTGAAGGTAAAATTGTATTGAGTGTTGATCACAATAATTATGATGCGCAGTATTGGATAAAAAGCTTTTTAAATGTGAAATATCCTGACGATTCTAACGAGCATACAAAAAATTACATGGAGATGTGTCGTGAGTTTTCTAAAGAGGTCATGCAACCTCAGTTTGGCGGACAAGAACAAAGTAGTTTTCTGGCTAAAACGGTTGACTTTTTTAAAGAAAATGACATTGTAAACATCGAAACGTTTAAAGAAGATGTGTTTGAAAAAGAGGATACTATTCAGCTATTTGAAGACTATAAAAAAGTGTATGAAAGCGACCACAACATCCTGATAAGAAATCAGTTTGATGTTTCTGAAATTGTATTAAAGAAGCAAAAGCAAAAAATTAAAACAGAAATAAAACTCGATACCAACATTCAAATTAAACTGGATGTTGATGCTCCTGATGCTTCAGCCGAATATCTTGAACGCGGTTATGATGAAGAGAAAAAAATGCACTTCTATAAAGTATTCTTTAATGAAGAAGGTTAATCAAAAGCCCTAAACTATTACTCTACAACAAACTTCTTTGCTCTTGTCAATCCATCTTTCTGAATGAGTAAAATATAGTGACCTGAGTTTAATTCAGAAATATCTAAGCTAAACCTACTATTTATAACACTCATGTCTTTTTCAAGAACTAATCGCCCTTGAATATCATAAATACGGGTTAGTAATTCACTTCCTTCAAACCCTGTATTTTTAGAAAACAATACATTCAAATCAGATTTTGCAGGTATTGGATACACAGAAAATAATGTTGAATTTAAGCTGACTTTTTCAATGTTCAAAACATCGGCATCAAGGTAATCAGGAATGCCATTAGTATTTGTGTCGTCATCTGTTGGATCTCCGTTTCCGTTATAGTCTTCGTCTAAAGTAAGAACACCATCACCATCATCATCAAAATCTAAATGGTTTGGAATGCCATCGTTATCAGTGTCTAAAGTTGTTGCATTAGTTGAATTGTCAGTTCTATTAAGAAATACCAGTTCTATATTAGTTAGCACACTGTCACCATCATCGTCGTCATCTAAATAATTTGGAATACCGTCACCATCGGTATCATCATCATTCAAATCGCCATTACCATTTGCATCTTCTGCTCCATTGGTTAATCCATCAGCATCACCATCATCTTCGCAATTAACCATAACTATATTTAAATCAAATACCTGAGTTCCGTTATTTATGTCGATAGTATATAAATTATCTCCCGAAATTATAGAAACATCTCCGTTAACTTCAGCTTCACTACTATCTGAAATAGCAATGGTGTTTGCGGTATCATCAAGATTAAACAAACTAAGAATGGTTGCTTTATAATTATCAATATTGAAAGCTTCACTTGCATCATTATCAACATCACAAATAACCACATTAAACGGGTTTAAAAAGCTTACAGGAGTAAAACGCCATGCTTCTTCTTGTGCTTCCCATACACTCGTATTTCTTCCTGGAGCAGCTATACCATGAACTTCATCGTTAACCATAGCTTGAAGACCGACAACTGCTAAACCGTTATTCCATTCTGTACAAAGCGGTTTATTTGTAATGATAACATCAATGATTCCACTTGTCTCATGTAAAATCATCTGAGATGTACTGAGTAAGGCATTACATTGACCAGAAAAATTAGGTATATCTTCAAACGTCACATGAAACCTCCTATTTGGAAATTCTCCTGTTATTCCTGTATAAACACCACCATTTCCTCCAACCGAATTATCCATATCGTGATATACACCCAAAATAGCAGGTACAGGTAAACCGTTATTCGGAATAAATTCATTTAAACCAATAGCCCATTCCTGACCAGTGTTAGCTTCAGAAAGATCAAATGTTATTGTTCCATTTGAGCCAATTACAAATTCTGTTATAAATTGCTCTTCATAAAAATCAAAAGGAAAAGGTATAGATACAATGCCAGAATGAACATCATCCTGATTAAACTGAACAACATCCTGTTCCTGAAATATTTGATAAGGAATTGATTGTACAATGTATTCAAACGAATTTTGAGCAAATGCCATCGCTGTAAAACATAAAGCAAATAGAAGTGTAATTGATTTTTTCATGGTTGGTAAAACTTAGTTGACACTTGAAAGATACAAATTGTAGGAAAAGATTACGTGATTTAGAGAAAGTTTAATTAAACTCAGCTTCAAAAAGTGCTTTAAAATGTTTCAACAATTTTTCTTTTACTTCAGCTTCATCAACTTTATCCATGCCTAATTCAACATTAAGAGAGGTTACAGCTTTGCCTCTAATACCACACGGAATAATATTATCAAAATAGCCTAAATTAGCATTCACATTCAATGCAAAACCATGCATGGTTACCCAGCGACTGGCACGAACTCCCATCGCACAAATTTTACGAGCAAATGGAGTTCCAACATCTAACCAAACACCTGTTTCGCCTGGACTTCTTTCGGTTTTAAGTCCGTACTCAGCTAATGTAAGAATGATCATTTCTTCTAAAAATCTAAGATATTTATGTATGTCTGTAAAGAAATTATCTAAATCTAAAATGGGATAACCCACAATTTGTCCAGGACCATGATAAGTTATATCTCCTCCTCTGTTTATCTTATAAAAAGTCGCTCCTTTTTGAGTGAGTTGTTCTTCAGATAATAATAAATTAGACACATCTCCACTTTTACCTAACGTATAGACATGAGGATGCTCAACAAACAGAAAATAATTAGTCGTTTGTAAACCTAAGTCTTCTCGTCTATTTTTTATTTTAGTATCTAAAATGCCTTTAAAGAGTTGCTCTTGGTAATCCCAAGTGTCTTTAAAATCTTTGGTTCCTAAATCGTGTAATTGTATGGTTTTATTCAAGGCTCTAATCTTCTAAAACAACATCTAAAGTCATCATTTCTGGCGACTTAATCATGTCTATAAAATTCATTTTTAATATAACAGTTTTGCCATCGCCACTTATGGTAGCACCTTTGTTGGAAACGGACTTTACAGTTCTTGGAAAATTATACACTAAAGTATAAGTTATGGCCTCAAGCTTATCCTTTAATTCTGGCATTTCAGAGTTTTCTTTATTAAGCCCTTCCAAATCATCTTGAGATTGTTCGTAACCTTCCTTCAAAAAGCGCGAAAATACTTTTCCATCATAAGAAAAACCCACATATTCAAACATGTTTTCTGAGGCCTTTGCTATTGCGCTTTCTTCCATTTGACTATACTGAGTACTTCCTTTAGAATTTAAAACTTTAGCTCTCTCCATTTTCTCTAAAACTGAAGGTAATTCATTTAAACTTGAAAACGTTGCTCCAAAACCAAAATCGAAAACACCGTTTGCTTCATCCATTTTTATTTTCATAATTGCACCTTCTAGAGCTTTTAACTGCTTTTGTTCGTCAACTGGTAATGTTGCGATGCTATCGGCTTTTACAACAAGTAGATCTTTAAAATAAACCACACTGTCTATCTTCACTTTTTCTTTCGCTTCTTTAGGGTCATTGCCACCCATTTCTTCTTCGAGTGTTTTCATCACTTCGCTCATGTCATAACTCATGATGAATTCACCAGAGCCATCTTCGTTAAAAGTAATTTCTTCAGTAAAGTTACAACTGGTTAGAATGCTTAGGCTTAAAAGTAAAAAAAATAGACGTTTCATAACTGTGCGTTTGTGTTTTAAAAGCGTCGCAAAGGTACGTAATTTATCGTTCTGGATTATTTAAGATGATTAAGGCTGCAATAACACCAGGAACCCAGCCACACAGCCATAGTAAGAACACAATAAAAATAGAACCACAGCCTTTTCCAATGACAGCTAATGGCGGACAAATAATAGCGAGAAGTACTCTCCAGAAACTCATGATTTTAATGTTTTGATTGATGATGTAACTATCTGTCGGTTTCATTGTTAATTTGTTACATACTGTTGTTTATAATGAAGTCTGTTTTCTATTAAAAGAAATTATAGTAGTTTAGTACTGTGAGATATTTAATTGTCATAGCCAGCTATCTTTTCTTCGGAAACATGATTCATGCACAACATCATTTTGATGGCTACATTGATAATGATCGCTGGCAAAATGACGTGTATTTATCTGTTATTGAAGACTATCGCACACTTCAAGGCATTAATGATGAACAGATTATTTCTAAGACTTCTTCCGATTCTTTGGGCTATTTTCTGTTTAAAGGAAATCAGTTAGAATCACAACAAAAAATCTATAAGTTACATGTTGATAATTGCGAGTCTTTCAATCAGGCAAGCAATCATTTTGATGGTCATTGTGCCGACAGTAAAGACATTATATTCATTGCGAAAAATACTGATAGTATAAGGTTTCCGTTATCATTTGAAGCGCAAATGTTTTGTGATATCATTTCGAACAATCCGAAAACAGCCGCTTTTATAAAAATAGATTCTTTAAAAGAAGACATGAAATTTGCTTATACCGAATTCAGAAGTAAAGCAAACAGAGACCTCAACAATAAGAAATGGTTTAAAACGCTTCAGGATTTTGGTCAGGAACTCAACGAACCACTTGCCGAACTTTATATTTATTCATTTTTATCAGACCGAAGTAACCCGTTTCACAACTACTACCTTGAAGATTTAAAAACGAATAGCTATTACGATGAATTATTACAGCGATTGGAAGATCACTATCCTCATTCATCATACGCAAAACAGTATAAAGCTGAGTTAACTTCAGATCAATACATCGCATCTCCTTCCAGTAAAACAGAGTCCGTTTTCAACTGGACGAATCTGGTCATCGGTTTATTGATGGCATCGGTCTTATTAAATCTCTGGTTTGTGTTTTCAGCAAAAAAAAGAAAGCAAAAACAACGTACTGAAGCAAAAGAACAATTAACCAAACAAGAGCAAACTGTTTTAGAGCTATTGCTTGACGAAAAAACAAATAAAGACATCGCAGAAACGCTTTTTATTAGTGTGAGTACAGTAAAAACTCACGTTAATAACGTCTATAAAAAGCTAAATGTTAATTCCAGAGACGAATTAAAGACTTTGTTTAACAGGTAGTTACAAAATTCAACCTAAGGACTAGTACTCATTTCAAACCCTGAATACTCCTCTTTTTTTATTTCAAATCATGATGTTTGTGATTGTATTAATCAAAAAACGAACACTCATGAAACATCAAGTAGTAATCAAAAAACGAAACAAAACAAATCAAATTATTTCAGTATTAAGCCTTTTAGTTGTAATGCTTTTTAGCTGTGCTAACTTCGCACAGGAACTGGACTCAACTGAAGCTATTGGCATCTTCGATTTTGAAGAAGACGTTATCGATTATGGGAACATTGCACAAAACAGTAATGGTGTACGGACTTTTAAATTCACCAACAAAGGTAACGCACCAATTGTGATTTCTCATGTAAAAACTACATGTGGTTGCACAGTGCCAACGTATCCTAAGCAAGCTATTTTACCTGGCGAATCTGCAACAATCGATATCAAATATGCGACCAGCAGAATTGGCTCCTTTTCTAAATCGATAACTGTCATTTCAAACGCAGATGATAGTCAGAAAAAACTACGAATTAAAGGAAACGTCATTGCTTCAGCAAAAGCATCAGTAAATTAAAAAGCCATGAAGCACTATATTCTAATAGTTGTGGCAGTATTTTGCATAACTCTCACATCTGCTCAGGACATCAATAAGGAGATAAATATTGATAACGAACCGCCTTTTTTACTCGGAAAAATCGATAAAAGCGGTCTGACTTCTAAGCATTATAACGATTGGTTTTCAAAAAATTATGAAGATTATGAGTTAGACCAGGCTACAATAAATGACATAAGCTCAAAGCTTAAAGAATTTCATATCACATTGTTTATGGGAACTTGGTGTGGTGACAGTAAAAGGGAAGTGCCTCGCTTTTACAAAATTCTTGAAGCTTGTAATTTTCCTGAAGACCAGCTTACTGTAATTGCACTGAGCGCAAAATCTTACATGTACAAGCAAAGTCCGAATCATTATGAAGCTGGATTAAACATTCATCGTGTGCCAACGTTCATTTTTTATAAAAACAGAAACGAAGTAAATCGCATCGTTGAGCATCCTGTAGAAAATTTAGAAAAGGATATCTTAACTATTATTACGTCAATCTAATTATCAAATTGTTGATGAAATCCATTCAATTTTAAAAGAAGATGGATTGAATGGACTGAAAAAACAACATAAAAAGCTGTTAAAATCCTTTCGTGGAAAAGTAAGCAGTATGTTCGAACTCAACACTTATGGACGCATTTTATATGCTACCAATAGAAATAAAGAGGCTATAGAAGTCTTTAGATTAAACACAAAACTATTTCCAGATGAGCCAAGAACCTATATGAGTCTGGCAAATACGCTTGGTATTAATGGCTATCAAAATGAAGCTGTAAAAGTGATAGAAAAAGCAATACAACAATTTCCAGATAACAAGGATTTAATTGAAAATCTTGAAGTCTTATTGACACAGTAAAATCTTTTAAAACAAGAAGCCCATTAGGATTAGAAAACCTAGTGTTTTTTTTACGTTAATTCTTGTAAATAATGTAATTTTGCTCCTCAAAATAAATTTAGCATGCAGCTTTCAGAACACGAAATAGTAAGACGCGACAAACTCGCAAAAATAAAAGCCTTAGGCATCAACCCTTATCCAGCGGATTTATTTCCGGTAAATCACACATCTAAACAGGTTATAGATACATTTGAAGCAGGAAAAAAGGTCATTATTGCAGGTCGATTAATGTCTCGTCGTATTCAAGGTAATGCAAGTTTTGCAGAACTGCAGGATAGTGCCGGAAGAATTCAAGTGTATTTTAACAGAGATGAAATCTGTACAGGAGACGATAAAAGCAAATACAACGATGTTTATAAAAAACTGTTAGACATTGGTGATTTTATAGGTATTGAAGGTGAATTGTTTACCACTAAAGTTGGTGAAAAAACAGTTATGGTTAAAGATTTTACGCTTTTAAGTAAAGCATTAAAACCATTACCTCAACCACGTGTTGATAGCGAAGGAATAGTTCACGACGCCTTTACAGATGCTGAGCAACGTTACAGACAGCGTTATGCTGATTTGGTTGTAAATCCTCATGTAAAGGAAGTGTTTGTAAAGCGAACAAAACTCTTCAATGCCATGCGAGATTTTTTCAATAAAGCGGGTTACTTTGAAGTTGAAACTCCAATATTACAACCCATTCCTGGAGGAGCTGCAGCACGCCCTTTTGTGACACATCACAATAGTTTAGATATTCCGTTATACATGAGAATTGCAAACGAATTGTATCTTAAGCGCCTTATCGTTGGTGGCTTTGATGGTGTGTATGAGTTCTCGAAAAACTTCAGAAATGAAGGTATGGACAGAACGCATAATCCAGAATTCACAGCGATGGAAATCTATGTATCTTACAAAGATTACAACTGGATGATGGATTTCTGTGAACGTCTTCTAGAGCATTGTGCAATGGCTGTAAACGGCACAACTGAAGCTACTTTTGGTAAACATAAAATTGACTTCAAAGCACCTTATGCTCGAGTGACAATGGCAGATTCTATAAAGCATTTTACTGGTTTTGATATCAATGGAAAATCTGAAGATGAAATCCGTCAAGCTGCAAAAGAGATGGGAATTGAAGTAGATGACACCATGGGTAAAGGCAAACTTATTGATGAAATTTTTGGAGAGAAATGCGAAGGCAATTACATACAACCAACCTTCATCACAGATTATCCGAAAGAAATGAGTCCGTTGTGCAAAGAACATCGCGACAATCCAGAATTAACTGAACGTTTTGAACTGATGGTCTGCGGAAAAGAAATCGCAAATGCCTATTCAGAGCTAAACGATCCAATTGATCAACGCGAACGTTTTGAACACCAGTTGAAACTTGCTGCAAAAGGAGATGATGAAGCTACCGAATTTATTGATTATGATTTCTTACGTGCACTAGAATATGGAATGCCTCCAACATCTGGAATGGGAATAGGAATGGACAGACTCATTATGTTCCTAACTAATAATCAATCCATTCAGGAAGTCTTGTTTTTTCCTCAAATGCGACCTGAGCGTAAGCAAGTTGAAATGAATGAAGAAGAAAAAGCGGTATATAAACTATTAAAATCTAAGTCGCCAATCGATTTAAACGATTTAAAAGCACAATCAGGTTTAAGCAATAAAAAATGGGATAAAACCATTAAGGGTTTAACAGGAAAGAAAGTCGCTAAGGTTGTTAAGAATGACGATGGATTATTTGTTGAAATTGCTCAATAATTCTTAAGTTTTAGAATCTAACATACATGATCTGGCATCTAAACTTGAAAAAAAACTATAAAGCATATCTACTCATTGGATATGCTTTTTTATTACTCGTTCACTTTGTTTTTAAAGATTATATATATCCTGTTAGTGTCATTTATTACTGTTTTCCTACTCCAATTCTAATAGGTATTGGTCTTGTTCTGGCTATTCTCAGTTTCAGAAAAAAATTGTATTTCAGTGTGATTAGTCTTGTTGTTCTACTAGTAGTTTTCCATTGGTTCAATGCTTATTATTACACCAATCCTACAGATGAAAATGCCAAGTCTAAAATTCTCTTTTGGAATGTCGCAAAGGAAGAATTTTTTCCGATAGATATAATTATTCAGGAAGTTAAACAAAGCCAGCCTCAAATTTTAGCCTTTGTCGAAGCTAAATATCTCACTGAAAATGAGGTCAACACTTTAAGCAAAGCATTGCCAGAGTACGAGTTCAAAGACCTCTATTCTCACATGCTGGTTGGTATTAAAGGCAACATCATAGATGACAAGCTATACTCTGTTGAAAAAAGCCATGAAGTATATCTCATTAACAGTTTCATTAATAACAAAACGGTGAACTTGATTATTGCTGACGTTTATGCCTATCCGTTTATTGATAAAAAACCTCCTTTACATCGCATTTTAGAAATTGCAAAACAAAATGAAGTATCAATTATTGTAGGTGATTTTAATACACCTTATGAAAGTGTTCACTTCCACAATTATTTTAAATATTATAAAAGTTTTCATTCTTATTGTAATGGGTTTACTGCCACCTGGCCTTTAAGTATTCCTCTTTTTGAAATCGATCATGTATGGATAAGTAATAAATTTACACCCGTTTCTATAGAAAAAAAGTACTTCAGCGTTTCAGATCACGCCCTTTTGATTGCTGAATTTTACTAATGAAAATCCCTTAAATTTAATGCTTCACATCTTTTAACCATTCTAAATTGCTTAATTTCAAAGGTTAAAACTAACTTCATAACGATTTTATAACTACGTGAAAAACTTTTTTATTACATTCGCAATTAGCTATTGATAAGTAAAATTACCCAGATTATGAAAAAGCTTAGTTTCCTATTCACGTTTGCGATTGTACTATTTGCGTGTAATAATGATGATGATCTTGTTGCTGCTTGTGATAAAGCCTCAAATGTTTCTGCAACAAACATCACTACAACATCTGCGACCATTTCTTGGAACGATTCCAACAATGCTGGATCTTATTTTGTAGAATATGGAGTTTCTGGTTTTGCTTTAGGCTCTGGAACTTCGCTTATTGAGAGTGAAACAACAGCAGAATTACAAAACTTAATGCCAGAAACCACTTATGAGGTTTATATACAGGTGGTTTGTAATACAGATAATTTAAGTATGTACTCAAATGTCTATAGTTTTACAACTGCTACTTTACCAGTCGTTGCAGAATTCAGACCAAATTTATCTGAATTGAATTTATTCACTGGAAACCTAGGAGATTTACAACCTTCTCCTTTTGCTTTCCAATACGATTTAAACACCAGATTATTCACTGATTATGCAACCAAACAACGCTTAATTGCATTACCTGAAGGTGAAAAAATGACCTACAATGGTGACGGATTTCCTTTATTTCCTGATAATACAGTAATTGCAAAAACATTTTATTACAATAATGATGAAACAGATGAGTCCCAAGGAAAAAACATTATTGAAACAAGATTACTTATCAAATTAAATGGCTCATGGGAACTTGGAAATTACAAGTGGAACGAATCTCAGACTGATGCTGTATTAGATACTGATGGAGCTGTAGTTCCTGTTACTTGGGTAAATACAGAAGGAGAATCTCAAAGTGTTAATTACGAAATACCATCAAGTACAGACTGTTTTACTTGCCACAGTAACAATTCTCAAACAACTCCAATTGGTCCTAAACTAAGAACGATGAACTTTAATGTGAATGGTTCAAACCAGTTACAAGCCTTAATTGACAATGAAATGCTTGATGGATTGAGTGATCCTTCTACTGTAACTGTATTGCCAGACTGGGAAGACACAAGCTTAGGGTTAGCAAGACGTGCAAGAGCTTACATGGATATAAATTGTGCACATTGCCATATTGAAGGCGGATTTTGTGACACGCAATCCATTTTAAGATTAGCATATGAAACAGACTATGAAGAATCTAATATTTCTATAAGAAGAAACAGCATTTTAGCCAGAATACAAAACACAATTCCTGAATATGGAATGCCACTTATTGGAACAACTATACTTCACGATGAAGGCGTGAGTCTCTTAGTAGACTACATCAATTCATTAGAATAAATAATATTGATTTACATAAATTTAGTAATCTTTAATGCCATTCTTTGAATGGCATTTCTATTTCGTTAAAAAAGTATTAAAAGCTATACTTTAAAAGGTAACTTAATCAAGATTTCTTATTTTCACATACTAATTTTTAAATTCAAGTATTTTGAAACAACTCTCCTATAAACTACTAATGGTAGTTTCAGTTTTTTTAATCGTATCCTGCTCTTCAACTAAAGAAGCCGGCAAATCAAAAAAAGGAGCTACTACAGCTGCTAACAAATCAGCAAAAAAGCCTGGTAAAGATGATATTCAACCCTTTAATAAGGTCATTACAAACGATGCTAAAAGTGATGAAGGTTTATTTACCGTTCACACTATTGACGACACATTTTTTTACGAAATTCCAGACTCACTATTCGATCAGGAAATGCTCATGGTTACTCGTATTGCTAAAACCGCAAGTGGTTTAGGTTTTGGTGGTGGAAAACAGAACGAACAAGTCTTACGTTGGGAGAAAAAAGGAAAGAAAGTAGTTTTACGTGTTGTGTCCTACAACGTCTTTGCTGCTGATTCACTTCCTGTAAATGAAGCTGTTAAAAATTCAAATTTTGAACCTGTATTATTTACGTTTCCGATTAAAGCTGTTGGCAAAGATTCAACCAGTACTGTAATAGATGTAACGCCTTTATTTGAAAAAGATGTAAAATCTCTAGGCTTACCAGACTTCAGAAGAAAACCATATAAAGTATCACGTTTAGAAAGTGATAAATCATTTATTGAAAGCGTAAAGAGTTACCCAAGAAACATTGAAGCCAGACACGTAAAAACCTATGCTGCTGGTAATCCTCCATCTAACTCTAGTACAGGAACTATTTCTATTGAAATTAACAACTCTATGATTTTACTTCCTGACAACCCAATGAAACGTCGTTATTTTGATGAGCGCGTTGGATGGTTTACAAGTAGTCAAACCGATTATGGTTTAGAAGATCAGAAAAGTAAATCTTTAGAGTATTTAGATCGCTGGAGACTTGAAGTACGTGATGAAGACATCGAAAAATTCAACCGTGGAGAATTAGTTGTTCCAAAAAAACAAATTGTATATTACATTGACAGAGCTACCCCTGAAAAATGGCGTAAATATATCAAACAAGGTATTGAAGACTGGCAAGTTGCTTTTGAAGCTGCAGGTTTTAAAGACGCTATCATTGCTAAAGATCCACCAACCGTTGAAGAAGATCCAGAATGGACACCAGAAGATGTACGTTATTCTGTAGTTCGTTATTTAGCCTCTCCTATTCCTAATGCAAATGGTCCTCACGTTAGTGATCCACGAACTGGTGAAATTCTGGAAAGTGATATCAACTGGTATCACAATGTGATGTCTTTACTACGAGGTTGGTTCTTTGTTCAAACTGCTGCCATCAATCCAGATGCCCAAAGTCCGCAATTTAAAGATGAAGTGATGGGACGCTTAATTCGTTTTGTTTCTGCTCATGAAGTTGGACACACACTAGGTTTGCCTCATAATATGGGTAGTAGTGTTGCTTATAAAGTAGAAGATCTTAGAGATGCAGAGTTTACACAAAAATACGGAACAGCACCATCCATTATGGATTATGCTCGTTTTAATTATGTAGCACAACCAGGAGATGAAGGA
>JAAEZL010000289.1 GCA_018222875.1 Algicola sp.
ATGCTATTGGTGAAGCACACGTTGCTGCTTCTTTTAACAATATCATTATCTCTTTAACAAACAAGAAAGGTGATGTGATTTCATGGTCATCTGCAGGAAAAATGGGATTCAGAGGTTCTAAAAAGAACACACCTTACGCTGCTCAATTAGCTGCAGAAGATGCTGCTGGAGTTGCTAAGGAAGCTGGACTTAAAAAAGTAAAAGTCTATGTTAAAGGTCCAGGTAACGGAAGAGAATCTGCTATCAGATCTATCCATAATGCAGGTATCGAAGTGACAGAAATTATCGATGTTACTCCATTACCACACAATGGATGTCGTCCTCCTAAACGTAGAAGAGTTTAATCTGAACAAACTTCAGATACTGCATAATTTTTATTGTGCAATCTCACATAAAATTAAAGTAAACTAATAATAATACATTTATGTATGTTATTAGTTTATTTTGCATAAATTTGCAAACTGAAAAATAATAAACAAGTATCAACGAGAGATCAACGTTTATCGAAGGATAAGATTAAGACCTTAATTCATAAACACTCTCATAACAAATTTTTAAAATGGCAAGATATACTGGTCCTAAAACTAAAATAGCCCGAAAATTCGGTGAAGCTATCTTCGGAGATGATAAAGCTTTTGAAAAAAGAAATTATCCTCCAGGACAACACGGAAACAACAGAAGACGTGGAAAAAAATCTGAGTATGCAATCCAGTTAATGGAAAAGCAAAAAGCTAAATATACCTATGGTATTTTAGAAAAACAATTCAGAAATATGTTTAAAAAGGCAACTGCTGCACAAGGTATTACTGGTGAAGTATTACTACAATTGTGTGAGTCTCGTTTAGATAACGTGGCTTTCAGAATGGGTCTATCTCCTTCTCGTAGTGGTGCAAGACAATTAGTATCTCACAGACACATTACTGTTAATGGTAACATCGTAAATATTCCATCTTACCAGTTAAAAGCAGGTGATGTTGTGGCTGTTAGAGAAAAATCTAAATCTTTAGAAGCGATTCAAAACTCATTAGCTAATTCTAGCAATGTATATGAGTGGATCACTTGGAACAACGACACTAAACAAGGAACTTATGTTTCTGTTCCAGAACGTATTCAAATTCCAGAAAATATCAACGAGCAATTCATCGTCGAATTATACTCTAAATAATAATTAATCATATTGGTATTTGGCCAAAGGATTTATTAGTGTTCTTCAAACTTTTAAATCGCGCAACTAAATAACAATTAAAACGAAGAAAACTATGGCAATATTAAATTTTCAGAAACCAGATAAAGTAATCATGATCGATTCTACTGAGTTCGAAGGTAAATTCGAATTCAGACCTTTAGAACCAGGATACGGATTAACAGTGGGCAACGCACTTAGACGTGTGTTATTATCATCTTTAGAAGGTTTCGCTATAACATCAGTAAGAATTGAAGGTGTAGATCACGAATTCTCTACTATTGCAGGTGTTGTTGAAGATGTAACTGAAATGATTTTGAACTTAAAGCAAGTTAACTTTAAGCGTCAAATCGATGAAGTAGATAACGAATCTGTTTCAATCTCTATTTCTGGTCAGGATCAGATTACGGCTGGAGATTTCCAAAAGTTCATCTCGGGATTTCAGGTATTAAACAAAGACTTAGTGATTTGTAACTTGGATCCTAAAGTGAGCATCAATATGGAAATCACTATTGAAAAAGGCAGAGGTTATGTTCCGGCAGAAGAAAATAAGAAAGCATCTGCACCAATTGGAACCATTTTTACAGATTCAATTTACACGCCAATAAAAAACGTAAAGTACAGTATTGAAAACTTCCGTGTTGAACAAAAAACAGATTACGAAAAATTAGTTTTTGAAATCATCACTGACGGATCAATACATCCAAAAGATGCGTTGACTGAAGCTGCTAAAATATTAATTCACCACTTCATGTTATTCTCAGATGAGCGTAT
>JAAEZL010000290.1 GCA_018222875.1 Algicola sp.
CTAACGTAGCTGTATATGGCACGTTGCCTGTTTTTTCAGAAATTTACACAAAATTTATTATTAAAATAAATTATTGTGTACAATTCCAGGCAATGCGCTATATACACTGTTGCGTGTAGTAAAAGCCCTTCTGCCGAAAGGCTCAGCTTTTGCGTAGTCAACCGGCCGTAACCTTGAACCGATTTTACATTGTTCCAAGTTCCGTGTGCTTATTGACTATAATCCATTGATTATCGTCAGTCCGCATATGGATCGGAAGTCCAATTCCATACGATGGTTGTTTTCTGGAACACCTCAGAACAAAATTGCGGTTATCTCAAATTTGACTTTGTCGAAAATTTTCTATAACTTTATCAAGCTTAATGCGAATCCATTCGTATCTGATAGTGAAACTCTCATACGATGACAATCGATAAGCTTGAAGTCAGGGAATCTGACTGTGTCCAGATTCCACCGCTCTTTTCCCTAAAGTGTTCCAAACCATAATTGGATTCCTAATGGACAATGGAAAGACCGAGTGGACGGTTTATTACATGCAACGTATTTGTGTATGATTTCGTTGCGGAAAAATCCGCAGGATTCTTTCCGCCGTAGCCGAAAGATAGCAAAATTGCGTTGAATTCCGATTAGGAATTCAACCGCAATGAATTATAGCCATTGTTAGCTAACGTATTTTTAGTTTTTCTAATGATTCAAAAAGTTGATTTTTAGATTTATTTAATGGAACAATATATTCTCCTTTGTTATTAATAACTGCATACATATTTGATTCTTCAACCAATCCTAGTGATTCTTTAAAGCCATTTTCCTTCAATTTCCAAAAAGAGCTAGATGGTGATTCCTTGCTTCCAAACACAAATAAGGAATCAAACTTATATTCTGTTAATTGATTTCCTTTCTGGTCAAATATTGCCCATTTATTATTTTTCTTAAATGCAATTATTCCTTCAAACTCTCTTAGATAATCATTATGCGTAAATGGAACTAAAGTCTTTCCTTTTAAATCAATCAGTCCCCATTTTTCATTTTTTCTTGCAGCTGCACACTCTAAATGAGGATAACGTAAAATTTCATAGACGGATTCATATAATGTTTTACCGTTAATATCCATAAAACCTACTTGACCATTATGTTTTCTAAATACAGTTATTTTGTTATAATATTTGCTAACTGAGTAGAATTGAGGTTTTACAACTTCATACCCACTTTTATCGATAAAACCATATGAACTATCTACCCTAACAGCAGCTCTATTATTATGAAATTCTCCAAATGCGGAATATTTCAAATTAGCTAGAAATTCCCCATTGCTTTTAACCATAGCATAATATTGTCCTTTACTTACTCGTAAAGTATCCGAACCGATTTTTTTAAACCAATCGTAAACAGGTTCCAATATTGGTTTGCCATTTAAATCATAAATTCCATATGTTTTCTTGATACTTCTTGTATCTGTAAATTGTGTTTTTGAAATAAGGCTGTCTTTTTGTTTTTCTACAAATAACTTTTCATTTTTCAAATAAATCTCGCTGAATATTAGTGGAAGTACAACTTTGTTATTTTTATTTAGAACACCGCATTGATATTCGTGAGAGTATTTTGTTCTGTTTTTGACATAAATCAGTGAATCATTTAAAAAGTAGATTTTATCATATTTAAATGGTATGATTAATTTGTTATTGGTATTAATTACACCAGCCTTATTGTTTTTATAAACGATTGCTTTGTTTTCAATAAATTCATTAGCGTATTGGTATTGAGGTTTAATAATAATACCTTCATCATTTTTATATCCAAAAAGGCTATCAATTTCAAATACTTTTAGTTCTTGTGAAAAGCAATTGACGCTAATAATAAAAAGAAATATGGTTTTAAAAATGTTGTTCATTTATATGTTAGCTAACGTCTCCGGCTATGAGTAGTTGCGTGGGTTAGCACTTAACTTTGCAAGTACAC
>JAAEZL010000088.1:0-6962 GCA_018222875.1 Algicola sp.
CCCTGATTTATATGGTTCAATACTTCAAAGTTTAGGATTTGATTATTTTTCTTTAAAAGATTATTACAAGTCCATTAAGTATTATAGAATGGCTGTAGATATTTTTGAAAAGACTTATTCTTCACAAAGCCTTAAAACAGCTAACTTGTATTTTAATATTGCTAATTCGTATAGTAATAGCGGTGATTTTCATTTAGCAAAGGGTTTTTATTTATCTAGCTTGTATTCAACTTTAGATAATATGAAAAATACATTGTTTACAATGACAGAAAGTGAAAAGAACGCGTATTTGACGTTTAAACTAAACACATTTTTCTCTAGCATTAATTCTTTAGCAGTTAAATATAATGATTCAACAATTAATGAAACTATTTACAATAATTCACTTATTCAAAAAGCTTTAGTGTTAAAATCTACTAGTTCAATTAAAAATCGAATTTTAGAATCCAATAATAAGCAATTATTGTTACGTTATGAAAAGTTTTTAAATCTTAAGAAACAATTGGCAGAATTGTATTTAGATGAAAATAGTGAAAATGAAGAATTAATATCATCATTAGAACTTAAAGCTAATAATCTGGAGAAAGGGATAACTGTAGAATCTCTTGATTATAAGCAGTACGAAATGAAATTAAATGCTGATTGGAAAGATGTTAGATCTAAACTATCAAAAAATGAAGCTTCAATTGAATTTGTTAATTTTTATTATTTTGATAAAGAATGGACTGAAGATATATACTATTGTGCCTTAGTTTTGAAAGCAAATAGTTCTCCAGAATTTGTGTTTTTATTTAAAGAAAAGGACTTATTATCAAAATTAGAACAAAATAGCGATAATAATCAAAAGTCAATCGAAGCTCTTTACAATAAGAATAATGGTCTGTATGAATTAATATGGAAACCATTAGAAAATTATTTACAGGGAGTTTCAAAAGTGCATATATCATCATCTGGGATCTTACATAAAATTTCATTTGCTTCTATAAAAAATGGAGATGGAGATTATATTTCGAAAAAAATAGAAATTTCAAATTATTATAGTACTGCTGATATACTAAAAAAAGATAAAACTAAAACTATAGATTTTAAAACTGCACTTCTTGTAGGTGGTGTAGATTATGGAAAACAAGAAAATGGTTGGAATTATCTGCCTGGAACCAAGTTAGAGATTGAATCTATAAATGAAACTCTGAATGAGAATAAAATTAAAAGTGAAATTTTAACTAATGATATTGCAACAAAAGCAAATTTCAAAGAAAAATCATTTAATAAAGATATAATTCATATTGCTACTCATGGATATTTCATTCCTGAATTAAGTAAAAAAGAATCTAACAAAATAAAAGAGTATGGATTGGTTTTATTCGATAGAAGTATTAATGACAAAAGGGATGCTTTTGAATATAACAACCCTTTGTTGAGATCTGGATTAGTCTTAGCTGAATCTGTTAATAATCAAAATCTTTCTGAAAAATCTAACTCTATTTTTTATGCTCTAGAGGTTTCTAACTTAAACTTATTTGGCACAGACTTGGTCATTTTATCAGCATGTGAAACTGGTCTTGGAGATATTAAAAACACAGATAAAGAGGGGGTTTATGGATTGCAAAGAGCCTTTAAAATGGCTGGTGTGGATAACATTATTGTTAGTTTATGGAAAGTTCCAGATAAAGAGACAAAGGAGTTCATGGAAACTTTTTATAATAATTTGTTTATACATAATGATATCACAGAGGCATTTGTAAGTACTCAAAAGGCTATGAGTCAGAAATATGGACTTTACTATTGGGGAGCTTTTGTTTTAATTAAGTAATTTAAGAAAAGAAATTTTTTTTTATAATAATGATTAATTAAATGTGTTTATTTGGATAGGAATTATTTAAACTCAAAATCCTTTGAATATCCAAGCTATCCTTTTGAGGAATCAAAAAATTCTCCAATTCATCCTCAGAAATTATTTGCAGAGTATTATCAATAAACCCATAACCTAAATAAGTCCCATTTTTGATAAGGACAAAAGCAGCTTCATCTTTTGTTCTTCCTGTTTCTTTGATGACTTTTGACTTAGTGTTATTTTTAATTGTATCGATAGCTTCAATAACACGCTCATTATAATCTGAAATAGATTCTATATCATCACAGACACCTTTACAGGTTTTAATTTTATAATGTGAACACTGACTGACGCCTTCTTGTAAATGACAATACTTCGGACATAAATCATATTGTAAACATAAAGTTTCTAAAAATGATCTACATTCTCTGAGGCTCTGAAGGATTTTAATAGGATTCGGACATGATTTTAAAGTGTTATAAGCCAAATGCATAATGCCATTTCTATCTTCATAGCTAAAAATGCCATAGTTTTTTGGTGTACGCTTAGCTTGTTGGTTGAACTTAGGAAAATGATGCTTAATAGCTGCATCTTCCATAAGTAAGGCTATGAGTTCACTGCCTGATAATTCAAAGTCAATGTCTCTTGTTTCTCGACACATATCAAGTGATTTCTTTGTTTTGGAATAGAAATGACTAAGCACTCTTTTCTTTAAGTCTTTGGCTTTACCAACATAAATGATTTTACCTTTTTTGTCTTTAAAATAATAAATGCCTGGACTATTAGGAATGGAATTAAATACTGATGATGGTAAATGAGAAGGTAGTGTGGCTTCTTTAGATGATTTCTTTAAAAAATCACTAAAAACAGATTCTGAATTTTCTTGATTTAACAACATTTCAAATAGTACAACCGTAGCTTCGGCATCACCTTTTGCTCTATGTCGATCTGTGATATGTATTCCTAAATCTTTACATAATTTCCCTAAGCTATACGACCTGTGACCTTGTAATAATTTTCTTGAAAGCCTAACAGTACATAATTTTCTTCTTCTAAAATCTACATCTACTAACTTAAATTCATTACGTATCACATTATAGTCAAAATTGACATTATGAGCTACAAATATAGTGTCTTGTGTAATGGCTAAAACATCTTCAGCTATGTCTTTAAAGGTTGGTGCATCAGCGACCATTAAATTATCAATTCCTGTTAAAGCAGTAATGTAATCTGGAATCAGCATTTCTGGATTCACTAAACTTGTGAACTCATCTATGATTTGTTTTCCATCATATTTGAAAATGGATATTTCAGTAATTCTATTACTGTGACCAGTAGTCTCAACATCTATAATGCAATACATCATCTTAAATGCTTTTCTAAGGCTTTAAGTTCTACACCTAAATCATTGAACATTGTTAAAATACTACTGATTTTAAGTTCTTCCTCACTGTATTCTTGAGTGTTGATACTACAAGTAAACTCCCAAACTTCTAATACTTCACTCATTGGCACACTGTAACCATTGTAAATCTTATTGTCTGAAATTAATAGCAATGAATTATTGAGTTCAATATTATTGATGACACGTTTATAAACCATCCCATCATTCAAAGTTACAAGCACATAGGTTTTTCCTGTTTTGATGTCTTGTCTGTCTTCAATAAAGCGACCTATTACAAATGAACCATCTTTCATTGGTAACATAGAATCGCCTTTAATTGGAAATGCACGATGTTTTCCAGTTGGTAAGAATGGTAATTTGATTTTTTGCAGTTGTTCAATATATTCTGGATCATCATAACCTGCTAAATATCCAGCTGAAGCTTTGACAGGCACAACTTCTATTAAGTTCTCATCATCACTATCAACAGTGATTGGAAATAACACACGTTGATTGCCAATTTCAATAAATGATGAATCTTTAGATTTCGTTAAGTCATTCCTTAAAAGAATGTCTATTGGAATTTTAAAATAATCTGAAAGTTTAATTAATACTTCTATCGTTGGAGAGGAACGATTCTCTTCATAAGAGCCAATTCTTGAACGCGTTATATTTAATTCCTCTGCGAGTGCTTCCTGAGATAACTTTTTAAGAGACCTCAAATGCTTAATGTTTTTTGCTATGATTTTCATAATACTACAAATATAAGCAATAATTACTAAAATATGTAGCTAATTTTGTAGTATGGAAAAGCAAATATTACATCTTGATTTAGATACGTTTTTTGTGTCCTGTGAACGATTGATTGACAGTCGATTGCAAAACAGACCTTTATTGGTTGGTGGTACAGGAGATAGAGGTGTTGTTGCTGCATGTAGTTATGAAACACGACCTTTTGGAGTGCATTCTGGGATGTCAATGAAAGTGGCAAGACGTTTATGTCCTGAAGCTGTTGTGATACGTGGTAACTCATCAATTTATACGAAGTATTCTCATTTAGTAACTGAAATTGTCAAAGAGAAAGTACCTGTTTTTGAAAAGGCAAGTGTTGATGAGTTTTATGCCGATTTATCTGGTATGGATAAATTTTATGGTTGCTATAAATATGCTTCGGAAATGAGGCAGAAAATTATTAAAGAATGTGGTTTACCTATTTCATTTGGATTGTCAGCCAATAAAATTGTGTCTAAAGTGGCAACAGGTGAAGCAAAACCAAACAACCAATTAAAAATAGATTCAGGATTTGAAAAGGACTTTTTAGCACCTTTATCTATTCGGAAAATACCGTCTGTTGGAGAAAAAACATATCAGGTATTAAGAAATTTAGGAGTAGATAAGGTCAGTGTTGTGCAGCAAATGCCGTTAGAAATGATGGTTAGTGCTTTGGGTGTTAATGGTAGAACCATTTGGAAACGAGCTAACGGAATTGATAATCCGCCTTTAGTTCCTTTTCATGAACGTAAGTCACTTTCCACAGAGCGCACATTCACTAAAGATACTATTGATATGACTAAGCTACGGACAACCATATTCGCCATGGCTGAAAATTTAGCGTTTCAATTGCGTCGAGGCAATAAATTAGCAGGAACTATCAGCGTTAAGATTCGTTATTCAGATTTCAATACGTATAACAAGCAAATCAAAATTCCATATTCAAGTGCAGATCATGTCATTATTCCGAAAGTTTTAGAGCTATTTGAAAAATTATATGAGCGTCGATTATTAATTCGATTAGTAGGCGTTAAGATAAGTGACATCGTGAGTGGCAACTATCAAATCAATCTGTTTGATGATACCGAAGAAATGCTAAGTTTGTACAACGCTATGGATACAATAAGAGGTCGTTATGGAGAATTAAGTATCATGCGAGCATCTTCAATGGGAGCAAAAACTATAGGTAGATTTCAAAATCCATTTAATGGAGAACCACCAACCTTATTAGCACATAGAAAACAATAATGTATCTCAATTGTCATACATATTATTCTCTAAGATATGGAACGTTTTCCGAAGTTGCCCTCTTGGAACTTGCTAAGGAAAACAATGTTCATTCTATAGCTCTAACTGATATTAATAATACGTCTGCATGTCTCAATTTTATTAGAAAAGCTAAGGACTTTAATATAAAACCTGTCATTGGCATTGACTTTAGAAATAGTTCAAAACAGTTGTATGTCGGACTTTCAAAAAACAATGAAGGTTTTAAGGAATTAAATGTGTTTTTATCTCATCATTCTGAACAGAAGAAAGCGTTACCAGAATTAGCTCCCAAGTTTGATAATTGTTTTATTATTTATCCTTTTGAGCATGTGTTACAAATAGAAAAGACCACATTTTCTGAAAATGAATTTATTGGAGTTTCAGTTGAAGAATTGAGAAAATTACGGTTTTCAAAACTGAAGACGTATTCAGATAAATTAGTTGTTTTACAAACTGTAACCGTTAGAAATAAAAGGGATTTTAATGCACATCGATTATTGAGAGCAATCGATAAAAACACCTTGCTTAGTAAACTCGATACATCTGAAGAATGTAAAATTTCAGATCAGATGCTTTCAATGGAAGAACTAAAATTAGCCTTTCAGGATTTTCCTCATATTTTGGAAAATACAACTCGTATTTTAGAAGATTGTCATATTGATTTCAGTTTCGGAAATGACAGAACATCACAAAACTTAAAATTATACACTAACTCTTTAGAAAATGACTATGAACTCTTAGAAAAGCTATGCTATGATAACTTAAACAGAAGATATTCAGAGCCAAATGATAGAGTTCTAAATCGATTAAAAACGGAACTAAAAACAATAAAAGAGTTAGACTTTGTTTCCTTTTTTTTAATCAATCATGATATTGTCTCATATGCAAAAAGCAAAGGTTATTTCCATGTAGGTCGAGGTAGTGGAGCAAACAGTATTGTTGCTTACATCATTGGAATAACTGATGTTGATCCAATTGAATTGGACTTATATTTTGAACGTTTTATAAATCCTTTTAGAGCGTCACCACCTGATTTTGATATTGATTTTTCCTGGAAAGATAGAGATGATGTTACTGCTTATATTTTTAAACGCTTTCCTCATACAGCCTTGTTAGCAACCTACAATACGTTTAAATACAGAGCTGTTGTTAGAGAATTAGGAAAAGTGTTTGGTTTGCCAAAAGAAGAAATAGATAAACTCAGCAAAGGCAACTTTATAGTTTCTCAATTAGAAGATATTTCAAAATTAGTATTGCGATATGGTAAGCTAATTGAAGGCTTACCCAATCATTTAAGTGTCCATTCGGCTGGCATATTAATATTGGATAAATCCGTACATTATTATTCAGCAACCGGTTTACCACCAAAAGGGTTTTCAACAGTTCAATTTGATATGATAATTGCTGAAGATGTTGGCATCTTTAAGTTTGACATTTTAGGTCAGCGAGGTTTGGCTAAAATAAAAGATGCCTTAGAAATTATTAAAGAAAATAGACCAGATGAGCCAGAAATAGATATTACGAATGTTGAAGCTTTTAAAAAAGATAAGAAGATAAACAACCTTTTAAAGTCAGGAGGTGCAATTGGAGCTTACTATGTTGAGTCTCCAGCAATGCGAGGTTTGATGCAACAATTACAAACCCAAGATTATATTGGATTAGTTGCTGCAAGTTCCATCATAAGACCAGGCGTTTCAGGTTCAG
>JAAEZL010000088.1:6972-9559 GCA_018222875.1 Algicola sp.
CCTATGGTGTTATGGTCTATCAAGAAGATGTGTTGAAAGTGGCTAATCAATTTGCAGATTTAACACTTGGTGAAGCAGATGTGTTAAGACGAGGAATGAGTGGTAAATTTAGATCAAGACAAGAGTTTGTTGCAGTAGAGCAGAAGTTTATTTCTAATTGTAGAGCTAAAGGATATGAAGATGATTTAATTTTTGAAGTTTGGAATCAGATTAAAAGTTTTGCTGGTTATGCCTTTGCTAAAGGGCATTCAGCTTCTTATGCAGTTGAGAGTTATCAAAGTTTGTTCTTGAAATGTTATTATCCTTTGGAATTTATGACAGCTGTACTCAATAATGGTGGTGGATTTTACAGTGCAGAACACTATTTGCATGAAGCTAAAAAACAAGGAGCAAATATATGCTTGCCTTGTATCAATAATAGTGACCATCCGAATCGGTTGATTGGTAAATCGATTTATTTAGGATTTGGTTATTTGAAGAATTTAGAAACTTATACCATTCAAAGATTGCTCACTGAGAGACAATTACGTGGTAAATTCAAATCTTTGGATGACTTCATTGATAGAGTATTAATTAGCATAGAACAGCTTACAATCCTAATTAGAGTAGATGCTTTTCGATTTACTAAACAAACCAAAACAGAATTACAATGGCAAGCCATTTTTAAACTGAATACCAATGGCATAAAGACTAATCAATCAAAGCTTTTCAAAATTCAACATAAAGAATTTAAGTTACCTAAGTTGGAGAATAACTGGATTGAAAATGCCTATGATGAAATGGAACTATTAGGATTTCCTTTGTGTGATTATTTTCATTTGGTAAATGTTGAAATGAAAAATGGAAAATTAGCAAGTCAAATGAAAGACTTCATTCATAAGGAGATTTTAATTTATGGAAGTTTGGTAACAACACGATTCAATAAAACTTCAAAAGGAAAATTAATGCGTCTTAGTACATTTATAGATTGTAATGGAGATTATTTTGATGCAGTTCATTTCACAGACGTTGTAGATAAATATCCTATTAATGGTTTAGGTGTGTATGCTTGCTATGGTAAGATTACCGATAGATATGATTTTTATAGTATGAGTGTGGTTTGGAGTAAGAAGCTTTCAATTATTCCAGATCCGAGAAATAATTAGTTCATTTTTCCTATTTTTAATGAAAGCAAAATTATGTGTTTTCATACAAGTACGACCAATAAAGTAAAACGATTGGAGAAGCATTTTGATGTGTCTCTTAGCGATCCTAAGTTAGAACCATATTTTGATAAACCTACATATCATCATAATGGATTTTCTCATCCTAATATGTTAGTTATTCCACAAGAAAAGCATAAATTATTAGCACCAGCAGTTTGGGGAATTGTACCTTCCAATAAAACAGCAGAAGACATAAAACCGTATTTTAAAGAATCTGTTCGTTATGGTGGAGGTTTAAATGCAAGGTCAGAAAAAGTATTCAATCATTTTGTTTACAGAGATTCAATTATGGAAAGAAGATGTATAATTCCAGTAAGTGGCTTTTTTGAACCTCATG
This sequence comes from Algicola sp., assembly GCA_018222875.1. GTDB lineage: Bacteria > Bacteroidota > Bacteroidia > Flavobacteriales > Flavobacteriaceae > Psychroserpens. Next base: position 8,515 of record JAAEZL010000088.1, read on the forward strand.
ATCACAAAAAAAAGAAATTTCCTTTTTACTTTAAAAATGCAGATGGTTCACCAATAGCATTAGCTGGATTATATACTATAATTGATACTTATATAACATTTACAATACTTACTAAAAATGCATCTCCGTTATTTGAGAAAGTGCATAACTTGAAAAAACGACAACCAGTAATTTTATCCTTAGAAGATTCTAAAAACTGGCTGGATAATACTTTGGAAACAAATCAAATTAATGAACTATTAAACACAGAATTTCCCGAATCTAATCTTGAAACGTATCCAGTGAGCAAAGATTTGTTTAGTCCAAAGGTTGATAGTAATATTGAGAGCATTATTGAAAAGGTTGAATATGATGAGTTGCCAAAGTTGGTGTGAATTATTCTTATGTCTTTTACTTAATAAATCGAACTAATTATACACGTTGTTGTGCTTTCGTTATTTTTAATATCAATTTTCTGAAGGTAATTTCTCAATTTAGTTTGTTGCCGATTGTAATGCTATATCTAGCGCGTTAATAGTTCCTCTTAAATTAACACAATCTATTTTTAATGCAGAAATTAAATTTTTGTCTTCTAAAAGTTGATTGTAATCATATGGAATAGCGTATTCATCAAATTCCCATTCTTTGAAATGTTCTCTTAAATAAGGAATCCAATACGTCAAAAATTCTTTATTATCTTCCTCTAATTCATTATTTACTTCTGGTACGTCACGTTCATAATATTTAGATAAGCTAATTCGTATATTTTTATCCAATGACGCTGAAAGATTCATTTCTTTTAGCAATTGATAGCCCTTTGAAACTGAATGATAAGAATGTGCTAAATGTATGCGCCCGAAGTCAGAACGTAAACTATCAGTAAAGTTCTCATTTGATTCCAAAGCCTTAATTACTCTAATTTCAGCCTCCAAGTTTTTAGAATGTGTATCGATTGAAATTTTTAATGAATTCTTATCCTGAATCAAATCTTCTTTAATTTCAAGTAGAACATTCCGAGTTTCTATTGTTTTCTTTTTCGTTTCATTCCAATTATTAATTTGTAATG
>JAAEZL010000088.1:9569-12896 GCA_018222875.1 Algicola sp.
AAATTCCGATTACTACGAGAATGATTTCACCAATAGCATATTTAAAGTACTTTCCAGTTTTGTTTTTTTCCATAAGGTCGTAGCGTATTTTTCGAAAGAATTTTATCATTGGTTAGCGGTTTCTGATAATGAAGCACAACGGGTTTTTATATGGCTCGTAGCGTGCAAATTATCGATTATTTTTCGGCTGGGCACAAGCCAGATTTTTAAATTTTACTATTTATCTTTTTATTAGAAATCGTTAAATTTAAAAATTTGGCGACATTCTAAATATGCATTAACTTCGATTAAGCAACTAACTAGCTATGAGCTATATACGTTGTTGTAAACTGGGCTTGTACGATGCTCTTTATTCAGCCGTAATTTTTTTTATCAATTCATTCGCTTGATTGCTCAAAACAGCACTTTCTTTTGTTATTATTACTTTGTCGTAAACTCCAATTTTTTTATATAATTTCTTTTTGTCTTGCCAATGTTGGTTGTATTTTTCATCTCCCAACATTCCTAAATGTTCCCAATACCAAATTTTCCCATTATGCCTAACCGTAAAATCCGGTTCTTTCCATTTCCCTTTTTTATAATATAATTTTTCCTCATACTCAAAGTTAATATTTGAGCGAAATAAAATATTGGCAATTATCACTTCTGACTTTGAACGAACCCAAATACCATTTTCAGTTTGATGAATTTTGTTTAATAAGTGCTTATTTACTCCTAAATATCTTCCTATTTCTTGGTGCATTGATGGTGAACTATCAAAGTTGTCAAGTAAATAGACTAAATAATCAAGAAGATTATGTTTATACTCTCGTTTGACCTCCATTTCTTCGGCGATTATTACCAACTGGTCATTCGATAATCTTTCTTCGGTTGCCTCTATTATCAAACACTTGTCAAGATTTTTGGATAAAGTCGCTTCTGCATTTACTAGCGCTTTATAGGTAATATTGAAAAATTCTTTACACGAAAAATGTCTATTTTCTTTCTTTTTTAAAGTAGAAATTACTGTTCCAGTTCTAGTCGTTGCAAGAATTTCTTGTAATTGAGAATTACTATTCTTTTTAAAAACTTTAAGATTGGTAAAACCTTTACCTTCAATTGTTATTGCACCGCATTTTAAAAAATAGGGTAGTGTTGATTGCAAATCTTCTTCGGCAAAATATTGTAATGTTTTTTTTCCAATTTCATTATTTGAGGCTTTTTTAAATAATTCTGTTATCTCATCGTCTTTTGGAAAAGATTTATCGATGAAATGAGTTTTTCTAACAGATATGTTCTTATTTGAGTAAAGCATATAAGATGTCGCTCCATTTTTATCTCGTCCAGCTCTTCCGATTTCTTGATAGTATTGTTCAATAGATTCGGGAAGCATATAATGAATTACAACTCGAATATTTGGTAGGTCTATTCCCATACCAAAAGCGTTCGTAGCAAAAACTAAATTAGTATCTCCATCTCTAAACTTCTTTATTATATCTTGACGTTCTTTGCCAGTTAAATCGCCGTGAAAAGCTAATGCCTTTATGTTATTTTCATTTGCAATTTTGCATAAATCTACAACTCCGCCTTTATGATATTTACGATATAGATAAACTAATACTTTTTCATTTGGATGGTCTTCTATAATACTCCACAATCGATGTTTTTTTTCGTCTTCGCTCGATAGTTTTTCTACTTTTAAATCAATATCGTGTCTTAATAAAACATCATCTTTTAAAATAGAACTTTTTGGAATACTAAAATCACTTGTAATATCTATAAGTTCTCTTGGGTTAATAGTGGCTGTTAAACCCAATATTTTGGGCCAATTTGTTTTGAAAACTGAATTAAGAAAAACAGGTATGTGCTTATAAAATGGTCTAAAGTCAAAACCCCATTGACTAATGCAATGAACTTCATCGATTACCACAAGATTTATATTTTCAGATTGTAACGATAAACAGTATTCAAAAAAACCGTCAGTTGCCATTCGTTCTGGACTTGCAAACAAAAAATCAGGTTTGAACTTGCCATTAGCAAATTTTTTGAGTTGTTTCATTTGTTCTGACGAACCCATACCACCGTGAATTGCTAATACTTCTAAACCTTCTTCTTGTAATTTTTCTGCTTGTTCGTCAATCAAAGCTATTAATGGCGAAATAACCAAACAAGTGCCTCCTAATGCTTTTGCAGTAACCCAATAGATTAAAGATTTGCCACCACCAGTTGGCATTACTGCCAAAGTGGAACCATTGTCAATGACTTGATTGATTACTTTTTCTTGAAAAGGTTTTAAAGAAAATTGACTTGCTAAATTGGGAAATGAATTCTCAAAAATATTTGAAGCATTAGTAATCATAGTGATAGTTTTTCTTGCTTTCTGCTTTTTGTTTTAAGACATCAATTTCAGCTTGATGACTCCTTGAAACGAACGACAAAAAAGCATCGACAGGAACAAACCTATATTCATTTGGTAAACTTATTCCGTGCTTTGTGTATAGTTGTTTTAATAAATTAAAAATCCGAAGTGCGTAAAAAGAAAAAATGCCGTAAGGATAAAAATAGTTTTGTTGAGTTGTACCTTCTTTGGCATTAATCATTAGAAATTGCGAATCTTGTTTGCAACCAAATTTTTCTCTTTCGCTTAAATAATAAAGTGCCCAAACTGCTTCTCGACTTCTGCTTGGAAACATTTCTGGATAAAGTTTATAAATAAATTGACTTTTTATTCCTCCTCCAATTACACCATAAGCTGTATAGTCCTCGCCATCAAAATCAAAATAACCCAAATCTTCTGAAGTTTGGATGTTTTCAAATTCTTTTCCATCATACCAATCATTTCGCCTATCGTCTGCTAATTGAAGGATATTTGAAGTTACTGTGAATAAATCTCCCGATTGAGCCGAATTAAAAGATGCTCTAAATTTATCAAGTTCTTTAGCTTTTTTGTTTTGAAGGGTACGTCTTATAACTGGAACTTGATTTTTTAAAATAGTATTTTTAAATGAATTTACATCATCTTGATATTCGTCAAAAGCCTCTCGGTCAAGAATTTCTAAATAGGCTTCTCTGTCTTTTTCATAAGATTTTATCGCTTCTTTAAGTAATCGTTCAAGAATTTTTCTTTCGTCTTTTTCTTTGCTTTTTGTTTTCGCTGATGAACCAAATTTTTCCATAAGTTTTTCAACATCTGCATCCTCAACAATATTTCCGTTTTCTGTTTCAATGTAATTTTTAAAGTAAGTCGGAATTGTGTTTTTGATTTTTTCCCAAACCTTGTCTATGTGAATTTGACTGTAGCATATTTCTTCAATGTTATTTTCAAACTCTAAACAATCTGGATAGTAC
>JAAEZL010000089.1 GCA_018222875.1 Algicola sp.
CATATAACAGCGTAAAAGAGATGATTGAAACAGTTGCTAAAATTTGTGATCTTTGTCTTCCTTTCAAATAGAATTTCATAAATGTTGTATTATCGGTTGTTGCCAACGAGTTAGTATTATACCTTAAGTTAAGACTAAAATAGTCATAAATCAACCTTCAATATGTAAATAGCGGTAGATAGCAAAGATTTGTAAGGAATCAACAGTTTTAGGTGGTTGAATAGCATTCAAAATGTTGGTAGTGACATCTGATATCAAATTCATTGAACCCAATACTTACCTCATTGCAGTTGTACATTGTTCGAGACCGTTTTTTCTCCTTATTGATACGTATGACTCATTTCGAAGATGATTTCGCCGCCATTCATAATATCTTGATGTGACAATACAGTTCCTTCTAATACTTTTCCATTCACGGAAACGCTTCTCACATACACATTGTCTTTACTTTGATTATTGGCTTTAATCGTAATGGTTTTGCCATTATCTAAATAAATGGTCGCTGCTTTAATTAACGGACTGCCTAAGGCGTAATCTGCTGATCCAGGTGTTACGGGATAAAACCCTAAACTGCTAAAAATGTACCAAGCACTCATTTGTCCGGCATCATCATTACCGCACAAGCCATCAACCGTTGGTCCGTACATCGTGTCCATGATCATACGAACACGAGCTTGTGTTTTCTCTGGATGCCCAGTCCAATTATATAAATAGGGAATATGATGCCCAGGTTCATTACCATGCACATAATTCCCTATGATGCCATCACGTGTGATATCTTCATGATTTTCGATGTATTTTTCTTCAATGTCCATCGTAAAAAGGGAGTCTAATTGTTGCGTAAACCGCTCGTTACCACCCATCATGTTCACCATTTTTTCAATATTTTGCGGCACGTATAAGCCATAATTCCAAGCATTTCCTTCAATAAAGCCCTGACCATGCGTATCCATAGGATCAAAGTTTTTTCTAAAGGTGCCATCCGAAAGCTTAGGACGCATAAAACCGATGGATGGATCAAAAACATTATTGTAGTATTCTGATCGCTCCATGAAATTTTCGGCTGTAGATTGATCGCCTATCTGTTTGGCTATTTGTGCAATACACCAATCATTGTAAGCATATTCTAAAGTTTTAGATACGGAAGAATGGCTTTTATCATCAGGCACATATTTAAATTTTATATAATCACCTAAACCATCAAAATAGCTTACGGAAGCCGTATTTACTGAAGCTTCAAGCGCTCTTTCTTTGTCAAAATCACCGACATTTTTAGCCATAGCATCAGCAATAACAGAAGTAGCGTGATAACCAATCATGCACCAATTCTCATTAGCATAATGGCTCCATATTGGAAGCATATCATGGACACTTTGATCGTGGTGCGCTAACATGGATTTGATCATGTCATTATTCCGTTTTGGTTGTGTGATATTGAACAAAGGATGTAAAGCACGATACGTATCCCAAAGGGAAAAAGTGGTGTAGTTGGTAAATCCTTCAGATGTGTGAATATTTTGATCTAAACCACGATATTGTCCGTCCACATCTTCATAGATAGTGGGAGAAAGGTTCGTGTGATACATCGCTGTATAAAATGTTGTTTTTTGTGCTTCTTTCAACGTTTCAATAGCAATTTTAGACAGCTCTGTATTCCATTTATCGCTTGTTTCTTTATACGTTTTATTAAAATCCCAATGCGGAATTTCGGTCTCTAAGTTTTTCATAGCACCTGCTGAACTCACATTAGACAAGGCAAATTTGATCTTAATTTTTTCGCCTTGTTCGGTATCAAAATTGAAGAATGCACGTAAATCTTTTCCTGCCATTTCTGGGAAGTTTTCGGTTTCGTTAAATCTTCTATAAAATCCGTTATAAGTTTCTTTATCATACTTTTTATATCCATAGCTTTTAAAGGCTTTAGAAAATTTAGCTGCAAAAAAAACTTTTTTATCCCTTGCCCAACCTTTGGTCTGCCTATAACCAGTTATGGTAGAATCGTTTTCTACCCGAAGGAAGGTCCAGACGTTTTTGTTGTTGTGATGATACACATTATAAACCAAATCTAGAATAATATGTGCCTCATCAGATTTTGGAAAGGTATACTGGTGAAAACCAACACGGTCACTAGCGGTTAATTCGGCTTTGATGTTGTAGCTGTCTAAATCCACTTTATAAAAACCTGGGGACGCTTCTTCATAATCGTGAGAAAATGTAGAATAAAAACCCTTGCTACCATCAGAAGTTTCCAACGGATCAAGTACCAAATTACCAACTGTTGGCATCACTAAGAAATCGCCTAGATCAGAATGTCCTGTACCACTAAAGTTGGTGTGAGCAAAACCAATAATGGTCGAGTCTCGGTATTGGTAGCCAGCACAGTATTCATAGGTGTCAGGATTATAGCTGCCATCTTCCTTGAACATCATTTCAAAATTGGTTTGCGGACTTAATTGCACCATGCCAAATGGTGCCGTAGCTCCTGGAAATACATGACCCATTTTACTGGTACCGATGAATGGATTAACGAACTGGGTATAATCCTTTTTTGATTTTTCCGAAGTAGTGAGGTTCTCTTGCACGTCATTACAAGAATTTAGTAATGTAAGACAACACAAGACCATGAATAGGTTTCTCATATGTATGTAATTATAACCAACGGTTTAGTGTATGATGTCGTTGCTAGTTCAGCAACTAATATAACCATTACCCATCGAATAAAAAATGTGTTTGAGTTTTCAGTAGGAAGCGAGAAAAAGCATTTACTTGTAAGCCTTGCTAGGCTTTAGTATTGCTTCTGTTTTAATTCATTAAGATGACATGTCACGCTACCAACGCTATGACATTTTCAGTAACAAAGCCGACTGATGTTACTTAAATTTAAATAGTATTTCTCCTTTTTTGTTGATATATGCTGAATGTCCATCTTTTAAGTTGACTTTGGCAATGCCACCTTTAAAATTTTCATTGTCATATTGGGAAATATTGAACTCTAACTCGAAAGCCTTATTGCCAGTTTTGTCAATATACATATTTTCACGTTGAGGTGTGCTCACAACGGCTAGCCCTTCTGAAAATACGCCTCCATAAACGTATTTAAAATCAATGACTGGATTACCATTATAATCTATATAGCCATAATTGCTATTGGGTTTTCCGACAAAAATATAATCAGATTTATGGTAATCGTCCGAAATGTGTGTGTATTCTGGTGGCACAACATAGTTACCGTTGAGGTCTATTATTCCATAAAGATTTGTTTGCTTGTCTTTAACTTTTGCATACCCATTTTTAAAATCGGTACCAGAGACATAATCAAATGGTATAACCGTGTTACCATTTTTGTTGATATAACCAGTCCTTTTCCTATCGTTCGTTTGAGCTCGAATCAGGTGATCACTTATTTCGTGAATTATATAAGGCTTCAACGGAAATAAAAAGTCGCCATTCATAGCTACCAGCGTGCTTCTTGGCGGATGGTTATAGCGGTTAACGTACATGGTGATGGTCCCATTTTTTACGCGTTCATCTAAATTTACAGTTTCACCTTTGGAGACGTGGTGGACATTATTTTTATAAACAGCAACCGGATTAAGAATTATATGAGCCTTTTTGTCGATGACCACTTTTTCCGACCAATTTGGCTCAACAACGGCAAACCCTTCGTTAAATGGATAGGTTTTGGCATATTGACAAGCGATAACTAATTCCCCATGCTTGTTTACGTACCCAAATTCACCATCAACTCTGACAGATGCCAGACCTTCAGAAAAATCTCGAGATATATCGTAAGTTGGTTGATATTTTGCTTCAATTACAACGTTACCAGTCACATCAATATAGCCAGCTTTGCGTTTAAAGCTCACATATGCCAAGCCTTCACTAAAAGAACCAATTTCATCAAAAATGGCTTCGGCTACGATATCTCCATCAGCATTAATCAAACCGAAGAACCGACCTTCATCAGTGCGCTGATGAAATTTGTAAAGTTGCGGATTGTTTTCTTGACTTAATCCGGACGCTACCAGAACAAGTAATAATGTGATTGTTAAAAGGGGAGTTTTTCTCATAGGTTATGTTGTCATTTTTTTATAAAACCTGAGGGTCTTGGCGATGTTTTAGCAGCTAATTTAGTAAATAAACACCAGATAGAATATCCTCGAGATACAAGCCAAGTAAACCAATACCAGCGATTTTCAGAAGTAATTGAGTACAAGCAATGGCTTAGAGACTGAGTTAGTTCTAGTTATTTTCTAATATGTAATTTTTTAATTGTGACAGCCAATCATCACTAAAATCAAAAGTGATGTCTGGTTCAATACCTTGGGATTCAAACTCGAGATAATCTGAATGTTTTTTCGAAGTAAGAACCGCTATGAACTTATTACAAGGCAAGGTATACTGACTATCTTTTATCTCATAGGCTAGTGATCCATTAGTTCTTGAACCAAATACCAGACAGTTATCTAGTTTTCGTAACCTTTGCGTAAATTGCTCTGCATTACTTGCAGTCCTGTGATTAATTAATACATATAGCTTGTTTTCTTTGGCGTAGCTTTTTAGAATCTTGTACAAGATGTCAGAATTTCGTTTACCGCCACCACTATTGTTTCTCAAATCGATAATGACATTAGGCTTGGTTAATTGCCCTTCTAGCGATTTATAAAACCTCTCGGCTTCAGATAGTGTTGGATTCCAAGAATTAAAACTTCCTATTTTGAGGTAGGTTATCTCGTCAGAAAGCTCGTCACGATAGTAGGTGTTTTCTGAAGGTACGTTTATTGTATAATTGGTTTCAGAGCTATCTTTTTGAAAGCCCATAAAATAAAAGAAGCCGTTTTCTATTCTTTCTGTGTAGGCAATTAATCGTTTTGAGCTCATACTTCCGCCAATGCTCAAGAGGTAGTCATTCCCAAATGGTATGAGCGTGTACATCATTTCTCTTACTTGCCAAATATCAGATTGGGAATCGAGAATAATAGCTTTGTAATTATTGTTCTTATTACTTTTATATACACCAATAGTTATCAGGTTATCTCTGTTGTAAATACCCTCTATATCCGATTTTGTTTTCGCCTTCAAGACAATTCTCAAGCTGTCTAAATCCATAGTTGGTTTCGGATAAGTATTGAAAATTTCTGATGTTTTAAATTCGCTGAACTTCTCAGAATCTGCTTTAATCTCATCATTGGCTCCTTTATCTATACTATAAACTCTGCTGTGATTATCGTTTAAAGAAATCAATAATTTATTCATTAATAAATGACAATCGAACATTGAATGTACATTCGAAACTTCCTTTAAAGCGCTTGAATATGAAGCATTATAGGCTTTTTTGTTGATTTTATAAGCGGGTGTTTTTCTAATTTTTGAATCCAGGAATTTTAAGTCAGTCTCACAACTGCAATCCTTTTTTTGAGAATAGGCATTAGCAAATAGATTGCTTATAATTAAAAATAGGAATAGGCGTCTTTTCATGGAGCGATTTTTTTTTTTAAGGTTAAAGGTATCGAATAACCGTTAGTTGTGTGTTGTTATGTTTTTCTTTTTGGATAAGTTTTCTCACCTGCTGACATTTCTTTTTTCAAGTCTATATCGGTTCATGCCACAATCGGCATTTAGTATGTCTATTTCCGCTTCGTTTTTTGTTATAAATGTAATGAATCTATCTTCATAATCATGCCAAGTTCCTCCAACAGGTGTTTCTCTGCAGGTTTCTACCAAACTAAAAATGTGTCTTCCAGATTGCACAATCATGCCTCCTGGTTTTGCTCCGATATTCAATGCTTTGGTACGTTCTATAAAAGTCTTTTGAGCTAATAGGTATGCAGGCGGATTTTCTTTTGAGCTCGATGTTATTAAAGCAAACGTTTTGAGGGCATTCAATTCACTCTGATAATTAGCAACAAACAAAATAAAATGCTCATAACCATTTGGAGCGCTATGTTTTGGATAATTTTTATTGGAATAAGCGACGATGTTTTGAAGTCCGACGTTCTCAAAAATGTCTGTATGTTTTGGTTTCGTCGAATCAGTAGGAGTATAGGTGTGCTTTCTGAAATGTGCTTGCAACACCTCTTTGGCAAAGAGTTCAGCAGCATTTGAGACATCGGTCTCCGATTTCGATGCTGTTGTTCGTTCTATTTTAGGTGCGATAATTGGCTCTGAATGCTCCAGCGACTTTGGTGCTTCTGCTTTGTCATGACACGAGCAAAGAAACAAGAGTATTATGAGGCGTATGTACTGCTTCATTCTCAATTTTCTAAATCTGAATGTATTAAGGTCATAAGTTCCCGATTTCGTTGTTGGGTGTCTGCTATCAATTTATTTTGAATAGGAAGAATCATTTTAATTCCGAATAGATCGGACATCAATTTTTTATCTGTAGTAATATCCAAATCTTGAACAGCGGGTAGGTTGGTAGTAATACCTATCCAATTCGCGGCAAATTCTTTAGTAAAAAACTTGGGGTAATGTTCATCAACAACCCTTCTATTAATCACAGCAACACGGTTTTGTACTCCACTTAAATAGGGATAATTATAGTATTCAGATAAGGCTTCTCGAAGCTCACTATTATCAATAAGAGCGATACTTTCTGCAGATAACATATTGTTAAAGGCAATACGAACAGGGTCAAATACTTCATAGTAGGTAAAGTCATTCGCATTCTTATTGAAAATCTGAAACCGTTCTTCATTTGTGAGCGTGTCGACAAAAACGCTTAACATGTCTTCAACCAATTTGGTTTTGTTATCATTAAAACGCAATACCTTTAGCAGTTGTAAGGAGTCTTGCTGGAGGTTACTCCGAATTTCATGTAAATAAGCGGCTTTCTTTTTCTGAGTTTGTCGGTCGACATGCCAATTGTTAATCTGCAAGGCATTTAAAATGCCAATCACAACCAAGATAATTTCACCAATAGCATATTGAAGATACTTACCAATTTTGCCTTCTGCGAGTAGTCGGTGTCTGATATGTCTGAAGAACTTAATCATCCATGGTTCGTTTCTATAAAGATAAGATTTTAATTGAATGAGGTTTCAATCAGTTGCACAATAATTAGGTAAAGTGAACTTAACGTTCAACTTGGTATTTGTTTTTCCAACCAGTCAATTGGCTACAACGTTGCCATGCACGACCAAGCCTACCACGACTTATTCTGGCGCCTTTTGCCATTTTTGCCATACCGAACTGAGATCGACACCAGTGGCCTCAGACATGATAGGCTCAATCTCATCGTATTTAAAGGGTCTTTGATGCTCTTTTGACCAGTTCAGCAATCCGAGAATCGCGTCCTTAAAGGATGCTTTTCCGTGGCTATGCTGTTGAATAAACACATCTAAATCATAGGCCATTAAAGCGCCTCTAGAAAACAGGTTTTTCCCGATTCTAAAATCGGAAGCGTATTGTGTGGAACCCAGAAGCGATAATTCCTTTAAGTTTTTGGTTTTAATAAAATCTGGTGCATTATCTAGGTTGGATTGCCACCAATTTAATATGGATGTATTCTGAAGGATGTCATGGAAAGACACATACCATATAAACCCTTCATTTAACCAGATCGTTTCAATAAGAGGTGCGACTTGCCAGGCAAACGGACGGTAGCCTTCGCCATAGGATCTTAAGGGCAACCATGAATGTCCGATGTGATGAATGATATTTCCTAACTCTCGATCAATGTCATAAGTCTTGGAAATATCGCGATGTGCTGTCATACTATTGAGATGTTCCATATTAAAACCGTAGTCATGCCTCGCTGAAATAGGATTCAGATATTCATAGACCAAAGTATAATGCGGCATGGGAATATAGCCAAAGTAATCGGCAAGTTGCCGTAGTCCTAATAAGCCTTTGTTTCCAATATTTTTCAAATCGATGCTGGTCTCGGCATAGGCTGCTATAAATAAGGGAATTGGTGCGTCGGGAACTTGCATCACCTGAACGTCTTTACCCAAGAGATATTGAGCATCTACTAGTACCGCATAGTTTTCTACCTCGTAACGATCGCTTCCGTATTTGCGCGTGGTCTCAGGTCTTAAGGTGCTAAAAATAGGCCATGACGGATCGGTAATAATGGTTAATTGAATAGCTGCAGCTTCTAAACCTTCAATAAACCCAAAAACGGAATAGCCAAACAATCCTAGATAGTCTTTTCTGGCTTTGGAACTCGTGGAGGCATCCAATAATTCCGTTTCCATGTTTTGTAGGTCGACCGAATAGCTGACCTTATGTATAAGTTCCCTAGTATTACCAAACGTAAAATAGCTGCCATCACCAATCATTCCTGATAACTCTTTACCTGAGATCGTATAGGCCACAACATCATCCACATAAGCGATATAATTAGTGAGAATATAGGTGCCTGGCGCACTTCTAGGAATGACTAAATTGGCATCACTGGCTGGTAGCGCATCAAAGCTGATGTGAATCGTGATGCTGTTGTTATTCGCTTGCTGGTTGAGCACATAGTTGAGTTGTTGCTGTGCATTGAGCTGGGTGAGCGTGATGATAAACAACCATAGAAAGATCCATTTTTTCATGTAGATAATATTTACGTCGGTTGCTTATTAACCAGATTGTTATCTTTAAAGGTACTACTTTTTCATCTAGTCTTGACGCAAGGGGTTTCTAAACGAAATAAGGGTCAAAAAGCAACGATGTATCAGACAACAATGAGCGAAGCAGTTTCTAAAAGTTAGAGTGCGCTTCGCCATTAATTCTAACAACATCCATGCTTCTGTTATTTATTTGTTGCACCTTTTTGAAGCAGATTGAGAATTACCAGGACATCCAAATTTACACCAATAGCAAAGTCTGTATCCCAATTCTGCTTTGTGGCTAAATCAAATTGTTGTTTACTTATTTCGTAGGATTCAAATTGAAAATTTTCATCGCTTATTTCAAAATCATTAATTTTTCCATAGTGCCATCCTGCAAATAAACTAGCTCCTTTAACGACTTCCCAGTTGAAACCATAAAATATGTTCTCGAATGTATTATCATTAATACTCAAACCAACTGCTGGATAAATTCTTTCAAATAATTTGTGATCCGAAACATAATTTCTTCCTGTGAGTTTATAATCTGGTACTTGTTCTTTTTGACCTAGAATGAATCTTTTAAATGCTAACACAGGTGAACCATAAAAGGTAGCCATTGCTGTGACCATGCCTCTACTTCCTGATTCATCTCTTTTAACATTTCCTAGATTTGGATCTGTAGCTGACGCAGAAAAGGTGAATGTTGGATTACTTAAGTCCGATTTTAATAAACCAATATCAAAGGAGCCATTGTATATTTTTATGGGTATGGTTAAAGTGTTCAGTTTTGTGTTGACCGTTTTTGCGCCATCTGTGACGCCTTTATAGACTTCAAAAACGATGTCTTTATTAGACTCTCTCAAGGCATATTCAGAATGGTAGTAATCGTAAACTTCTCCTGCTGCTTGAAAAGTAAAGTTGTCTAATTTACCAGTATTACGGAATACCAATATATCGTCAATGTCACCAGCCGTTTGCTTCACAGAATACCTGACGTTTTTCATGTTTTCTGTTTTAATAGAGGTGATAATATGTACAATATAGGTGACTTCTGGTGAGCCTTGAGGAATCGCATTTAAAATAGAATTTCCGAATCCATCCAAAAAAATATGAACATAGTTTTTACCATAATAAGTGGTGAAATTAGCGCCAGAATTAGTCTCAGGAATGTAATAACCTAATCGTTTTTCATAGGCGAGATCAGGAAAATATTCTTGAATGATAGTTTCAGGCGTTTTAAAAATACCGGATTTATCCGTGTCTCCACTATCATCATCGGCAACACCATCATCAACAATGCCATCATCAGTATCTTCTTCAATATTCAGCGTGATTTTACTTGTAAGAATGATGGAGCCACCTTTACTGATGGTAATATCTGCACCTTGTAATTCATTAAAAGCAACCAATTGTTTATTATTGGAGGTATTAAAGATAAAATCACTACTGAGTTGATCTGATGATAATACATAATCGCCAGCCGATAGATTACTTGCTAAAATAGTAATGGTATTTAACTGCTCATTGTCGGTATTTATAACAGTTTCACCATTATTCACGACGGTAATTTCGTCATTTAAAGGTGGAATTTCTATTTTAAATTCTTGTGAAAATGCTTGAAAGCTCAAGACAAATACGAAAAATAAGAGTTGGTTGGGTTTCATAATATATCGGTTTATTGATTAAAAAATTTAGCGTTAAAACGGTTTAAAATGAGATTAACTGGAATCGCATAGGTATAAGAACTATCGCTACCAATAACAATTCCAAGTATGTGCAAATTTTTGGGATCAAAAATAGGAGCACCACTATCGCCTTCTTGAGAACATTTTTTCATTATAAGTAATCTTGAGGCGTATAATGTATTATCATACCTAGTGGCTACTTTGGATCCGTTGACTTCAATGACTTGGGTAGACTTAAAGCCAGACACTGTTCCAAACATTTTAAATTCGATGGATTTAATTATGTTGATATTGGAGTTATTAATTCGGTAAAATCCTTTAGGTTTTCCGTGGTTGGGAATGTTGTTATTGGCAGCACTTAATTTTATTCTAACGATACCAATATCCATATAATCGAAATAGGCTTCTTCTAAATAACCTAAATCATGATTTAAAACAGCGATATCTGGAGACTTTTGTAAACTGTAATGTTTATAATAATAGGTGGTTTTTTCTCTTAAGAGATGCGGTGCCACAACATGCATATTGGAGCAAAAATACAAACGTCTGTTTCTGTATAAATAAAAGCCGAGACTTCCATATTCTGGATCGTTTTTGAGTCGTATTCTACTTCCTAAATAAGATTGGAGTTTGAGTGTTCCTGTTTCAATAACATCAGTAGGTAATATTTTTTGAGTGCCATCAATAGTTTCTATAGTAATGGTTTCAGGAAAAGGATTCGAGGGATTTTCATATTTTCTACTCACATGAAAAACCACACTATATCTTTGAACAAACTCACCATCTCTCTTTTTGTAGCCAATATGTACACCTACGAGATTATTTCCGTATTCCTCGCGCCATCCAACGAACTTTTCCGTAACATAGTCTTGTAGCTGTATGAGGTTCATATTTGTTTAATTTAAAGTCATTGTTAGAGACAATTTTGTTTGACATATTGCTGCCAATCTTCGTCTTTTTCTATTTGCACAGCTCCATTTTCTAAGGCGTGTTCGATAAATTCAGAAGGCGCATTTTTTATTCCAAAAATGTTGACGCACGTCATTGGGACGTTATACCAATTCTTAATATTGCTGAGATTAGCATATCTTAAATCTGTATTTTCAAAATATGAATCAATAAAATCACAATTGGATAAGTCTGCTTCGGTCATTATTGAATTTACAAAACTGCAGCCAAATATAGAGCCTCTTAAATTGGCTTTTGTGAAATTGGAAAAGTCAAATTTTGAATAATAAAAATTACCAAATATGGAAGCTTCAACAAAACTTGAGTATTTTAGTTCACTATGAATTAAATTAACATTTTCTAGTTGCACCTTTGATAGATCTGAATACGAAAAATCTAAGCCATTATTATGATTTAAATCTTCCATGTCTATACCACTATCAAGCAATGAGGTTAACAATTGACCCTTTTCTGGACTCAAAGGTGTACGTATGAGAATGCCATCATTATTAAGATATCGATAAGGTCTCAATGATCTTGTTAAGGATACAATTCTACCAGCCAACCTATCAGAAAGGGTGTAAACTTCCAAGGTGTCACGATTTCTTCTTCGCTCTCTCCGACCAATACTTTGGATAGACTCTCCTTGCTGGGTAATATAGCGTGTTCTTGAAGCTTCTAGTTGATATTTTGCTCCATCCATTTCTTCATCCACTTCATCCAAAATACTCGTTAATTCAAATATCAATGCAGCTCTTCTATCGGCTTCTTGCAAATAAGTTTGTTGATCCAGCCTGTTGTTTTGAGCATTTATCAGTTCATTTTGGTTATCGATACGTTCATTTTGTTGCGTCATTATTTCATTTTGATTGTACAAAAGAAGCGTTCCGAGTAAACCTCCAAACGATACAAACAAGGCTTGAAAGATAATAACAGTCCATTGTCTAACTTTTAACCATGAATACCAGGCTGCAAGTTTCCTTGATATATGATTACTTTCTCTTTTAACGATATCATTATTTTTTGTCAAGATCCCATCAACCAATAATCCCAGAGAGTTGTTAAGTCCAGTGAGTTCTTCGTTTTCTACCCCAAAAAACTCTCTATTGATATTTTTTCGCAAGTAGAAAACAGCGATAAAAAAAACACCAACCAAGCAAATAATCACTCCCACAACAATCAGCAATAGATTGATGTTTTTTGAGAAAAAATCTAAGGTGATATTTGCGAACGTGGCACCTAGGATGATGCCAACAAAAGCTGCAAGAAGTATGTAAACTTTATGTCTCATTTTTTAATTGCATATGCTTCTATCCACTTGGTCATTTTCTAAGGTCATAATATCATGTTCATTGTGTCCAATGATCTTGTATATGAAACGTAGTGGGTTTTATGCACTATTTTTTCGGTTTATAACAGACCTTTAATTTATTCATTTTGTTTCGATTAAGCGATTAAACCGCTATTTTTTATATACGTTGTTGGCATTAGTTTTTTTCATCTTCTCTATAAAAAGCCTGATTTCTTTCAAGTTGCTATTCTTAAGCTTAAATGAAT